>PMIX01000208.1 GCA_003158395.1 Myxococcales bacterium | reverse complement strand
GTGTCCAACACGACGCCCGCCGCGCGTGCGCCGGGCCAGGCTGCTTCGAAAGCGTCCACGACTTCGGGCCCCACGTCGAAGCAGCAGGGACCATGGCAAGGACCTAGCACGACCCGCAGGTCGCCGGGACGGCAGCCAAACGTCCCGACCAGGGCGTCCACACCTGCTGTCGCCACACCAGCCGCGGTCCCGCGCCAGCCGGCGTGCAGCGCCGCACAGGCTCCAGTGCGCGGATCGGCGATCAGAACGGGCACGCAGTCGGCCACGTGAACCGACAAGCCAAGGCCGGCCCCATCGCTGCACAGCCCGTCGGCCTGTTCGCCCTTCACCGCCTCGGAATCGTCGCCGGCCACGACGCGCACCACCCGCGTCCCGTGCACCTGCGAAACCGCGTACATCGCGCGCGCCCCCGAGATGGCCAAGAGGCGGCGCCGGTTCTCGGCCACGTTTTCGGGCGTATCGCCCCACTTGCTGCTCAGGTTCAGGCTCTGGTAGGGCGTCGCGCTGACCCCGCCGGCGCGCATGCTGAAGCCGTGCCGAAACGGCGCCGGGATTGTGGCCGATACCAGCAACGGAACGGACACAGCGCCATCAACAGAAAAGTCCCTGGTCTCCATATCAACCTCCCTTCGGGGATAGAGTCTGAGCACGTGCGTTTGCTTTAGCTCGGTCATCAGCCACCAGAACACGCAGACTGTCCAGCGCTGCCGCGAAGTCAGCGGGCGGATCCGATTGGAACTCCAGCCACGCGCCAGTCCTAGGATGGACAAAGCCCAGCACGCGCGCGTGCAGCGCCTGCCGGCCCAGGGTTTGCGCAATCTTCCGCACGGCGGCGTCGCGTGGCGATCGGCCGTACGTGGTGTCGCCCAAGATGGGGCAGCCGAGTGCTGCAAGGTGCACCCGCACCTGGTGGGTGCGCCCTGTTTCCAACTCGGCCTGCAGAAGCGCGGCCCGGCCCAGATCCTCAACCAGCCGCCAGTTGGTGATGGCGCGCCGACCGGTCTTGACCCGCGTGCTGAAGCGCTTGCGGTCGTGTGGATCGCGACCGTGCAGGGTATCGATCGTGCCCGCCGCCCGCGGCGGCCGGCCCACCACCAGCGCATCGTACACGCGCCTGACCCGATGGATCGCAAAGTCGGCGCCTAGCGCGGCCATGGTCGCATCATCCTTGGCCACCACCAACAGGCCCGAGGTGTCCTTGTCCAGGCGGTGCACAATCCCGGGACGCAGCTCGCCGCCAATCCCCCGCAGGTCCCGGCAATGGGCGAGCAGGGCGTTCACCAGGGTTCCGTCCTCGTGCCCGGCGGCGGGATGAACCACCAGCCCCGGCGGCTTGTCGAGCACCACCAGCGACCCGTCCTCGTACACGACGTGCAAAGGGATGTCCTGGGCGCGCAGCTCCCTGCTCGGCCGCGCCGCCGGCTTCGTCCACGCAATGACTTCGCCAGCCCGCACTTTGCGCGAAGGCGCTGCCATTTGCCCGTTGACCGTGACCGCCCCCTCGGACACCTGGCGTGTGAGCTGGGTGCGGGAAACCTGGGGGAATTCAGCCACCAGCACCAAGTCCAGCCGCCGTCCGGCCGCGGTGGGTGAAACCACGAAGGTGTGCTGTCGTGAACTAACGGGCAGGCCAGTACTCACCAGATTTTCGACTTGATATTCTGCCCGCGCTGCTTGAGCAGGATGTCCACCAGCGCACGGTCAAAGACATTGGTGGCTGCGATCTCGGGCGTGACACGTGACTTGAAGTGGGCGCGGCCCTCTTCGATCTCATCCATCATCAGGTCGAAGAGCGTGTCGTCCACAATGCCCTGAGCCAGCTTGGCCTCGTTATACATCGCCAGGTCCGAGGCGATGGCCCGCGCAAACTGACGCGCGCGGTCAGCCTTTTCGATCAAAGTAGGCATAGCCCAAAGTTAGCCGATTTTCGGGCAGCGCGCGAATCAGGTTTGCCGCGATGGGATCTCGTCAATAGACTGGCCTTGGCAATGTCCCCGCTCACAACACGATTTGTGAACCTCGCGCCCTGTCTTGCGGCTGCCTGCGCCGCGTGGCTGATCCTGGCCGGCGCCACCGCCCGGGCCGCGGACGACGCCTACGAGGTCAAGCCGAACCACGTCAAGGCCACCCTGGGCGAAAAAGCTAGCGCCAGTGTGGCCATCGCAACCAAGAAAGGCTGGCACCTCAATGCCGAGGCGCCGCTCACCCTAAAGCTGACACCCGATCCGGGGATCACCGTCGAGAAGACGCGCCTTGTCCGGGCTGACCTAGCAGTCAGCGCCGATTCCACCGCCCGTTTCGATGTGGCCTTGGTCTCCGCCAAGCTCGGGCATGGCGACGTGCAAGCCGAGGCCGGCTTCGTCATCTGCCAAGAAACTATCTGCCGCCCGATCAAGGAGAAGGTGGTCATCGGCGTCGACGCGATCCCGCCCGGCACGTCTGCGAAGGAGCCGGCGAAATCCCGCAAGAAGTGAGTCCCAGGAATGGCTCGTCGGCGAGCCTATCGGAACGACTCCCGCAGGATTCGTTCCACGCGTGAAGACAGGCCTGGGGTCACGCTTCCCACGACCACGGCGGCCATGCGCTCCGGCTGCAACACGCGGCGGGCCACCTGGCGGATCTGCTTCGCACTAACAGCCGCCATGCGGCGGTAGCGTTCGGCCGGGCTGCGCGGGCGCGAGAAGAACAGCGCCGTACCCCCAAACCAGCTACAAAGACCCTCTAGGTCGTCGAACCCGGCCTCCACGTCGCGCGCGTAGCGACGCTTGGCCTTGGCCAGCTCTTCCTCCGACACGAGCGTCGTGCGCAGGTCGGACAGAAGGGCCATGATCTCGCTCGCCAACTGGGGCAGCTTGTCGGGCAGACAGGCAGAGTCAATCTCGAACAACGACGTGTCATAAAGAGGATCCAGGGCGGCGCTGACGTGGTACGCGAGGCCCTTCTGGTCGCAGACACGGTAGTGCAAGCGCGTCGACATCCCATCATCCAGCACTCGCAGCAAAGCCACCAGCGCGGCGGAGCCCGGATCGCGGTCGGCCAGCGCGTGAAACAGGATCTGGATCTCGGCCTGTGCCGAATCGGTGGGCACCCTCCGGAAGCGTGGTCCGTTCACACGCGCGGGCGGCGACGAAGGCTGGCACCGTCGCCCGGAAGGCAAAGGGCCAAAGGCCCGCCTGACCTGCGCCAGCACAGCCGCTGGCCGTATTGGCCCGGCCACGCACAGGACCATGTTGCGCGCGCCATACAGTCGCCGGAAATGCCGAACCACGTCGGCACGAGAGAAACGCCTGATGTTGCTCTCGGGCCCGGCAATCGGGAAGCCCAAGGGATGACCCGACCAAAGGGCCTCGCGCGCCAGATCGTCGGTGTTGATGTGACGACCCCGTTCGTCGAAATCGTCGAGAATCTCCTCGAGCACGATGGCGCGTTCGAGATCCAGATCGGAAAAGCATGGCGCGAGAAAGAGGTCACCGAGAATGTCGAGAGCGCTGCCGAGGTCGCGTGGGTGCAGGGCTACCTGATAAAGGGAGTAGTCGCGGCCCGTCTCCCCGATTAGCATCCCGCAGCGGTCCTCGATGGCGCGGTTGAGCGCGAATGAGTTGGGGTATTGCGCGCAGCCGCGAAACAGCATGTGTTCCACGAAGTGCGAAAGCCCATTCGTGGTCGCCCCCTCATAGCGAGAGCCGGCCCGCACGTAGAGAGCCACGACCGCCCCGTGCAGGTGGGGCGCCTCGATGGTGCACACGCGCAAGCCGTTGGCGAGACGATGGTGGGACACGCGCCCGGGGAAGGTGAGGAGGTCGGCAAAGGGACGCCTCCGGCGCGGATCGGGGTGGGGCAAGGTGGTCAGGATAGCGCGGCATTGTAGCGAAAAATCGGCTAGAAGCACGCTGGATGAAAGGCCCAGACTCGACTATCCGCCTGGTGGTCAACGCGGACGGATTCGGTGTGGACGCCGCGATCACGCGCGGGACTTTGCGCGCCCACCGCGAAGGCATCGTCACCAGCACCTCGGTTATCGGCAACTGCGCCGACCCCGGCGCCATCCGGGTGCAGCTTGCCTCTGCCCCGGCCCTGGGGGTCGGCGTCCACCTGACCCTCACCGGCGGCGTTCCGGTTGCGCGGCCCTCTGCCATCCGCTCTCTCTTGGGCCCCGATGAGCATTTCCCCACCGAGGTGCGAGAGGTCTTTCTGTCCTGGGCCAAGGCGGCCCCGCGCGCCGACGAGATCGAGCACGAGTTTGACGCCCAGGTGGCGCGCCTGCGCGATGCGGGCCTGGTCATCGACCACCTTGACACCTGTCACCACGTGGGATTTCTGCCCGTGGTGGGACGCGCCGTCGAGGCGGTTGCGCGCCGTCACGGCATCGCCGGCGTACGGACGGCGGTGGAACGTCCGACCCTGGCATGGTTCACGGAGATCCGGCGCAGCCTGACCACCGCTGCCCTTTGCAGCCTGGCCTGGTTCAACCGGCGGCAGATGGGCATCCTACGCCACGGGCCAAGAACCTGGGGCTATTTCGAAGCCGGGCGACTAGACGAGATCCGAATCTTGGAGATCCTGGGCAGGCTGGGCCCTGGCATCCATGAGCTCATCTGCGCGCCTCGGGAGAGTGAGGACCATTGCGCGGAGCTGACGGCGCTGCGCTCACCGCGGGTGCGCGAGGGACTCGTGCGGCGGGGCATTGACCTGTGTCGTTGGGCCGATTTGTTCTAGACACCCTTCCTGGAAATCCGTAGTGAGTTCAGCTTGCCGGTTCCGAGGCCGGGACCGGTAGCCGGATCCGAATCCGGGACCGGCTGCCAGATCCGGCTCCGGCCACCGGCTCCGGACGCCGTCAACCCGGCCGACCAACCAGCTACGAACCTACAAGAGGCGGCGCTAGCCGCGAGTTTCTCGCGTAAGGATCTCGCGTCCAAGCCGCGGGAAACGCATAATCAAGCTTTCTTCCAGCCATGAACGATCTCCGCTCGACCCAGCAGTACTACGATCGCTTCGCCACGACCTACGAACGCGAGCGCCACCGGGGCTACCACCGCCTGATCGACGACTTGGAGCTCGAGCTGGTGCGCCGGTACGGCGCCGGGCTCGATGTTCTCGAAGCAGGCTGCGGCACCGGCCTGCTGCTGGCCGAAACTGCTCGTGTGGCTCGCTCGTGCATGGGGCTCGATCTGTCCCGCAGCATGCTGGGGCTGGCCCAGCATCGCGGCCTTGCGGTGGTGCAAGGATCGCTGACCGCGCTGCCCTTGCCCGACCGGTCAGTGGATCTGGTCTACAGCATGAAGGTGCTGGCGCATGTGCCGCCCATCCACCATGCCCTCCACGAGCTGGCCCGGGTGGTCCGTCCCGGCGGCCACCTGCTGCTGGAATTCTACAACCCGATCTCCCTGCGTTACCTGGCCAAGCTGATGGGTGGGGCCGCGCCCATCGCCGAGGGGACCACCGACCGCGACGTCTACACCCGCTATGACACGCTGAAAAGCGCGCGCCGCTATTTGCCCGACAGCGTGGAGTTCATCGGCGTGCGTGGCGTGCGTGTGGTCACCCCGGTGTCGCAGGTTTTTCGCATTCCCGCGCTGGCTGCGCTGTTCGAACGAGCCGAACGCGCGGTCTGCGATTGGCCTGGCTTGCGCGGCTTGGGAGGTTTTCTCATCCTTATCGCACGCAAGAAGAACTGAGCCCATGACCCAACCCACGGGTGACATCCTGATCGTCGACGACGAGCGCTCCATGCGCGAATTCCTGGCCATCCATCTGCGTCGCGCCGGGTATCGGGTGGAGGCGGCACCCGGTGGAAGCGAAGCCCTGGCAGCGATGAAGGGACGCGAGTTCGACGTGGTGATCACCGACCTGCGCATGCCGGATGTCGACGGCATGGTGGTTCTCGAGCAGGCGAAGCAGCTTCATCCCGACACGCAGGTCATCGTAGTCACCGCCTTTGCCACCACCGAGACGGCGATTGCGGCCATGAAGGCGGGCGCCTACGACTACCTGACCAAGCCCTTCAAGATCGACGAGGTCAGCCTGGTGGTGGATCGCGCCCTCGAGCGCCGCACCCTGGCCCGCGAAAACCTGGCCCTGCGCGATGAGATCAAGGGCCGCTACAAGCTTGACCGGCTGCTGGGCAAATCGCCCCCGATGCAGCGGGTCTTCGACACCCTGAGAAAGACCGGGCCCGGGCGCGCCAGCGTGCTGCTCATCGGCGAATCCGGCACCGGCAAGGAGCTGGCGGCCCATGCCTTGCACGAGCTGTCTCAACGCGCGGATCGGCCCTTCGTGGCGGTGAACTGCGGGGCCATCCCCGAAACCCTGCTCGAGTCTGAGCTGTTCGGGCATGTGAAGGGCTCGTTCACCGGCGCGTACGCCGACAAGCAAGGCCTGTTCGAGGCAGCCCATAGCGGAACCCTGCTCCTCGACGAAGTGGCGGAGCTGCCGGTGGCCATGCAAGTCAAGCTGCTGCGCGTGCTGCAGGAACGCAAGGTCAAGCCGGTGGGCGGCGTGCTGGAACGGGAAGTCGACGTGCGCATTGTGGCCGCGACCAACCGTGACCTGGAAACCGAGGTGGAGAAGGGAACTTTCCGACAAGATCTCTTCTATCGACTGGACGTCATCCGGATCCGCCTGCCTCCCTTGCGCGAGCGGCGCGAGGACCTGCCCTTGCTGGTCGACCACTTCCTGCGCAAGTTCTCCGCCGAGCACGGGCGCAAAGTGGCGGGCGTCGAACCCGAGGCCATGCAGGCGCTCATGGCCTACCATTTTCCGGGCAACGTGCGCGAGCTGGAGAATCTCATCGAACGGGCCGTGATCCTGACCACCGGCGATCGCCTAACACGCGACGCGTTCCCAACGCTGGGTAACCTGTCTGTCGCAGCCCCCAGTCTGACCGGCGTCCCCTTCGTGCCCGAGAGCGGGCTCGATCTCGAACGTGTGGTGGAGGACTTCGAGCGCAGCATCCTCATCAGCGCGCTCGAGCGGACCGGCGGCAACCGCACCGAAGCCGCGCGTCTGCTCGGCGTGTCGTTCCGATCGCTGCGCTACCGTCTGTCCAAGCTGGGCATCACCGGAGCCGATCTCGGTGGTGACACAATTGACAAGACCCCGCCCCCTGTGGACACCTGACGTCTCGCGATGCCGCGTGCGACCGCCCACCCAGCCTCGACCAACCGCCGGCCCGGCCCGATGCTCGCGATCGCCTTGTTGCTGCTGGGGCTCTCGACCGTCGCCCTGCTCTGCCAGTCCCGGGCCAATGCCCTGCATGACCGCTGGCCACCCGAAGCGGACACGTTCTACTTACCACCATCAAAGATCCTCAAACTGGCCAGCCTCGGCCACAGCGAGCTGGCGGCAGACCTGATCCACTCCCGAGCCAACGTCTACTTTGGTACCCAGCTTCACGCGCGCCTACCTACCAAGTGGCTGGCCGCTTACCTGCACGCAGCCATCGACCTCGATCCCCAGTTCCGCCGGCTCTATCTGAGTGGGGCCGCCATGCTCATCTACAACGGCCAACGCATCGTCCCCGACATGGTCCTGGCCGCCAATTCGGTCCTCGAGCGCGGCCGACAGGCCTTCCCTTTCGACTGGGAGTTCCCTTTCCAGCTCGGATTCAATCTCCTTTATGAGCTGCCCAGTGATGCGAGTCCGGACGATCCCCGCACTCCAGGCTGGCGACAGCAGGGCGTCGAAATTCTGCGTCAGACTGCGCTCTTCGAAGGCGTGCCTTACTTCATCCCCAACCTGGTGGCCCGCATGCTGACCAAGCAAGGAAGCCAGGATCTGGCCGTTCGCCATCTCGAGCAGGCCTACGCCGTGGCCACCAGCGAGGAAGCGCGCACACAGATCCGCTACAAGCTCGCTCAGCTTCGAGGCCACCAAGCTGCCGAAGACCTCGCGGAGAAGCAACGCAATTTCCAATCCCTGATCGAAAGCCGCTATCCTGACTTCCCCGAGGCGTTCTCCCTTGTCATCGGGCCGAGAATAACGTCGAACGGGGTCTTGGCGGCACCGTTCCAGTCCACCCCCCACCGCCAACAAGCCACACCATGAAGTTCCGCGTCCCGCTCTCGGACGCGCTGGTGCCCAACAGCGAGTTCGATCCCCTGCCCTACTACTACCGGCCCGTGATCGGTCGTATCTACCGCCATCGCCTGCGGATGGGTCTCCGCCTCGTCCCCGACCGGGGCCGGCGCGTGCTCGAGATCGGCGTCGGCAGTGGAATCCTAGTTCCTAGCCTGACAGCCGGCTTCCCCGAGTATGTCGGCACGGATCTGCTGCTGGCTCGCGGGCTTGAGTCGCTGGTCACACCCGGCTGCCGCGCCACCTTTCAGGTGGCGGATCTTCTCGATCCCAACGCTGTTCCCGCCGGCTCCTTCGACGTGGTGGTGTGCCTGTCGGTGCTGGAGCATATCGCCGATCCCGAGGCGGCCGCCCGCTGTCTGGCGCGCGCCCTGGCCCCTGGCGGCACGTTGGTGGCGGGCTACCCCATGGTGAATCGCTTCATGGCCGCATGCTTTCGCATGCTCGGGTTCGGGCGCATCGAAGAGCACCACGTGACCGCCCCGGCCCAGATCACAGCCGCCCTCGGCCGCCGGTTGTGGCGCGTGGGCCGCATCAGCCTGCCGATGTTCGCGCCACAGTCGCTTTCACTGTACGAGTGTACGTCGTGGACGAATCGCTAAATCCGTTCGATCACGGCGAGCAGGCGAAACCCAATCAGGCGATACGCCACAGCCGGCAAGCGATCCTCCAGCGCCAGCAGCACGCGCCAGAGTCTGACCGGTAGGAAGGGCCGGTGCGAAAAACCGCCAGTGGCCGGATAGCTCAGTCCAGCCAGGCGCTCGAAGCGCACCATCTTCAGCATGGGGAAAAGCCGCTCCAGTTCCCGCCGCCCCTCTCTTCGGCAAAGCAAAGTGGAGATGGCCTGGTTGGACGCAAACGGGTCCTTGTTGAAGACGCCATGCTCCGCCAGAGGCTGCACACCCATGTCGACCGGCTCCGGGTGAAAGAGTCGGTAGACGACAGAAGACAGCGGGCTGATGTATGGCTCGCACAGTACGATCCGGCCGCCCGGTCGCAGGACGCGCCCGGCTTCCTGGAAAAACTTCGCCGGCGCCGCCAGGTGGTGAAGGACATCGAAGAGCACCAGGGCGCCGACCGACCTATCCGCGAACAGCAGGTTGTCGGCCGCCAAGCAGCGGTCGTGCCAGGGCGCCTTCACGATGTCGCTTAGTTCCAGGTCCGGGATGAATTCTCGCGCGAAGCCCGGGCCGGATCCGATTTCCATCCAAGGCCCCAAGTCGTGCGTCGGCAACGCCTCACGAATCCGCGCGTACCAGCGCCCGTGGAGCACGCGCAAGGGCTCGTTCGATCGCCAGGCTTGTCGGAGTGCCTCGAAGCGCGCCAGCACCCTTTCGCAGACCTCGGGCGACAGCTCCACGGCCGCGCGTTCAGACATACTTGAGCTTGCTGGCGGCCACGGCCGACATCTTGAGCAGCAGCCAGCCGTGCTTCCAGCGCGAGATGTTGGTGGAGCCGTAGAGGCGTTCCCGGTAGCGAACCGGAATCTCCACGATCTTTAGATTCAGTCTCGCGGCTCCGAAGATAAGATCGAAATCGCCGAAAGGATCAAAGTCGCCGAATACGTGCCGTGCGGCCGCCAACCGCTCGTAGTCACGCCGCCGCAGCACCTTGGTTCCACACAGCGTGTCCTTGATGGGCTGCTGGAGCAGATAGGTAAACAGGTGGGAGAAGGCCTGATTGCCGACGCGGTTGAAGAAGCGCATCGCCCCGGGCTGCATGGGATAGACCAGCCGCGTCCCCTGGACAAAGTCTCCCAGCCCCCGCGCGATGACGTCGTAGAACACGGGCAGTTCTTCCGGCGGCACGGTCAGGTCGGCGTCGAGAATCATCAGCACATCGCCGGTTGCCTTGGCAAAACCCAGTCGTACGGCATCGCCCTTGCCCTTGCCGGTCTGCTGGTAGGCGGACAACTTGAGCGGCCCTCGATACTCTTTGATTGCGTTCTCGATCATCTCCCAGGTACCATCCGTGGAGCCACCCTCGACGAAGATCAATTCGGTCGACGAGCCCATAGACGGCGTTCGCTCGATGGCGGCGGTCACGTTGCCCGCCTCGTTGCGCGTGGGCACGACCACGCTTACGGAAAGCGGCCGGGCAGCGGGGGTCGCGTCCCGCCGGCGCAAGGCATAGAGTCGATAGAGCGAGAAGCGCTGGACCAGCGGCAACTTGGCCAAATAGCGGTTGACCAGGGGGGCGAGACCTGGCACCTGCAGGGGAAGCAGCAGACGGTCTTCGAAGCGAATCATTTCGAGGCCGGTGATGCTGAACAGGTTATGAAAATCGCTGTGTGACAGCCAGTTCGACGTGGGAGCTGGCGTTTTCCAACCAACCATCTCTGCCGTACGCGCGGCAAACTCCCAGAGGTAGTTGTAGGCCGTCAAATAGATCAGCCCGTGCTCGGTCAGGCGATCGCGAAGGCTTTCCAGCCAGGCCCGCAGGTCCGTCACTGTGTGACACAAACGATCGCAGATCACGGCGTCAAAC
>PMIX01000085.1 GCA_003158395.1 Myxococcales bacterium | reverse complement strand
GAACGCCACCTCGCACACCAGCGAGAAGCCCATCTTGCGCAGCGAGCCAACCATTTGTCGCACGTCCCGGTCGCCGATCTCCGCCGGGAAGCTGGGCGCCACACATGCCGCCACCCGCGCTCCGCTCTGAAGAAGCCCATACACCTCCTCGACCGAACTGAGCACGTGTTTAGCTCCCTGACTGCACACCAGCACGCACGACCCGCAACCGATGCAGCGCGAGGGGATGACTTCGGCCTGGCCTCCCGCGATGCGGATGGCCTTGGCCGGGCACTCACGCACGCAGGTATAGCAGACGCGACAGCGCTCCCGAATCGTGCTGACCAGAGAGAGGTCGGTGGGCTTCATGCAGGACCCACGTCCTTGGCCGCCGCCACGGGCCGCCGCGCGAAGAACGCCACCTTTTCCAACGTAACGCCGATGTCGATGTGCTCGACGTACACGTCCGGCGGCAGGCGCAAGCGGACGTCGGCGAAGTTGAGGAGACTCCGTACCCCCGCTTCAACCAGGATGTCAGCCACGCTTTGCGCGGCCGCGGCCGGCACGGCGATCATGGCCACGTTGATTCCCTTGTCGCGCATGACCGTCCGGGCCTCGCTGATGTGATACGACGGGCAACCGTTGATCATGCGATCCACCTTGGCCGGATCGATGTCAAAGGCGGCGACGATCTGGAGCAACGGTCGGCGGCCCAAGAAATACGCAAACAGGGCGCGCCCGAGGTTACCGACACCCACCAGCGCCACCGATTGCGTTGTCGGCGGATCCAAGAACGCGCCGATGCGTTCTTCCAGAGCCACGACTTCATATCCGCGGGTCGGGCTGCCCTCGTAGCGAACGTTCATGAGATCCCGCCGCAGCTGTTCAGGCGTCACGTCTGCCAATATCGCCAACTGGTGCGAGAATACGTAGCGTGTGCCTGAAAAGGCCAAGTCGCGTAGGATGCGCCGATAGAGGATCAGCCGAACCACGACTAGCTCGGAAACCGTCCGCCTGCCCAACTTCCGCCGCGTGCGAGGCCGCTTGATTGTCATGATTGTGAATCTCAGAACGCTGTTATGCGTTTCACAGCGCCGCATCCATTGTATGGGCGCTCCGCCCTACCAAGTCAAGAAGAATCTACGGAGTTCTTCTTTTTTTTTCCATACATTCCAACCATCTAGGGACCCGCTCGATCGCTTGCTCCGCGCTGAAATGGGCTTTGGCCGTGTCGCTTGGGCTGGGCCGCGCATGCGGGCGGTGTCTGTCCGAGAACTTGCAGCCATCGCGCCGCTTCCTCGAACTTCCACGTCGCCAAAAGATGGGATGCTTTGACCCACAATGTGGGGAAGCGTCCCCTTCTTATATTGAGGAAGATCATGACTACCACCACACGCTGTTCATTGCTCCCGTTGTTCGTCTTTGTCGGCCTGATGGCCTGCTCGACAGACACCTCCCCCGGAGGAACGCAGCCCGGGTCAGGAGGGGCGCCACCGAACACAGGTGGCTCACCCGGTTTGGGTGGCTCGACCGCTGTCGGGGGATCGACAGCCACAGGCGGCGTGCAGACAACGGGTGGCACGCCCACAACCGGCGGGGCACCGTCCACGGGCGGCAGCCCCGCAACCGGCGGCGCTTTGGCCACGGGCGGAAGCCCCGCCAGCGGCGGAACCTTGGCGACGGGTGGCAGCCCCGCCAGCGGCGGAACCTTGGCGACGGGTGGCACCTCCAGAACCGGCGGGACGCTGGCCACGGGTGGCGCAACGGCAACGGGCGGGTCGCCTCCTGCAGGCGGCACCTCAGCACCCGGCGGAACCACCTCGACCGGAGGTACAACGGGCGGGAGAGGCGGCGCGGCAGGATCGAGGGGTGGGGGCGGGCTCGGAGGGAGCGGAGCCACCGGCGGAAGCGCGGGGGGTACGAGCGCAGGTACGGCAGGCGCGGCCGGGGCTCCTCCCCCGCCCCCGCCCGGCACTATTCCGACCGGCTATCCCACGCCCACCGCGGACAACTACGCCAAGTGCCAGAAGGTAACGATAGGCGATAATGATGCATGCGGTGGCCAGCCCACAGGGGACGTCTGCATTGAGTGCCTCTTCGGTGGCAGCACCTACAACACCTCTGAGACTACTCCTACGGCCGACGCCACGAGCGAGGCAGGCAACTACGTCGTGACGGTTACTCTCGGTGGTGCTGCCGCTGGGGACACATATGTCAGTGCGGAATCGACCCGAGGCATGTTGCAGTCCGTGACCACCAGCCCGGGCGATTCTCTGACCTATGCGTTCGTGGTCAATGTGCGAGCGATGGAAGGGCAGCCCAAGCATGCCGGCGGGCCGGGCGGATATCCAGGACTGGACTTGTTCTTCTCCGGCAAGAACCCGCAGGTCTCAGCCATCGGATACGCCTTGGCCGATGCGACGACCAAGCCGATCATGGTCTACGTCGCCAGCGACTCCACCGCCTGCGACCAGACCGGTGGCGCCTACGGCGGCTGGGCTCAAATGCTGCCTGAATACCTGGGGCCACCAGTCGGGATTGCCAACTATGCCAATAGCGGCGCAAGCTCAGGAGGCTTCGGCTACTGGGGCGACATCTCGTCGCGCTGGACCACAGGTGACTGGTTCATCATCCAGTTTGGGCACAACGACAAGACAGACACGGACGCCCAAGTCGAAGCGAATCTCACGCCCCATGTGACCGCCGCACTGGCCGCAGGCGTCCACCCGATTATGGTTTCCCCTCCCGCTCGCGCCACGAGTATCCCGATAGGTGATCAAACCAGCCTTCATGCTGCCGCGGCCAAGGCGGTCGCAACCGCCAACAACGTGCCCTTCATCGATCTCACCGCCCTCTCGACCGCCTGGTACAATGGTCTTGGTATGACCAAGACGGAGGTGCTGCAAGCGTACCACGCGGGCGGGACCGACCAAACGCATACCAATCTCGCGGGCGCAGAGGCTCTTGCTGGGCTGGTTGCCAAAGCCATCAAGGACCAGAACATCGGGCTCGCCCAATACTTGAGGCAGTAGACCGGACGATCGCGCCCAGTGGCCTTGCTGCCCCGCAGCTAGAGCATTCCCCGGTCATTCACGCGTTTGGCTTCCTCGGTGCCTGGCAAACTGGCCGGGGGAGGCTGCTTGACCTTGGGGAAGGCAAAAGATTCTGACCCACGCAGTGGGGGAAACGCCACTTCATCCTAAACAGGTTGAGGAGCACCATGCCTACCACACGACGTCGTTCACTGCTTCCGTTGTTCACACTTGTCGGTCTGATGGCCTGCTCGGGAGGCAACTCAGGAGGCAACTCCGCAGGGAGCTCCGGAGTAACGCATGGCGGATCCGGAGGGACGCCGCCGAACACAGGGGGATCACCGGGTGTGGGCGGCACGACCGCTGCTGGCGGATCGACGAGTAGCGCGTCTGCAATGGGCGGCGCGTCGACGCGTGGCGGCACAACCGCCAACGGTGGCACCTCAGCAACCGCCAACGGTGGCACCTCAGCAACCGCCAACGGCGGCACCTCAGCAACCCCCAACGGTGGCACCTCAGCAACCGGCGGCGCAACAGCCGAGGGTGGCACGTCCAGAACTGGTGGCACAACCGCCACCGGCGGCAGCTCCACAAGCAGCGGCGGAATGGCCACGGGCGGATCCACCGTTGCGGGCGGCACTTCCGCAACTGGTGGAGGCACCTCGACTGGAGGTGCTGGGGGCGGGCGGGGCGGCACGTCAGGATTGGGAGGTAGGGGAGGATCTGGAGCGAGCGGAGGCTCCTCCGGATCGACCGGCGGAGGCGCGGCAGGGGCAGGAGGGCCGCTCCAGCCGGGGACCCAGCCGGGGAGTGTCCCGGCGGGATATCCCACGCCGACTGCGGATAAATACGCCGTGTGCGCATCGGCGGCCATGTCCGGCAGCCTCTGTCCCGGCGGCGGCGCTGGGCCAGTCTGCATCGCATGTCACTTCGGGGGCGCGGCGGGGGACTACGCTGTGACTGTCACTCTCGGCGGTGCCGCTGCGAGCCAAACCTATGTGAGTGCGGAGGCAAACCGGGGCCTCTTGGCCCCGGTGACCATCAATCCCGCCCAATCCCTGACGTACGCTTTTTTGGTCGACGTCCGAACGAAGGAGAGTGAGCCGGCGGAGGCAGTTTCTGCCGGCACGCCCGGGCTGGACATGTACTTCTCCGGCCCGACGGCAACTCCCCCAGCGGTCAGCGCCATTGGATATGCGCTGGTCACCGCGGCCACGAAACCTGTCATGGTGTTTATTGCCAGTGATTCTACTGCGTGCGACCAACCCGGTTCTGGCTTTGGCGGCTGGGGACAGATGCTGCCTGAGTATTTCGCGCCTCCGGTCGACGTCGCCAACTATGCCGATAGCGGCGAGAGCTCATCGTCGTTCTACGGAAGCTCCCTGCTGTGGGGTGCCATCAAGTCGCACTGGAGCGCGGGCGACTGGGTGCTCATCCAATTCGGGCATAACGACAAGGGCGTTGCAGATGCCACCGTACAGACGAACCTCGAAAAATATGTGACCGACGCACAGGCCGCGAACGTCAACGCGATTCTGATCTCGCCTCCCTCTCGTGTCAGCAGTATTCCGGTAGGCGATCAATCCAGTCTTCATGCAGTGTCGGCGCAGGGGGCCGCGACCGCGAAGGGCGTGCCCTTCATCGATCTCACAGCCCTCTCGACCGCTTGGTACAACGGTCTTGGTATGACCAAGACGGAGGTGCTGGCGGCATACCACGCCGGGGGGACCGACGCGACGCACACCAGCATCCCGGGCGCTGAGAAGATCGCTGGTCTTGTCGCCAACGCCATAAAGACCCAGAATATCGGCCTGGCCCAGTATTTGAGGCAGTAGACCGAACGATAGCGGGGGCCCGGTGGGCCCCTGTGTGATCGATAAAGCGCGCGGGCCCTCCGACCTACGAGATCAGGAATAATCTCCCGCAGTTGTCCTTGTGTGGCGGCATGCGCATCGACTACCCTGCCGGCCCGCTCAAAGCCCTTGTCCGACTTGGCAATGGGTGAACGCGGTGCCAAGTGGTTTGGGCGCCTTTACGACCGGGGGCTAACAAGCCAGGACTTGTGTCGAGCGAGCCACCCTTTCCGACCACCACGTGCTAGAAAGACGGAATGCCTTGAGCCACAGTGTGGGGAAACGCCACTGCCTATTAGCCAAGGTAAGGAGAATCATGCCCACCACGCGACGCTTTTCACTGCTCCCGTTGTTCACGCTTCTCGGTCTGATGGCCTGCTCGACGGACACCTCCCCCGGAGGCGGAGGGACGCAACCGAACACAGCAGGGGGCTCACCCATTGGGGGGAGTACGACCGCTGCCGGGGGATCGGTAGCCACGGGCGGTGTGCAGACAACGGGTGGCGTCCAGACATCGGGTGGCGTCCAGACATCGGGTGGCGTGGCCACAAATGGTGGCATCGCGGCCACGGGTGGTAGCCCCACAACTGGCGGCACAATGGCCACGGGTGGCGCCTCCACGACCGTCAGCACAACGGCCGCCGGTGGCAACTCAAGACCGGGAGGCACGCCGGCGACGGGCGGATCGCCTCCTGCAGGCGGAACCTCAGCACCCGGCGGAAACACCTCGACCGGAGGCACCACGGGCGGGCGAGGCGGCGCGGCAGGATCGAGGGGTGGGGGGAGCGGACTCGGAGGGAGCGGGGCCACCGGCGGAAGCGCGGGAGGTTCGAGCGCAGGTACGGCAGGCGCGGCCGGGGCTCCCCCGCCGCCCCCGCCCGGCACTATTCCGACGGGCTATCCCACGCCCACCGCAGACAACTACGCCAAGTGCCAGAAGGTAGCGATAGGCAGTAATGATGCGTGCGGCGGCCAGCCCTCCGGGAACATATGCATCGAATGCCTCTTCGGCGGCACCGACTACAACACCTCTGAGACCACTCCTACGGCAGACGCCACGAGCGAGGCAGGCAACTACGTCGTGACCGTCACTCTCGGCGGTGCTGCCGCCGGCGACACATATGTCAGTGCGGAATCGACCAGAGGCATGCTGAAGTCCGTGACTACCACCCCAGGCCAGTCACTGACATATGCGTTCGTGGTCAATGTGCGAGCGATGGAAGGGCAGCCAAAGCATGCCGGCGGGCCGGGCGGATATCCAGGACTGGACTTGTTTTTCTCCGGCACAAATCCGGAGGTTTCTGCCATCGGATACGCCTTGGCCGATGCGACGACCAAGCCGATCATGGTCTACGTTGCCGGCGACTCCACCACCTGCGACCAGACCGGCGGTGCCTTCGGGGGCTGGGCGCAAATGCTGCCCGAGTATCTCGGTCCTCCGGTTGGGATTGCCAACTATGCCAACAGCGGCGCCGCATCAGGTGATTACGGATTCTGGAGCGACATCTCGTCGCGCTGGACCANNCTCCAAGGTATTCCGGTACCCGATCAGTCCAGCCTTCACGCTGCCGCGCTCAAGGCGGTCGCAACCGCTAACAACGTGCCTTTCATCGATCTCACCGCCCTCTCGACTGCCTTCTACAACGCATCTGGTATGACCCAGAAGCAAGCGCTGACGGCATACCACGCGAACGGCAGCGACGTAACGCACACCAGCTTGCCGGGCGCAGAGATGCTCGCTGGTCTTGTCGCCAAGGCCATCAAGGACCAAAACATCGGCCTGGCCCCGTACCTGAGGCAGTAGTTTCGCAAGGCCGGGGACTGGTGGAGTACATGCGCTAGCAGCCTGCACGATCGCGGCACAGGGTTCCGCTGGGCCCCTGTCAAACACTGCTGCTCCGCCCCGGTCGCGTGGGGGCCATCTCCCCTATCAAAGAGTCCGCCGGTCAATCACGCGCTTGGCCTTGCCCTCGCTGACCGGAAGGCTGGCCGGCGGCAGCAGCTTGACCTTGGGCTTGGTTAGAATCTCAGAGCGCAGGCGGGCTGCGATCTCGCCTTCCAGCGCGACTCGCTGCTCCTCGCTCATGCCCAATTCGCCGTGGGCCAATTCCGCCTGCACAGTCATGTCGTCACGGCCCTCTAGCAAGATGAGGTAGTTGCGACCCACCTGCGGGATCGCCATGAGCACGTGCTCGATCTGCTGGGGGTACACGTTGACCCCGCGCACGATCAGCATGTCGTCGGCGCGGCCGGTGATGCGCGCCAGGCGGCGGTGGGTGCGGCCGCAGGCACAGAAGCCCGGGACGACCGATGTAATGTCGCGTGTGCGGTAGCGCACGAGCGGCATGGCCTCGCGGCACAGGGTGGTCAACACCAACTCGCCCGGCTCGCCGTCGGGCAGCGGCTCGTCTGTTTTGGGATCCACAACCTCGAGGATGAAGTGGTCTTCCCACAGGTGCATACCGGCCCGCTGCACGCACTCGAAGGCCACGCCTGGGCCGTTCATCTCTGACAGGCCGTAGGAATTGAAGACCTCGACGCCCAGGGCCTGTTCGATTTTGTCTCGTGTCTCGACACTGTACGGCTCGGCGCCCACGAAAGCCCGACGCAGCTTGAGTGGTTTGCGCGCGTTCGCTCCTTTCCCATCGAGGAAATCGGCGAAGTACAGCGCAAAGCTGGGCGTCAGGTGCACGGCCGTGGTGCCAAAGTCCTGCATGAGTGCAAGCTGCTTCTCGGAGTTGCCCGGGCCAGCCGGGATCACCAGGCAGCCGATCTTCTCGGCCCCGTAGTGGGCCACCAGCGCCCCGGTGAAGAGGCCGTAGGTCATCATGTTCTGAAAGACGTCGCGCGCTGTCAGACCGGTAGCCACGAAGCTGCGAGCGCACAGCTCGGCCGCGTTGTCCACATCCCGCTGCGAAAAGAAGAGCGCCTTGGGACGGCCGGTCGTGCCGCTTGATGTGTGCAGGCGCAAGGCCTCGTCCATCGGGACGGCGAGCAGGCCTGCTGGGTAGGTGTCGCGCAGGTCGGCACTGGTGGTGAACGGCAGCCGGCGCAAGTCGGCTAGCGACCTAATGCTTTCGGCCGTGACCCCTGCCCGGGCAAAGCGCTCGCGGTAGAGCGGTACCCGTTCGCGCAGCCGCGCCACAAGCGCTTGCAGGCGGCCAAGCTGCAGCCGCTCCAGGTCAGCGCGATGGAGCGCTTCGATGTCGGGATCGCGGAACATTCCCTACCCTTCGAGGGGCTGGGCTTCTTCGACGATGAAGTTGGGGATCTCGTCGACCACCGCGTAAACCAGGCGGCATGCGCGGCACACAAAGGCGCTCTCATCGGGCGTCAGTTCCAGCGACCCCTTGCACTTGGGGCAGGCCAGGATGGCGATCAGCTCGCGATTCATCGGCATGGTCTGATTTATACAACGAGGCGACCCGGGTTTCGAACTCCTGCTGCCCGGGTTTCGAACTCGTGCTACCCATGATAGGAACCAGCCATGCTGAAACAGATCGTTTTCGCTGTAGTTCTGACCGCGGCCCTGGCGATGTTCGCCTGGACGCTCAGGCGCTTCACCAAGATGCT
>PMIX01000155.1 GCA_003158395.1 Myxococcales bacterium | reverse complement strand
CGCGTGACGTTGGACATCGCCTCGATCGTCGAGGTGAAGCGCGCCGAGTTGTTCCTCGACTTCATCAAGCGCCGTCACGGCGACCAGCCCGAGGATGACCCGTCCCATGGATGATCGTCTGCCGGAGACGTCGTTCAACTAGTGGCCCGCTTCACCTCTACGCCCGATACCTTCTTCGTCGAGGAGATGCCCGCCTATCTCCCCGCGGGCGAAGGCCCACACACCTTCGTGTGGATCGAGAAGCGGTGCCTGACGACGCTGGAAGCGGTTTCTCGCCTGGCCCGTGCGTTGGGCGTGCAGGCCCGAGATATGGGCTACGCGGGTATGAAGGACCGCAACGCGACGACCCGCCAGTGGCTGAGCCTGCCGGACGTCGAACCGTCGGTCGCCCTTGTCGTCGAGATCGACGGTCTGAGCGTGCTCGAAGCGCGCCGCCACCACAACAAGTTGCGCGTGGGACACCTGCGCGGCAACCGCTTCGAGGTTGTGCTGAGCGAGCTAGTCCCGGGGGAAGGTGATGGCCTGCGCGCGCAGCTCATCCACCTTGCTGGCCGCGGTCTGCCCAACCACTACGGCCGACAACGTTTTGGCAGCGGGGGTGACAACCTGCAGGTCGGCATCGAGATCCTGCGCGGGAAACGGCGCGAGCCGGACGCCCGCCGCCGCAAGCTGTTGCTTTCGGCTGTGCAGTCGGCCGTGTTCAACCAGGCTCTCGACCTGCGCGCGGCCAGCGGCGGACTGACGCGTGTGCGACTGGGGGACGTCCTGCAGAAAACCGCAACCGGGGGCTCCTTCGTGTGCGAAGACCCAGCGCGCGACCAAGCGCGCGTGGATGCTGGCGAGCTTGTTCCCACCGCGCCCCTACCCGGCAGCCGCATCTTGGAACCAGCCCCAGGCACGCCGGCGCGCGTCCTGGAGGACCAAGCGCTGGCAGACATCGGGCTCGCTCCTGCCGAGCTTGCCCAGGTCGGCCGCGACTTGCCCGGCGCCCGTCGGCCTGTAGTGACGTCAGTCACGCTGGGGGATCCACCGTTTCGGGAAGAGAGCGATGGTCCGGGTACGGCTCGCTTGTCCTTTTCTCTGCCTGCGGGCAGCTACGCCACGGTGCTGCTTGAGGCCCTAGGCGTGGCCATCGGCTAGAGTTACCTCAGGGGGCGTCGCGATCCGACCCTCTGTCCGGCCAGCCAGATGGTGGCCCTGCAGATGCCTCGATCGCGCTACTATTGGTGTCCTTGAGCGTCAGTGAAACCGAAATGACTGCACCTCCCTTCGATCCCCAAGACCGGTCGTCGCGATCTCGCCCGGGGAAGCCCCACAGCCCAGCGGCTGAAGAGGGCGTTCGCGTGACCCGGTTCCGGGTGGGCGGTGACGAGCTCGTCGTTGTCAGCGAGCCGACCGTGAGAGCGACCGACTTCCCGACCCTCAGCGAGGCGGAGCGCGACGTGGCGTTCCTCGCAACATCGGGATATTCGAACAAGGCCATCGCGGCGCGAAGGGGTTCGCACCCGCAGACGATCGCCAACCAACTCACCGCCATCTACCGAAAGCTTGGGGTTTCATCGCGTGCAGAAATGGTCGCCCGCCTTCTCGACTCTCTGGCCGAACGACGTCGCCGCAAGGGCGGCCCGTGACGACAGACCGAGCTTTCGCAAAGCGCTAGCCAGATAGGTCGCCACCGAAGACGCCGAGATCCCGAGGGCATAGGCGATTTCCTTGTTCGCCTGACCGAGCTGTGCGAAGGCAGCCACAGTCGCCTCCCGTTGCGACAGCCCACGGAGGTCCAGCAGGCTCGGCTCATTTGGGTGGGCAATGACGTACCGGCGGCCGTCGGATTCAAAGCGATCGACGAGGGACCAACGTCCGTTGCAGAGGGCACGCCAAAGCTCGATCGCCTCTTGTGGGTCACTTCTGCGAAGGGGCCCACGGGCCCGGTCCATCGCGCGCGCCGCGGCCCGCAATCGGTCGCGAGCGTCGGATTCCTGGGCTTGGCCGGTGGCGTGCAGGAGGCGTCCTGATGGGGAGAGCACCGCTTCGTCGTGCTCGACCGCCTCCCGCTCGAACCGTCGGCGAAGTCGAAGCGCCGTGCTCATGTGCGCCGTGATCCGGCGCCAGCGGGCCGTGTCACGCGCCGAGAGGGTGCGCTTCTCCGCAAGCCCGGACACGAGAAAGAGGCCCCCATCCGGATCAAACGCGTGAACGCCAAGGACATCGACGAAACCATTGGGACGAAAAAACTTGTCGTCCAATCCGTGCATGTGTGACGGCAATTTCGCCACCTGCTGGCTGTACGTATTGCAGGGTTTGGGAGTTCCAACTGTAGCTGCAATGTAGTCCGCCGCGATCACCCGAACCAGATGTTCCCAGGCCGGCTTGCCAGTGGCAAACACGGCGGGTTGGGGATCCCTGCCGTGCCAGCGGTAGGTGAATCCATAGACAACAATGCCATCGCCAATAGCAGGCGCAACAGCTTCCACGAGCCGGTCGATCCACTCGCGCTCAGTGCCCTGCAAGGCATAGGAACGCTCGACGATCGAAATGGGATCGAAAGAACGCGGTCCAGCCATGTGACACCCTCGGCGATGGTGTCGCCCCTGCACCGTCCCTACCAAGACCACCGGATTCGATCAAGAGCCAAGGAACCCACTCCCAGTTCGGAAAATGGGATCACTAAGCCCCTTGCTGTGCCTCGACAAACATACTATTGACCCCGCCTCCCGCACACCCCCATTATTTACGCCGGCGGCCTTGGGTGTGTTCGCACAGCGGAATGGTAGGGGGGACAATGATGGCAAAGATAGACATACGTCTGGGGAGTACTCAAGATTTCCTTGGTCTGAGGGCGGAGCCATCGGGGGGACGCACCCAAGGCCACCACTTCGCGCTCCGCTGCAGTCCCGACCGCCGCGGGAGCCCCCAAAGACGAAGCCCCTTCTGCCCGGTAGTGGGTTCGTACCACCACGAAGCCGTGAGGTGTTAGCCCGAGGCCAGCGCTAGGATCGTCGGAAGTCCTTTCGAGCCCAGCGCGAGTCGGTAGTCGACGCTATTTCTGCGAGCGCAGACAACCGCCAATCCCGGAACCCCGCGTAGTTGCTGGTTTCCAAGGCAGCGCAGCGATCGACACTGGCCTGCCAATCGCGTGGTGACGCCGGTCACCAATGGGGATCCGCCGCCGCACGCCCCTCGACGGCCAACCTGTGCTACCTTTCGCGACGGAACCGCCCTTCTGGCTGGTCCTTCTTTGAACGTGCCCCATGCGCATCACCGAACGTATCCTCGCTGCTACCTTGGTCGGCTCTGATTGGGTCCTGTGGCTGCTGGTTCTTCTGTCCATCCTGTCGGTCACCATCATGGTCGAGCGGGCCATCGTCATGTCTGGCCGCGCGCCGCAACTGGACGATCTGGGTGAACGCCTGCTCAAGTTCCTCGCTGCGGGCGACTTGCCCGGGGCGCGTGAGCTGCTGGGTCCGCCGCGCTCGCCTGAGGTGCGCGTGGCTCTGGTCGGCTTGGCCGAGTTGCCGCGCGGGCGCGTCGCTGCGGCCGAAGCCATGGCCAGCACCCGATCGCACGAACGCCTGGCCATGGAGAAGCACCTGGGCATCCTCGGCACCCTGGGCAACAACTGTCCCTTCATCGGTCTGTTTGGAACTGTGCTCGGCATCATCAAGGCCTTCGCCGATCTTTCCCACAATCAGGGCGGCGGGGCTGCCGTGGTGATGGCCGGGATCGCCGAGGCGCTGGTGGCCACGGCGGTCGGGCTCATGGTCGCCATCCCAGCGGTGGTAGCCTACAACATATTCCAGGGCCGCGTGCGCCGCACGCTGGGTCGCGTGGACACCATGGCGCACCTGATCCTGGCGCGGTCGCATGAAGAGAACGAAGTGGGAGCCGCTGGATCGTCGAGCAAGGGGGCATAGGTCATGGTGAGCGCGGCCAGTCGCTTCGAAGACGATGATTCGGGCCGGATGATCACCGACATCAACGTCACGCCGCTGGTGGATATCACGCTGGTCCTGCTCATCATCTTCATGGTCACAACCACGTACATCGTGAACCCGTCGATCAAGGTCGAACTTCCCAAGGCAGCCAGCGGAACCGAGCAGACGCGCACCACCCTGGCGCTGACTTTGACCAAGGAGGGTGTTCTCTACCTCAACGGCGAGCCCTCTGACGACGCTGGGCTGGTCCGCGCCATCGCGGCCGAGCTGCCCAAGAACCCCGACCTACAGGCCATCATCGCCGCCGACAAGGTGGTGCCCCACGGCCAGGTCGTGCACCTTATCGACCTGGTCAAACGCGCGGGCGTGCGCAAGTTCGCCATCAACGTCGATGCCGCCTACCAGTCGGGTGCGCCCATGCCCGTGCTGCCCGCCGGCCTCGTGCCGTCCGTGGCTCCCACGCCCTAGGGAGAAATCATCGGTGGCAAACGGCGTCGCGCTCGGCGGGTGGCGTGTTCATGCGACCCTCTGGGGCGCGCTCGCAGCGTTTCTCGTGCACGCCACCATCGCCCTGTCGGTGTCCTCGATTCTGCGTCGGCCCAGGTCCGCGCGGTCACCCGTCACAGTTGAGATCGACACGGTGGAGAGACATCCCGTCCCGCCTGATTTGCCCCCACCCGAACCAAAAGTTGAGACCGCACCGCCGGTTCCCCGCGCGGCCAACCGATGGTCCTCGGCCAAGCCGTCCGCGCCTCTGCCACGTCCCAACCGCGAGTTGCCTCCAGCGCCACCTAGTGCCGAACCCCCACCGCCGGTTTTCGGCGTCACGCCCGAGTCAGTCGTCGAGGGCGAAAGTGGGGTTGCGGTGCCGGTGGGCAACACGCTGATGACCAAGGACCGCACGCCGGCCGCCGCGCCGCCTGCGCCGCTCCCGCCGCCGGTCGACCCCAACGCCTTTGCGCCGGTGGCCGACAACTTGGTCTGCCAGGCCGCCGCCATGGCCAGCGAGGTCAAGGCCGACTACCCGCCCGAGGCGCGGCGATTGGGCATCGAAGGCCGCGTGCAACTCCGCGTGGGCATCGATCGCCAAGGGAACGTGCGATGGACCCGGGTCATAAAGTCGGCCGGCTATGGCCTGGACGAGGCCGCGAAACAGGCCTTGGCCCGGTCCAAATTCAAGCCAGCCCATACCTGCGACGGCCGCGTGGTCGATCAGGTCATCCCCTGGACCTACACGTTCCAGAGTGAAAGGTAGACAAGAGGTCCAGGCGCCGGTTATCCTCGGAGTGGATTTTCCTGCGCGCCATGCGTGGAGCCGCCTTTACCCTAGCCTTTCTTCTCAGCGCCCTGAGCCCGTCGGCCTGGGCGCAAAGCACGTCGAACATCCCGCCCGCAGATCGGTCGTTCGACGTCCAGCTCTTCCACCCGGCGGTTGGCCCCAAGAGCTACGTCACCCTCGACAGTGCCGACGTTCCTGGTCACCTCCTTTGCAACGTAGGCCTGCTGACCAACTATCAATATGGTGCTTTCGCGCTCGACTCCACTGTGAACGACCGCACCACACGGCTGGATGTCGTGCGCCACCAGGCCATGGCCGAGCTCTATGGGGCGGTCGGGCTCTTCAATCTTTTCGAGGTGGGCATCGCCGTGCCCATGACCTTGTATCTTTCGGGCGACGACTTCAAACCGACCGCCGAGCCCACCGGTACGGCGATCAGCGCCCATGGGATTGGCGATGTCCGCGTTGAGGGCAAGGCTGCGCTGTTGGCCTTCGGCCGCGATCAGGCCTTCGTGTTCGGCCTCTCCGCGGGTGCCACGCTACCGACAGGCGATGCGACGGCCTTCCTCGGCGAAAAGAGCGCCACCGGCCGGGGCCGGGCCTTGCTCGAATACCAGAGTTCGGATCGCTTCCGCGCCCTGGTCATGTTGGGGGCCTTGCTGCGGCAGAGCTCCCGCGCTTTCCACGCCGTGATGGGCAACCAGATGTTGTACGGCGCAGCGGTCGACGCCCGCGTGCTTCCCGAAATGTCCGTTCTGGCTGAGATCACCGGCCGGATCGGTTCGTTGAGCTACGTCGACGCCAATCCGGCCGAATTCGATGTGGCCATGCGCGCCTATCTGCCTGCCATGTTCAGTCTCTTGATGGGGGTTGGCGTGGGCCTTGACCATGGCATCGGCAGCCCCATGTTCCGAGGTTTCGTGGGCGTGGGCTGGGCCCCGGACTTTCGTGACCGGGACCATGACGGCGTCATTGACATCCTCGATCGCTGCCCCGACGAACCCGAAGACAAGGACGGCTTCCAAGACGANNCGAGGATTTCGACGGCTTCCAGGATGAGGACGGCTGCCCTGACCCGGACAACGACCAAGACGGCATCCCTGACTTCAACGACGCCTGCCCCAACCAACCCGAAGACGGCAAGGGCAAGCGCCCGTTTGACGGGTGCCCGAGCACGGTGGAGGACTCGGATGGCGACGGCATCCCTGACGTGAAGGACCAGTGCCCCGACGAGCCCGAGGACAAGGATGGCTTTGAGGACGACGATGGGTGCCCTGATCCTGACAACGACAACGACGGCGTCCCCGATATCTACGATGCCTGCCCCAACGACCCCGAAGACATGGACGGGTTCGAAGACAACGACGGCTGCCCTGACCTAGACAACGACAAGGATGGGATTCCGGACAAGCAGGACAAGTGTCCGAACCAACCGGAGACCCTCAATGGCTACCGAGACGACGATGGCTGTCCTGACCCAGGCGCGGCGATCGTTGTGCTCCGCGAGGACAGGATCGACATCATCGAGCGCATCACCTTCCTGCCCGGCCAAACTGAGCTTAGTCCCGCGGGCCTCAGCATCGTCAAGCTGGTGGCCATGGTCATGCGCGGGCACGCCGAACTGGCGCGCGTCCGCATCGACGTGCGCGCCGACGGCGTGGCAGAGGGCACCATGCGGGGGCGCGCCCAGGAGGTGGTCAAGGCGCTCGTGGCCCACGGCGTCAACACAAAGAGACTCAAACTGGGCAACGTAAGCGCCGGCTCCAGTCGGGTCCAGTTCATCATCGAGAGCCGCGTGGTGCCCAAGAGTGTCAAGCCGTTGTTCCCGGGGGCGCCGCAGGCGCCGTCCCCTGAACCCCTGCCACCCCAGGCGCCCCCGCCCGAACCGCCGGCGCCCCAGGCGCCGTAACCCAGTTCGGTTTACACTGGCCAAAGCGACATGAGACCCCGAGGTTGGGCCGTCACCGACGTTGGCCGCAAGCGCGAGCACAACGAGGACAGTTTTCTGTGCAGCGATGACTTGCAGCTCTACGCCGTGGCCGACGGCATGGGCGGCCACCTCGGAGGAGAGCGCGCCAGCCGTATGGCGGCTGAGATCTTGGAACGTGAAATGACGGTGCGCCTGGCGGACAGCCCGCGCGCGGAGATGACCGGTGACGCCATGGCGCAGGCCCTAGGGAAGTCCACTGCCGTTGCGTCGAAGGCGATCTTCGAGAGTGCCCAGTCGGAGCCGAACTACGCGGGCATGGGCACCACGCTGACAGGCCTGTGTTTCCACGGCGGGAGCGTGACCCTGTGCCATGTGGGGGATTCGCGCGCGTATCTCTTCAGGGACGGGCGCGCGCGCCAGCTCACCGAGGATCACTCGTGGGTTCAGGAACAGGTACGAGCGGGCCTGGTTTCTGCTGACGATGTTTTGGTTTCTCGCTTTCGCAACATCATCACGCGCTCGGTTGGTTTCGAGCCCGCTGTCGCGCCCGACATCCTGACACTGCTTGTGGAAACGGGCGACTGCTTCCTTCTTTGCTCGGACGGCCTCTGCAACTACTTTTCTCCGGAGGAACTTGGTCTCGTGCTCAGCGGCCATTTCTATGGCGAGGCGGGTTCCGCGCTGGTGGCAATCGCCAATGAGCGCGGCGGCGACGACAACATCACCAGCGTGATTGTGTATGTCGCGAACGCGCTCGCCGCGCCTCGTGCCCCGACCGGTTTGGATTCGTGAGAAGATCCGGTTTCACTACACTGAGCATCGAGAACGCAGAGAGGGCTGAAGCCAGCCGCAGGGGCGCCCAACCACCAGACGTGCTATGAAATAAGCTTAGCACTTAAGGCCCATACGATGCTGCACCGAAAACATGTGGACGCGAAAGGCAACTGGGTGACCTTTCGGCCCGACATCAAGATCATGGATTGTACGATCCGCGATGGCGGTCTAATGAACGGGCACCAGTTCGACGAAACCTTTGTCCGGGCGGTCTACAACACCTGCGCAGCCGCCGGCGTGGACTACTGCGAACTGGGCTACAAGGGGTCGAAGCGCATTTTCGCGCCCGGTGAACACGGGGCATGGAAGTTCTGTGATGAGGACGCTCTCCGCCGCATTGTGGGCGAAGGACCGCGTCCGCTTCGCATCTCGGTGATGGCTGACGTGGATCGCACCGACTACCACACCGACATCCTGCCCAAGGACCAGAGCGTGATCGATTGCGTGCGCGTGGCCTGCTACATCAGCCAGATCCCGGGCGCGATCGACATGATCAAGGACGCCCACGACAAGGGCTATGAGACCACGCTCAACCTGATGGCCATTNNATTTCCAAGGTCCAGGATCGCGAGTTGGAGGAGGCGCTGGCGGTTCTGGCCAACAGCCCCGTGGATACAGTCTACGTGGTCGACAGCAACGGCGCGCTCTACTCCGAGCAGATTCACGACCTCGTCCTCGGCTTCTTGGCGGCGCTGGACGGAACCGGCAAACACGTCGGCATCCATGCCCACAACAACATGCAGCTTGCCTACGCCAATACGGTCGAGGCCCTTATCGTGGGTGCCGACCGTTTGGACGCCACCATCGCCGGGCTGGGGCGGGGCGCCGGCAACTGCGCGCTCGAGCTCTTGTTGGCATTTCTCAAGAATCCGAAGTTCCACCTGCGCCCGGTCATCCAGTGCATCGAGGAGCATTTCGTCCCCTTGGCCAAAGAGCTGGACTGGGGCTACAGCATCCCGTATCTCATCACGGGCATGCTCAATGAACACCCGCGTGCGGCCATGCATGTGCGCGAGAGTGAGCACAAGGACGAGTACCTGGCTTTCTACGACCAGATGGTCGAGAAGGACTAGCGCCTGGTTGGCCACAGCCTGTCGGGAAACTCCCTGCGCAGGTCGGCCCGCGGGTCGCGAGGGCGTGAGCGTGAGCGAGTTCGTGGGAGCCACGCAGGAGGCGGAGGGCGTGCAGCGGGCTGCACACCCCTGGGGGGCTTCGGGACAGACAGCCCACCCTGCCCACCCCTCGCGCTTCGCGCTCGCCCGTCGCGCTCACGCAAGTCGCCCACGCAAGCCGCGTTCCTCTGGTCGCTCACGCTACCGCTACCGTGCGCGCTCGCCGAGCGGCGCCGGCTCGGAAGGCGATGGGCGCGCGAGTCGCCCGACCTGCGCTTGGCCTGCGCTAGCAGCTTTGCTCTGGGTGCTTCTGCCAGGCCGCGGCGAAGCCGCTGAGTCGAACCCGCCCTTTGCTTCGCCCGATGAGCTGACGGCCGCGCTCGACGTTCTTGGCGACGGCGATCTCATTGTTCTGGCCGATCCCGGCCACCGGCCGGCGCGTCTGCGCTTGGCCACCCGGGTGGCCGCCCCGGTCGGCCACGTGCGCGCCATGCTGGTGGATCTGGCGGCCTACCGATCCGCCTTGCCCGCCTTGCGCCGGCTCGAATTTGAAGGAGCGGACAAGCGCCACGTGGGGTCCGGCCGGCCGGCAGAAGGAATGGTGGCCTGGGAGCTGGAGGTTCCGCTCTGGAATCTCGAGGGGAAGCTCTGGCTGCAACCCACAGCCACGGGCGCCGACCTCATCGTGATGAAGGGCGACTTTTCCCCGGGCCTGGTCCGGCTTTCGGCCACCGCAGAGCTGGCCGGCACCACTTTGCTGTCGATGGACGCCTCCGCCAACCTGCGCGACGTGAACTGGATCACCCGGAGGATGGTCAAGCGCAACGCCCTGGCCGAGCCAGGCCTCGCCGCCGCAGCCTTCTACGTCATGTTGCGAGCGCTGCGCTTGCAGGCCGAACGCGTGGGCGACGCGCAGGACGCGCGACGGCGCCCGGCCGCGGCGCCCTTACCTCCTGCTCCGTCGGAGCTAGATGGCGGACGCCTCGGCCGCCTGGCAGGAGCAGGACTCCAGGCACCCGCGCTGCTGGCCGCAGTTCGCAGCCGCAGCAACGGCCACCTCGCGCTGGTCCAGGTTCTTGCTCTAATACGACTGGCCCCTCGCGCCGCAGCGGACCTGGTCGCCCAACCCCAGACCTGGCAAGCCCTGCCTGGCTGGCGGGAGGTCAGCCCTGCCAAGCCCGCCCAAGACTGCAGCAGCTCAACCTGTTGGAAGGTCGATGCCAGCTTCCCGTTTCTCGATCTCGATGCGACCTGGAAGATTGGAATCCCGCCCTGGCGGGCCTTTTCCGTGGCGGGTGCCTGCCAAGGCGCGGTTATTGGTCTGGACTTCCTTTCTTCCGGCGCAGCCACCGCGGCCGTGCTGTCTCTGTACCCGCGCCTGGAAAAAGCCGGCTACGTTCCGCGCAAATCAATCGAGTCCGAGCCCCTGCTCGAGCACGGGCTATCGCTTGGCCTGGCCCTGGCCGATGCGATCACCCTGGCGCGCACGCTGGACGCGAGCGCGCGCTAGGCGGTCTACTCCAGGCAGTAGCCGGTGTTGTCCTTGAAGCCTGGCACCTCGACGCAGGGGCTACTCTTCACACAGCCAGGATTCTCTACGTCACACAGAAGGAGGCAGATGTTGCTTGCTGCTCTTCCGTTGCCACAATAGTACCCGCTCGCACAGTCCGATGACTCCGTACACTTCGCCGTCTCGGCCCCGCTGCCGGTCGGCGGTGTACAGAAGCCGGTCCCGGTCGCTCCCGGGTAGCAAACCAGGGCCTTGTTCTGGCAGTCTTGAAGCAATGGATGACAGGTCGAGCCAACACCGGACAGATCCGGCGTCGCGAGATCGGGCAGCAGATCGGGCGCTATCCCGGCGTCAGGCGTGCTCTCCCCGGCGCCCTGACTGCCCGGAACGGTCCCTGTGCCATCACCCGACAGAGTCACCACGCCGGAACTGACGACGATGCGCGTCGCCGAGGTCGTCTCGGCCGGCAATGGTGGGGGAGCGAAAGTCGTATCCTTATGCATAACGCAGGCAGATAGAACTGAGCACGCTCCTGCGAACGCGACTGCCAAGCACTTCATAGCCCCAGGGAGCATTTGCCCTCCTTACAGATAGCCGAGGTGGCGGCACAAGAAGGATCGTGCGACATCACGGCCGCGCACAGGGTGCCTGCACATCGCACCTGCCGGGCCCGCTCGTGGCCGGTCCGGTCTTTCTTGGGAAGCGCCTTCTGCTTGCCCCCGCCGGTGCAGCCGCAACAGTCGTCCGGGACCAGGACGCAATCCGAGTCTGCTTGGCAGGTGGCGGCCGCCGCGGCCGGGCTGGACGAGGAGAGAAGCACCAGGCCGGCTACCACGATGGCTGCCTTCCGCACGACGCTCATTGGACACCTCCAGTATAGCCGTTTGGGCCAGGAAAGGCATTACCCTGCGCTGGCGGCTGCCTCATAAACTTACCTGACATCCTCGTATGTGGGGAGAAAGAAACGCTTGTGCTTCGCTGCCAAAGACGTTCAGAATTGTAGTCTACCCCCCGCAGAATTGCCCTTCTGATTCCCTGGAGTGACTGCGTTCATGCCCAGACTGGTTGTCCTCTCTTGTTTTGCCTGCCTGTCCCTCGTTGCCGCCTGCGTGGACACCACCGAGCCCGCCAGCGTGGCCGCGTGTGCGCCACATTGCTCTGACAAGACGGGCGGTTCAGGCGGCCTTGGCGGATCTGGTGGCGGCACGACAGGGACAAGCGAAACAGGTGGCCAGGGTGGCATCGCAAGCAGCGACGGTGGGGCCACCAGCACCGGAGGTGGACAGGCAGGCAGTGGCGGCGGAACCACGGGCAGCGGCGGTGGAACCGCAGGCAGTGGCGGCGGAACCACGGGCAGCGAAGGCGGGACCACGGGCAGCGGAGGCGGAACCACAGACGCCGGAGGCGGGACCGGCGGCGGAGGAGGCTCATCGGGGTCGAATGACGCTGGCGCGGACGCCCCAACTGTCGGCCCAGAGACAGGATCCCTTTCTGACACCAACCCGCCCGGGCCCGACGTGCGGCGCGATCTGGCGGCCGACACCCCCAGGGCCGAAGCCAGTGGGCTCGAACCCAGACCCGAACCGGGGCCAGACGCTCCGCCTGACACCCCACAAGACCTCGCGGTCGACCTGACGCCCGACACCTCACCGCCACGCCCTGAAGCTGGCCTCGACGCGGGCAATTGCATCCAGCGGTTCAAGGCGAATGGCTACTCGCTTGGCACGGACGCGAGCATCGCGGCCTGTAGCGCCTGCAAGACTAGTGGCGGGGATTCGCTGCAAAAGGTATGCACGGCCATGATCGATTGCCTGATACCGGTGTGGCCCTGTTCGACGAGCGGGAGCTGTTGGCTAGACTGTAGCAACGCCGCGAGTGCCGATTCGGTGGGTCAGGCCTGCGTCGCCAGTCTCACCACCGCAGCGTGCGCTTCGCACTAGTGCGCTGGAAGCCGGTGGGGTCGGTGCGGGCCTCCGGCACCGGGCTGATGCCTGCGTGACTGCCAGTTCGGTGCAGCACGGCGAAACCATTGGCACAAGATCTGCTTTGCGTGGCACTATAAGGCCTTGTTTTGTCAAGAAACATCGTGCTTCTCTTGCCTGCCACAGGACAGCTCATGATCTGCGCCTGTGCAGGGCCAATGTTCTAGGCGGGGATCGACGTCTTCTATGCGCACACTGGCTGCCATCACGTGGTTGTGCTCGCTGAGTCTGCTCGGCTCCTGTGTGAGCCTGGACAAACCAGGGCCTGTCGCCGACTGCGAGAAGAACGGGCCCTGCCTGGACCGCGCTGACGGTGGTCTCGACGGCCAGCCGGCCGATTTTCCGGCTGTGCAGGATGGAGTCTCTGGCGCGCCTGATGAATCCCTGGCAGAGGACTCGACCGGCGTGCCCCTCGATGGCGCGCACGATGGGGTTGACACGGCCCGAGACGGCGCGCACGACGGGCAGGAGCTTGGCCTGGACGGCGGCGACGCTTTCGCGGATGCATCCACCAGCGCGGACGCGCCCACCGTACCCGATTCGTCGACGATGGCGCCCGACGCCGCCGTCGATGCGGCAGAAGACGCACAGCCAGATGTGGGTGAAAGTGATGCCCTCATCCTCAGCGGGACCTGCGCCGTCGATGACAGCCCGGCGAGTGTGGGAACTGTCTGCCGGGTGGCCGCTGGGCCCTGCGACGTCGTCGAGATCTGTGACGGCGTGAGCACGGCTTGTCCCCTTGACCGGTTCAAGGATGCCACCGAGGTCTGTGGTCCTAAAGCTGGCGACTGCGACGTGGAAGAGAGGTGCACCGGATCCTCCGCGGCGTGCCCTGCCGACAGGTTTCTGGCCAAGAACGCCGTGTGTCGGGCAGCGGTGTCGGTCTGCGATGTGGCCGAGGTCTGTGATGGCGTCAGCGCCGCCTGCCCGGTCGATGTTTTCGCGTCAGTCAACACCCCGTGCCGCGCCTCCACCGATGGCAAGACTTGCGACCCGCCGGAGTCCTGCACCGGCGCCAGCAACCAGTGCCCAGCCGATGTGAAGTACAGCCCGCCAGCGGCAGCACCCACGGGTGTGACGGTCACCCCGGGGACCCTCATGGCTGACGTAGCCTGGAAAGCGATCACCGCGGACGCTGGCGCCGGGGTCACGGGCTACAACGTCAAGAGCAGCACGATATCCGGAGCTGGCTACGCCGTCCGCGGGTCGCCCACCACCTCGCCCTTTACGGTGACCGGCCTCAATGCCAGCCAGACCTACTACTTCGTCGTCTCATCCTACTTTGGCCAGCCCTCGTGTGAATCTGCCAATTCGTCCGAGGTCAGTACCGTGTCCTGCGTGGCGACGGCTCCCACAGGGCTCACCGCCACGCCGGACAACGCAGGCCACGTGGTCTTGACGTGGACTCCAGCGATCGGCGGCACGGTTTCCTACAACGTCTCGCGAAGCACGACCTCGGGCAACGGATACGCGGTTGTGGCCAGCGGACTTTCGACGACGACCTACACCGACAGTCCGGTTGTGCCCACGAACGGCAGCGGAAAATTCTACTACGTGGTACGGGCCAACACCGGAAACTGCAATTCACCCTACTCCGTGCAGGCGACGGCAACGATCGCATCCGCGCACGGGGATGCGGCTGCGGACACTGCCAGAGACTGATCACCCGAAGATATCAAGACACTGCCCGGTCATGGCCGCTGGCGCATCCGCGGCCATGAACAGCACAACCCGGGCCACTTCGGCTGGCGTCATCTCGGGCGTGGCCCCCGGCCGACCCAGGGCCAGCATCTCGGTGTCCACTGATCCGGGGCAGACTGCGTTCACGGCGATGCCGTCCGGCCGCAGCTCCTCGGCCAACGCCCGCGTCAGGCCGACGACGCCATGCTTGGCCGCGCAATACGCGCCCAAGAGCGGCGTTCCCCGCCGGCCGGCGATGGACGCCATGTTGATGATCCGGCTGCAACCCCGACCGCGCAGCGCCGGCAGGAACGCCTGAGTGACCAGGAACACACTTTTCAAGTTCGCGGCCAACACGTCGTCCCAGGTTTCCTCGGGCAGTGTCTCGATGCTCGCCCGTGCGACGACGCCTGCGTTGTTTACCAGGATGTCAGGCGCACCCAAACGGGCGAGCACCAAGTCGCGAAAACCAAAGATCTCTTCGCGGTGGCGAACGTCACAGGCGGCGACCAGATGGCGCGTGCGTTCCGCTGAATCGAGATCGTCGAGGAAGGCACCGTCCTTCACCCCGCGCGCACATCCGGCTACGGCTGCGCCCTCGCTCGCCAACCGCGCCGCGATGGCTCGGCCAATGCCGCGCGAGACACCGGTGACCACAGCCACTTTCCCGGCCAGCTTGGCTGCGCTCATCGCACGCGTCCGCCCAGGTTCGCCGCTGCCAGCAGGCGCGCTTTCAGATCGGGCCGCTCGCGCATCTCGCCCACGAAGGCGCTGGTCACAACCCCCGATTGATCGTGGCGTTCGCCTGGCAGAGCCAGGCAAAGCTGCTCGGCCTCGATCACGCAGCCCGCGCCGCGTGCGCTCAGGCCATGCCAAAGAGCCTCGGCGATCTGGTGGGTGGCCCGTTCCTGCAGGGTGAGCCGTTTGGTGAAGCACTCGACTAGGTCGGCCAGGCGGCCGAAGCCAACCAACTTTCCCGCCGGCAGATAGGCCACATGCGCAACCCCTCGATAGGGGAGAAGGTGGTGGGGACACATGGCATGAAAGCGCAGGCCGCCCACCACGACCACGTCGGGGTCAGCTTCGCCCAGCACCGGCTCGCCGAAAATCCGCGCGGGATCCATGTCGTAGCCGGCCAGAAACTCGTGCTGCCACACCTCCGCGACACGTTCAGGTGTGCGCGCCAGATCGGGATCCTTGTCCGCGTCTCGGCCCGCGGCCCGCAGAAGGGCCTCCACTGCCGCTCGCAAGGCTTTCGCATCAGAGGCCACGCTGCTCCCTCTAGGTCCCGCCGTCGAGGTGGACCAGGGTGTAGCCGGCCTCCGTCCACGCGGTCATGCCGCCGGTCAGCTCACTAATGTTTCGATAGCCACGGGCAACCAGGGCGTTGCCCGCCGTCTTGCTCATGCCGCCCGAGAGACAGGTCAGCACGACCTTGGCGTCGAGATTGGGGCCGATGAATGCAACCAGGCCAGCGATGTCGTTGTAGGCGATACGGGCATCGGTGCCCGGGATGCTTCCGGCATTGGGCGTGTGCACGTCGATGAGCAAGAAGTCCTTATTGGCCAGGGCGGCGTAGAGTTGCTGGGGCGACAGTTCGCCCAAGGTGGCCGGCGCCAGGTCGGCCGCGGGTCTGTCCGTGTCGACTGCCACGGCGTCGGCGGGCTTGGAAGCCTCGACCGTGTCCGGGGGGCTCTGCGCATCGGCCGCGTCCATTCGGACAACCGCCTCGGCCACGGCCGCATCTGGCGTGACCTGCAGGCTATCGGGGGCAGAAGGACCGTCGAGTGGCGCGATCACCGTGTCGGTGCTGACGTCGGTCGGCAGAGCCACCGCCTCGCGTCCTGCGTCGACAGCACTGTTTGGACGGTCGGCGGCCGCTCCGGCTTCGCTGGCGTTTCCAGCGTCAGGGGGTGCGGGCACGGCCGCCTCGGCGCCAGGAGCCGCAGCATCGGGAAACCAAGCGACGCCGTCGGGAGGCGAAGCCACGCCATCGGGAAGCGAAGCCACGCCGTCGGGAAACGAAACCACGCCGTCGGAGCCATTGTGGCTGCCGGACCCGCAGCCGGCAAGACCCGCGCCGATCGACAGAACCAGCACAAGTCTGATATTCGTGCTCAAGAGTTCCTCCGTGGCGCGAAGCTTACCACCAGTGCGGGTCGAAGCCCCTAGGGTGACGAGAGCTACTCGCAGACGTCGAAGGTTTCGAACTGCATGGTGTAGTTGGCGCGGCCCTGGGTGGCCGAGCGCAGATCGGTGGAATACCCGAACATGCGACGCAGCGGAACCTTGGCGACAATCAGGCGCTGAATTCCGCGCACGCCCACGTCCTCGATCCGGGCGCGGCGCGCGTTGAGATCGCCGACCACGCCACCCACGTTGGCTTCAGGCGCGGTGACCTCCACCTTCATGATGGGCTCGAGCAGGCGCGTTCCCGCCTCACGCGAGGCCAAGCGCAAGGCCTCGCCCACTGCGGCCCTCTGGCCGGCGGGGGTTGAGGCGTCGGGTTGGTACTCGATACCGATGACGGACACCTCGATGTCCTCGAAGGGATAGCCTTCCGGCCCGGAGCGCATGGCCTCGGTGGCGCCCTCGAGCGCGGCATCGAGGATGGCGCGCGGCGGGTCCGGGATGCGAGGCGCGCCGGGCGGCGGCTCGGGCTTCACCAGGGCCAGCTTGACCTGGTTGCCACTTCCGCGCGGACGCGGCGCCACCCGCACCCGGGCCTGCCCGAACACCTTCTCGTCCTCGATCTCGCGCTCGAAGCGCGCCTCGGCCTCGGCCGCCCTGGCCAGAGTTTCGCGGTAGACGACCTGGGGCCGCCCCACATGCGCGTCGACGCCGTACTCCCGGCGCAGGCGGTCCACCATGATGTCCAGGTGGAGCTCGCCCATGCCGCGAATGATGGTCTGGCCCGTCTCCGGGTCCTCGCCGGTCCGGAAGGTGGGATCCTCGTCGGCCAGCTTGGCCAGGCCGAAGTCGAGCTTCTCCTTTTCCGCCTGGGTCTTGGGCTCGATGGCGCGGGCGATGACCGGCTCGCGCGCAGCGATGCGTTCAAGCAGGATCGGCGCCTTGGGCGAGCAGATGGTGTCGCCCGTGCCTGCGTCCTTGAGGCCCATGGCGACCACGATGGTACCCGCGCCGGCGCGCTCAATGCGCTCCCGCCGGTTGG
>PMIX01000364.1 GCA_003158395.1 Myxococcales bacterium | reverse complement strand
ACTGCCGACGAGGGTGTGGCCATCTTCTTCCAAAGCGACATCAAGCGCGGCGGGTTCTGGATCGACAAAGGCGTGCTGGTCAGTCGCGCCGCTGAACGCGTGGGCCTCGGCCTGCTGTTCCACAAGATCGTCTGTCGCAAGCCGCCCGGCACTTCCACCTTTGGCCGGGCGACCTACGCGCACATGCTGGGCTTTGCCCGCAGGCAATCGCGAGGACACGAGCGAGCGCGCGTAGACGTGCTGCCTGACGGGGGCTTGCAACCAGGCCCGAAGTCGATGGGCGTCCACGCCTGCCTGGACGCGTGCCGATTCGTAAAGTCCGAGACCACCACGCGCACGGTGGTCGATCCCTTCTGCGGTTGGGGCACGGTCTTGGCCGTGGCCAATGCCTTGGACCTGGATGCCGTGGGGGTGGACATTGCGCCCCGCATGTGCCGACGCGCGCGCAAGCTGCGGATTGAACTCGGCCCCAGTCAGCTCTGCGAGTGAAGCCATGTCACAGCGGCATCGATCGCGTCGACGTTGGCGGAACACTGCTTTGGCGCCGGCGCCAGGGCGCGCGAGCCACGTGGTAAGCTTCGCCCATGTCCGCCGACGCCTCCAGCGAAGACCATCGCCTGGTCACTCTGACCACGGCACCTGACCTGGCGGCGGCACGCCTGATGCGGGGACTGCTGCAGTCGGCTGGTATTGACTGCTTTATCCCCGACGAGAACCTGTTGTCGCAGGCGTCGTATCTTGCCGGCATCGCGGGCGGCCTGCGCGTGCAGGTGCGGGCCGTCGATCGTGAACGCGCGCAAGCGATGCTGGACGACTACCGCACCCCGGACGGGCCAGCGGAGGACGACGAGGCGGTGGCGGACCCCAAGTCCGTTGCCGAATCCGAACGCCTGGCCCAACGCGCGTTGCGGGTGGCCATCCTCGGCTTCATCCTGTGGCCGCTACCGCATCCCTATGCGCTCGCGCTTGCACTCTCCGCGCTTGCCCGCAAGGATCTGACCGGGCACGCCCGGCGCCAGGCCCGGGTGGCGGCAGGGGTAAGCCTTCTCGCGGTCGCAGTCTTCCTAGTAGCTCTGTTTTCACTGCTGAGGTTGCTAAGCCGTCGGAGCGGCTTGCCGGCCAACCCATAGCCGGTCATCGGTTCCAAATCCAAAACAGCAGCGCTAGAGACAGACGTAGGTTCCCACACCGCAAATGCAGCCGACACCCGATCCACCTACGCAGGTGGAAAGGGGTGAGGTGCAGCTCGTTCCGGTCGCCGCCCCAGCCGGACACTGCGAGGGCCCGGCCGTCGTGTTCAGCGGACAGACATAGGTCCCTGCGACGCAAGCACAGACGCCACCGAGGCTCGGAAGAAGGCAACCCGGGACACTACCGCTGGAACAGGGCGCGCCCAGCCGAGCCTCGGGCCCACAGACGACCGGGCTATCCCCCAGTAGGGCTCCCAGCCCGGTCGGGAGCTGAATCAAGGAGCCCCCGGCCCCGCCGAAGCCAGGCGAGCCGCCAACCCCAGGTGAGCCACCCGCGCCTCCCGTTTGACTAGGGCCTTCGCCCGTTCCGGAGGACAGCAAGGCATCGCGGCCGCAGGAAGCCACGACCAGGGCAACCCCGAACACTACCAGCGCGAGAGGTTTCTTCCGCATGTCGATCTTCGCCTGCAGGGACACAGCTCCGAGCCAGAATATTCTGGAGTCCAGCGCACGCAAATGCAACTGCCGCGACATCGTTGAAGGAATTCTCCCGGCGGCGCAACCCCGCGAGACCGACCATGACGCATGCCGGCCTTTACCCGCTCCCCTGGAACGACGGTGGCGCGAGGCATGGGGTCTCTCCTGCCGCGATGATTTCGCCGGGCCCAAGCACGTTCTGAGCGGCGTCTGGAAGACCCTCTCCAGCGCCAACGTGAGCAACTGCGCCAACGTCGCCGGTCGCGGGCGTCCGTCGGGCTGCTACCCGCCGGTTGAGTTTTCTGCAAGACTCTGAGAGAAGGTGTCATGGCAAGCCAGGGCGTTGGTTTTGATCCAGAAGAATTCTCTCGTCTCGCACGCGAAGCAGGAGCCCGGCTGCGCGAGTCGCGGAGGCCGCTGACATATGTCGGGCTGGCGATCGTCGGGCTGGTGGCTCTGTACAGTTCGTACTACCAAGTGGAACCGGACGAGGTTGGCCTGGTCACGCGGTTCGGGCGTTTCGTGCGTACCTGCAATCCCGGCCCGCACGCCAAGTTCCCCTTCGGCATCGAACGGGTGCAAAAGGTTCCGGTGCAGCGCCAGCTCAAGCAAGAGTTTGGCTTTCGCACCGCCCGCGCAGACATTCAAAGCTCATTCCACAAGGATGAAAAGACCCAGGCCGAGTCGGTGATGCTGACGGGGGACCTCAACGTGGCGACGGTCGAATGGATCGTCCAGTACAAGATATCGGACCCGTACAAGTACCTTTTTCGCATGCGCGACGTGGAGGAAACCTTCCGCCTCATGACCGAGGCGTCCATGCGCACCGTGGTGGGCGATCACAGCGTCACCGAACTTCTGACCGTGGGGCGCGAGTCGATCGCCGCCAAAGCCAAGGAATTGCTCTCCCATCTGTGCAGACTCTACGACAACGGCATCTCGGTTCAGCAACTCATCTTGCAGAACGTGGATCCCCCCGAGGCGGTTCGGCCTTCCTTCAATGCCGTCAACCAGGCCATTCAAGAGCGGGAGCGCGCCATCAACGAGGCGTGGGCTGAGTACAATCAGGAGATCCCGCGCGCCCGCGGCCTAGCCGAGCAGAAGATCCAGGCTGCCGAAGGCTACGCCATCGACCGCGTGAACCGAGCCAAAGGCGACGCCCAACGTTTCGTCGCGCTGGAAGAGCAATACCGCAAGGCTCCCGAGGTAACACGTACCCGGATCTACCTCGAAACCCTGGCGGCGGTCTTGCCTGTGGCCGGCAAGAAACTGATCTTCGACGAAAAGGCAAAAGGGATCTTGCCCCTGTTTCCTCTCGGACCGGTCCCGGCGGAGGTGAAGCCATGAGCCGCCGTTCCATCATAATCCTGGCTGCCTTCGCCGTGCTGGGGCTGGTGACGATCGCTTCCGCTCTCTACACGGTCTCCGAAACCGAACAGGTCATCATCACCCAGTTTGGCGAGCCGATGGGAGAGGCGGTCACCCAGGCCGGTCTGCATCTCAAGGTGCCGTTCGCCCAAGAAGCCAACGTGTTTGACAAACGCTGGTTGGAATGGAACGGCAATGCCAACCAGGTCCCCACCCGCGATAAGAAATACATCGGCGTGGAAACCTACGCGCGCTGGCGCATCGCCAACCCCTTGCTGTTTTTCCAGCGGTTGCGCGACGAGCGCGGCGCCCAGTCGCGCCTGGACGACATCATCGACGGAGAAACCCGCAACGTGATCGCGAGTCACGACCTCATTGAAGCCGTGCGTACCACCAACCGCGCTTTCGAGAGGGGCGAGGAGGCCGAAGACATCATGGAGGCCGAGTCCATGCGCCAGGTCGAGCTAGGACGGGACAAAATTACCCGGCTGATTCTTGAACGGGTTTCGCACGTGGTGCCGGACTACGGCATCGAGTTGGTCGACGTGCAGATCCAACGGATCAACTACATCGAGAGCGTGCAGGCCAAGGTCTTCGACCGCATGATCTCCGAACGCAAGCGCATCGCCGACCGCCACCGTTCCGAGGGACAAGGCAAGAGCGCCGAAGTCCGGGGCAAGAAGGAACGCGAGCTGAAAGTGATCGAATCCGAGGCCTATCGCAAGACCCAGGAAATCATGGGGCGTGGCGATGCCGAAGCAACCTCCATCTACGCCGACGCCTACAACCGCAATCGGGAACTCTACCGTTTCCTCAAGACGATGGAGACCTACCACAGCACGATCGACAAGGACAGTTGGCTCGTCTTGTCCACCAGTGCGGATGCATTCCGCTACCTGCAGTCCCAGAGCGCGATCGGGGGTGCGGGCAAGACTGCGGTTCCCAAGCGATGACGCCCAAGGCGGAGCCCGATCCCTATTCCGTGTTGGGTGTTGCGCGCACCGCCACCGAGGCTGAGATTCGCGCCGCCTACCTTGCGCTGGTGGCGAAGTACCATCCCGACCGGCACCAGGGTAATCCCCTGGAAGAATTGGCTGGCGCCAAAATGGCGGAGGTCAACCGGGCCTACGAGATCCTCTCCGATCCGGTGCGCCGGGCCGCCACCGACAGCGGTCAAAGCTTCTGGCCACACGCGAGCAGCACGGGCCAGCCTTTTGCGACGGCGCCCGGCTCCCTTTCTCGCCAGCACATCCGCTGGCTGCAGATTTCGGCACTGCTCTTGATGCTACCGCTCGTGTTTCGCTTCGGCTCATTCCTCGTGCGCCTGCTCGTCCGGCTCTTCCGTGCCACGTTTGAGGCCACCAAGCTGATGCGCGGAACTCCCCTGGCCGGAGGACTCGTCCTCCTGGTGATTGCGATTCTGGTGCTCGTCCTGGTCCGTCACCACCGCGCCAAGCGCAAGAGTCAGGATGGTAAGCGATGGGCGCCGACCTCTAGCCCCCCTGGCAACCAAACGTAATTGAGTAGGACCAAGACCCCAGGAAGTCCGAGCACGAGTTCCCGCAGAAGGTCACCAATTTTCGCGCAGACCCCAGATCCCAGCCATCCGCTGCCGCGGACGAGCAATCCACCCGCGGTACGACTCGGGACGGAGCCGCCCCTGACGTGATCACCACAGTCACGTTGTCCAGGTCCGCGTCTGGGAACAAGGGACTCGGAAGCGGTACGACACAGCCCCTGCGAAGATCGCCGGTGCCGCCCACGCACTCGCTGCCGTCCGGGATGCCGCCGGCCAGAAAGCACTCAAGTCCTGTCTCCAGAATCGATGCGGCACTCGCGCCTTGATCACAGTCGTCGAAGCAGTACGACAAAGGCCCCGCGTCCGGCGTGACGTTCGCTCCGGTTTTGGCGACGTCGATGAGCGCGGGTCGCGCTGGACCAGCGCCGGGCAAAGCGAAAACGCACGTGGGCGCCATGGCCTCCCAGGCCGCTTTGGCCTGGTCCCTCAGCGCCACGATGGGATCCCCAACCGCACCGCACGCAGGTGGCAAATCGGGTGCGCCCGCGGTAAGCAAGACAAGCCACTCAGGCCAGAGAACCAGCCCATTGGCCAATACCTTGCCGGTGGCGTCTGCTTGGGCAAGGGCAAGCGCAGCGGGAGTGGGCCGAGCACCTGCGGGAAAGGCGACACTGTCGAGCGCCGCCATTAGCTGTGCTTGCGTCTGCTCAGAAATGGGCGCCGCAGGCACGACAATGGGAGCCCTGACGCAGTCGCCCTGATTGGGGAAGAGTGTCAAGCCAATCGCAGGAGAGGCAGGCGTCAGGCGTGAAATCACCCGTTTGAGCGCGTCCCGGGTCAACTCCCAGCTACTTTGGCCCGTTCCCGTCACCGCGCCTTGCATGGACGCGCTGGTGTCGACGACGAGTTCTATGACCGGCCAGGACGACGAAGACCACACGACGCCGCAGTTTCGACTGCCATCAAGGTTATCGGCGGCCAGGTCCCCCGTACCGTCCAGGACCTGATCCTGGCTGGCGTCCGGATGCGACAGCCTGGCAGTCCCCGTGCGCCCGCATGCCAACAGCAGGATGGCAGCCAAGCTCGGAGGGGGCAGGTGAGTTCTCATGCTGATTGAACCATGATGATAGGTGGTGGATGAGCACCATCCCGTTGGGCCGCAAGGCCGTCGTATGGCTGTGCAGAGGTTCGCGCCATCGGTATGATGGTGCCACTTTTCGCACGAAGGAGAGCGAGCGCGTCTACTCCCTGAACCGCTCGCGGTCCGTCATCCAGGGCGGGCGCAATGGCTCGCCCTGGCCCGCGACCACGGGCCACACCCGGGAATCGCGCCGAACGTACAGAGTGATCGGCAGGCGTCCGGTCTGCGAGTCGATCTGGTCGACGACCCATGG
>PMIX01000460.1 GCA_003158395.1 Myxococcales bacterium | reverse complement strand
GTGATGGGCCGGCCCACGTCGCCCGGGATGAGCTTGATGATCTTGAGCATCTGGGGGGTGAAGCGCCGTACGTTCAGTGCATCGTCGAGGAACAGAGTGGCGATGTCGGTACTGTCGAGCAGGTTCCTCATGTCGTTGTTGGTCCGCGATAGCTCGTCCACTTTGGATTGCAGCTCGTGATTGAGGGTCTGCAGTTCCTCATTGAGGGACTGCATCTCCTCTTTGGACGTGGTCAGCTCCTCGTTGGTGCTTTGCAGCTCCTCATTGGTGGACTGCAGCTCCTCATTGGCCGACTTGAGCTCCTCCTGCGAGGTCTGCATCTGCTCGCGCGCAGTCTGCAGCTCATCGCGCACCTGCCGCAGCTCCTGCTCCTTGCGGGCCAGCGCGGCCGGCTGGATGGCGGTTCGCCTGTCCTTTCCCGCTGGTTTGCGCTCGGACAACGCCACATCTGTGAATACCACGATGACCATCCCTCGCAGCCCCTCTGGCTGCTGGACGGGCTCGATCACAACGTCCACGGCCTGGACCCCAGCGTTGCCTCTCAGCTTCACGCCGGCCAAGGCCACCGTGCGCCTCTCGCGCAGCGCCTTTGCGAAGGCCGCGCCGAGATCATAGCGCAGCTCCTCGCGGGCCATGGCGTAGATATTCCAGTTGGCTTTGCCCGCTGCGGGCTCCAGGTATTTGCCGGTCCGGCCGCTGATGAAAAGAATGTCGCCCTTGTCGTTGGTCAGCACAGCAGCCGGCAGGTAGCGCTGCAGGAGGAGCTGTTCTGCCAGCACCTGGATGTTGGGCGCGACTTTCTGTGTGCCGGTTTGCACCGTCTCAGGCACAGGCGGGCGCGCGGGAAAAGCTGCGGCAGGGAAGTCAAGCGGCTCGGTCTGCACAGCGCCATCCAGGCGGCGGAAGATCCGCGTCTTGCTGTCGAGCGGGGCAAAGAGGTCAGTGGCCGTGCCGATGGTCTCCGCGCTGCCCAGGAACAAGACGCCGCCAGGACCGAGGCTGTAATAAAAGAGTGGCAGCAGCTTCTTCTGCAGCTCGGGCGCCAGATAGATAAGAAGGTTGCGGCAGCTCAGGATGTCGAGCCGGGTGAAAGGCGGGTCCATGATCAGGTTCTGCGCGGCGAAGATCACCATTTCGCGAATTTCTTTGCCCACCTGGTAACCGTGTTCTTCCTGCACAAAGAACCGGCGCAGACGTTCGGCCGAAACATCGCCCGCAATGTTGGCCGGGTAGAGTCCCTGCCGGGCCCGGTCAATGGCGTCTTTGTCGAGGTCCGTGGCAAAGATCTGCAAGGAGAAGCCGCGGGCCGACTTCTCCTGGGCCAGCACCTCCTTGAAGATTATGGCCAGGGAATACGCTTCCTCTCCGGTCGAGCATGCCGGCACCCACGCGCGCAGGGCCCCACCGGCGGGATGCGCCGCCAGCGTCTCCGGGATGACCTTCTTGCGCAGGCACTCCCAGGCCGCCGGATCGCGGAAGAAGCTGGTCACGCCGATAAGCAGCTCCTTGAAGAGAAGCTGGGCTTCCAGGGGGCTCCCGTGCAGGTAACGGACATAGTCCGCGATGTTGTCGATCTGGTGCAGGCCCATACGCCGCTCGATCCGGCGGTACACGGTACTGCGTTTGTAGAGCGAGAAATCGTGTCCGGTCTGGCTGCGCAGAAGCACGCAAACTTTCTCGAGCGCACTCTGGGTCTTGCTGGTCAGCACCCGCTCGCGCACTTTGGCAAGCGGCGCGTGTGCAAGATAGGCGACGATCTTGCCGGCCAGTTCCTCGACTGGAGCGACGACATCGGCCAGCCCAGCGTCGATCACGCTGCGAGGCATGGCGTCGAACTTGGCCGAGGCCGGCGCCTGCACAAAAACCGCACCGGCCTGCTCCTTGATGGCCCGGACACCCAGGGTGCCGTCCGACCCCATGCCCGAGAGGATCACGCCGACGCTGCGGTCGCGCTGGTCATCGGCCAGGGAGCGAAGGAAGAAATCAATAGGTAGGCGCAGCCCGCGCGGCGCCACCGGTGCCAGCAGGTGCAACACCCCGTGCAGGATGGACATGTCGTGGTTGGGCGGAATCACGTAGACCCGGTCCGGCTCGACCCGCAGGCGGTCCTTGACCTGGACGACCTTCATGGGCGTGGATCGCGCGAGCAGTTCCACCAGCATCCCCTTGTGGGTGGGGTCCAGGTGCTGAACGACGACAAAGGCCATGCCACTGCCAGCGGGCAAGTGGCGCAGGAACTGCTCAAGGGCCTCCAATCCCCCGGCGGAGGCGCCAATGCCGACGATGGGGAATGAACCGACTTGCTCGCGACGGCGGGTGGGCAGCGGGGCGCTGTCGCGGGCTTTGCGCGTTGGCCTCGGATCCTCGGGCCTTTTCTTCGCAGCGTGCTTTCTCGGACGATTATGCACCTGTTTGCCCCAACGGTGACTGGAACCGCTGTTTCTTTCGCGGGGTACGAAGTCTACGGGACTCCCCCATCCTCGTCACGATGATTCACGGCTGAGTCGCGAACAGCTGCCTTCCTTGCTCCGCTCGATTGGCCAGGCGCATGGCCAGGTTGCTGCGCCGTTCCCGATTGCCAGCCGAGGACACGGCCACCGACCCCGTGGACACCGTGATGTCTGTCTAGTAGCATCAAGATGTGCGAACGACATTGACCCTCGACGAGGACGTTGCTGCCAAGCTGAAGGCCGAGTCGCGCAAGACCGGCCGGCCGTTCCGAGAGACCGTGAACGCCTGCCTGAGGGCTGGTCTCAGCGTGCGGAAGCAGGGTACCTCGGCCCGGCCGTTCCGCGTCAGGGCGCGCGCCATGGGGCTGCGCCCAGGGATCAACATTGACAAGGTGAGTGCCCTGCTTGACGAGCTGGAAGGGCCCGAGCACAAGTGAAACTTCCAGACGCCAACATTTTGCTGTACGCCTATGACCGTTCTTCTCCCTACAACGTGGGCGCGCGTGGCTGGCTGGAAGAGGCGCTGTCCGGGTCCACCCCGGTCGCGTTCTGTTGGCCGACGATTCTTGCCTTCATCCGCATCGCGACAAATGGCAGGGCCATCGTCCGACCGCTGGCGGTGAACGACGCACGCCAGATCGTGGAATCGTGGCTTGAGCAGCCCATCTCGACGGTCGTGTTGCCGACGGAGCGGCACTGGGCTCTTCTCTCCAGGCTGCTGACGTCTGGTCAGGCCAGCGGGCCGCTTGTCTCGGACGCCCACCTCGCCGCCTTGGCCATCGAGCATGGTGCCACACTCGCCACGAATGACCGCGACTTCGCGAGGTTTCCGGGCCTGCACGTCGAGTACCCTCTGATGGGCAGCTGAGACGGCCCCGAGGAGAACGACATGGAGAAGATGAGATGCCTGCGTCTACTGCTGCTCGGTGCCTTGGTCGGCATGAACCACGGGTGCAATGGAAGGGATAGCGGCAAGACCGGGGCGGGAGGCGTGTCCTCCACAGGTGGTTCTCTCACCGGAAGCGGCGGGTCTAGTCAAGGAGGCGCGATTCGATCTGGTGGCACGATTTCCACAGGGGGTGCTATGGCCCAAGGAGGTGCGCCCAGTACAGGCGGCGCGACCGCGCCCGGCGGGACGAATGGCGGGTTCGATGCCAGTGTAGCTGGGAGCACGGGCTCGGGCGGCAGAACCGGCGGTGCTTCTGGAACGACTGGCGGCTCCAGCGATGCGGGTGCCATTCTGGATGGCGGAAGGGTGGATGGCGGCACGGCCTCGGGCGCCTGGTCAATGGGCTACTACGCGAGCTGGGCGCCTGATCAATACCCGATTTCCGAAATCGAGTGGTCGGGACTTACCCACGTCGCAATGGCGTTCTACCTGCCCAATCAAGACGGTTCGATGACCCTGGCTGGCGGCAATCAGCAGCTGGCGACCGATCTCATTGCCGCTGCCCATCTGCACGGTGTGAAGGCTATCGCCTCCATCGGCGGGGCCGATTCACAAGGCGGTTTTCAGACGGCCACTGCGAGCGGAAGCGTCGTCACCTTCGCGGCTAACCTGGTCTCGCTGCTGACCACCCCCGGCTACGACGGCATCGACATCGACTGGGAACCCATGGACAAGACCGACGAGCCCGCGGTGATCGACATCGCCAATCGTATTCGCAAGGCCAACCCAGGTGCGCTCATGACCATCCCCATTGGCGCCATCAACGTCAACTTGGGCGCCGACCTGTCAGGGTTTGCCGCCATCGCTGCCGTGTACGACCAGCTCAACATCATGTCTTACGGCATGGCCGGCGCGTGGTCGGGATGGAAGAGCTGGCACTCGAGCGCGCTCTATCACACCGATTCGGCCACGCCCATGTCGATCGACTCGACCGTGAAGCTGTACCTCGCGGCCTCAGTGCCCGCGGCCAAGCTGGGCATTGGCATCGGATTCTACGGGCTTTGCTACTCGCCGCCGGTGACCGCACCCGACCAAGCCCTGAACGGCTCGACTCTGGTCGCCAGCGACGGCACGATTTCCTACGCCAAGATCATGACGAGCTACTACAGCGCGAGCGCGCGCCAATGGGATGCCCTGGCGCGCGTGCCCTACCTGTCCTTCGCTTCGCCGCACGCGCCCGACGGATGCACCTATGTTTCCTACGACGACGAGCAATCGATTGCCGAGAAAGGCGCCTACATCAAGGCCAAGGGCCTGGGCGGCGTCATCCAGTGGGAGCTGAACGAAGGCTACCTGGCATCAGCGGCGGTCGGGCTCCGGAATCCTTTGCTCAACGCGATCCATGACAGTGTCCTGCGTTAGAAAGAGCGGCGAGGGGAAGACAAGGATGCAAAGCGCGCAGTGCGGGAGGCTGACGTGTTGCCCCTCTCTGAGGCCGGGTTGTACAATGTACATATGGCACGCTTCACCGCATCGCAGGCACGCCAGAACTTCGCCCGCGTCTTGGATCAGGCCGCCGGTGGCCAGCCCGTCACCATCGAGCGTGGCAGGTTACGCTTCCGCCTGGTCTTGGAGGAAAGGCGCGGAGCACTCCGCACGGCCAGGCCCGTTATCGAAATCCTAGACCCAGCGGTTGCGAATGGGGACTGGACCTGGCGGACCGGCAGGGCGGGTCTGTCCTTCAAGCGGCGGACCAAGACGTGATCCTCCTCGACACCAGCGCCCTTATCTGGGTGCACACGGGACACCCGCGCGGTCGGGCGCTGGCGCGCGAGCACGGCCTGTACATTTCGCCTGTGAGTCTTCTCGAATTGGCATTTCTGGAAGAAGCCAAGCGCGTCCGCCTTGCACCCAGCGCCCGCGCTGCTCTCAGCCAGGATCCGCGTTGGGCCATCGACAACCCCATGTCTAT
>PMIX01000244.1 GCA_003158395.1 Myxococcales bacterium | reverse complement strand
GTGGCCGTGCGCGAGGCCCTGATGTGGTACACGGTCTCGCGGTGTCGGTAGTGGACTGTGAATGCTTGCCAGTCTGCCGGGAGGCAAGGGGAGACGTGCAGCTTGTCGACTTCCAGCTTCAACCCCAGCAGAGATTCGAGGATCAACCGGTAGAACCAGCCGGCCGCACCGGTGTACCAGGTCCATCCGCCGCGGCCAGTGTGCGGCGCCACGGCGTAGACGTCGGCGGCGACCACGTACGGCTCTACCTTGTAGGTTTCCATCGTTTCCGGGGATTTGCCGTGGCTGACGGGGTTGATCAGGGCCAGCAACTCCCACATTCGTCGGGCGTCACCCAGGGCCGCGAAGGCCATCGCCGCCCAGACCGCGGCGTGGGTGTACTGGCCGCCGTTCTCGCGCACGCCCGGGACGTAGCCCTTGATGTAGCCGGGATCCAGATTCGACTTGTCGAAGGGCGGATCCAGCAACTGAATCAGCGAATGCTCGCGGCGCACCAGCCGCTTGTCCACCGCATCCATGGCCAGGCGTGACCGCTCGGGGTCGCCGGCCCGAGACAGGACGGACCAGCTCTGCGCGATGGAATCGATCTGGCACTCGGGGTTGCTGGCCGACCCGAGCGGCGAGCCGTCGTCGAAGAAGGCGCGCCGGTACCACTGGCCGTCCCAGCCGCTCGCTTCGATGTTCCGGCGCACCTGGGCCGCCTCGGTCTGGCAGCGTTCGGCGAAAACCAGGTCGCCGCGCCTCTGTGCCAGTTCGGTAAAACGCTGGAGCACCTCATAGAGGAAGAATCCCAGCCAGACGCTTTCGCCCTTGCCGGCCGCGCCCACGCAATTCATGCCGTCGTTCCAGTCCCCGGAGCCGATGAGCGGCAGGCCGTGGCTGCCGAAGCGGAGCCCACGCAGAATGGCGCGGGTGCAATGCCCGTACAGGGTATCCGCCTCCGCGGAACGCCGGGGCAGGTCGTAGTACGAATCCTCCTCGGCGTTGACCGGACGGCCGTCGAGGAAGGGGACCACGTCGTCCAGCACCCCCGTGTCCCCGGTGCCGAGCACATAACGACAGGTGGCCAGAGGGAGCCAGAGGTAGTCGTCGGAGCAGTGGGTGCGAACCCCGCGGCCCGAGGGTGGATGCCACCAGTGCTGGACGTCTCCCTCGTGGAACTGATGGGCCGCGCATAGAAGTAATTGCTCGCGCAGAAGACGTGGCTCGCAGTGAATGAGCGCCATCGCATCTTGTAGTTGGTCGCGAAATCCGAAGGCGCCGCCCGACTGGTAGAATCCACTGCGCGCCCACAGTCGGCATCCCAGGGTCTGGTAGAGGAGCCAGCCGTTGGCCAGAACGTCGAGGGCCGGATCCGGCGTTTCCACCTGCACGGTGCCGAGGGTGTGATTCCAGTACTGCCAAACCGCCTCCAGTGCGCTGCGAGCCGTGGCCGAGCCACGAGTACGGTGCACCAGGTCGGCGGCGTCTTCGATGCTGCGACCCACGCCGAGCCGGAAGATGATCTCGCGCTCTTGCCCCTCGTACAGGTCGAAGGGAACCTGGATTGCGGCGCAGGGATCAAGCGTGGCCCCCAGCTTGCCCGAGAGTCGCGTGCGCGAAAGGGCCGCGGGGCTTTGCAGCGTACCGTTGCGGCCCAGGAACTCGGTTCGGTCGCCGGTCACGCTCCCGGTCATGTCATCGGCGTCGAGAAACGCGATTCGGTCGGCGAATTCCGTGCTGTAGGGGTTGCGCGCGAAAAGAGCGCCGGTGCCGGGGTCGGCGTTGGTGACCACATGCGGGGCCGACTTCGCGCGCTCGGCTCCCAGCACCCATTCCACGTAGGCGGTAGCCGACAGCCGGCGTGGGCGGCCCGAATCGTTGCGCAGCTTCAGCACGGAGAACTTCACCGGCGCGTTCACGTCCACGTAGATCCACAGCTCCGTGTGAATGCCGCCCTCGCTGTGCTCGAAGACGCTGTAGCCGAAGCCGTGCCGAGTGACGGTGGCATGCTCTGGTGAGCCCGGACTGGGCAGCGGGGTCGGAGACCAGAACTGGCCGCTCTCCTCGTCGCGCAGGTACAGGGCTTCCCCGCTCGTGTCGCTGACCGGGTCGTTGCCCCAGGGGGTCAAGCGGAATTCGTGCGCGTTCTCGGCCCAGGTGTACGCGGCGCCACTCTCCGACACCACGGTTCCAAATTGCGGGTTGGCCAGCACGTTCACCCACGGCGCCAACGTCGCCCTTCCTGGCGCGGTCGTGATGACGTACTCACGCCCATCCGGAGTGAAGCCACCGAGCCCGTTGAAGAAGATCAGATCCGGGCGCGGACCCCCCGTGTGGGGGGGAGACGTGGCGGCCTGGGTACGCAGGGGGTGGGCCGGCAACGGGGGTGGGTAGATGGGCTCCGCTTGGCTTCGCTGGTCGATCTGGCTAACCAGATCTCCGCGAGCGTCGGTCAGCACCACCCGCGCCACGGTTTGTACCAGGATGCGATCCTCGTCGGCAATCTGGTCGGCCGGCCGCACGAAGATGCCGCCCGGTCGATCGGTCACGTTGGTCTCACCGCCGGCTGCGATGAGCCCCATGATCTGGTCATGCAAGACCTGCCGGTAGCCGGAATGATCCTCGTTCCAGATCACGAGATCCACCTTCAATCCGCGCCGGCGCCAGTAGGCGTGGGCCTGGACCAACTGGCGGACCAATTCGATGTTTGCCGGATCCCCGATCTTGAGCAAAACGATGGGCAGNNTTGCGCATCGGCTTCGCTGGCGTTGATCTGTCGCAACGCCACCTGGCTGTGTGTCCAGGCCAGATCGAAGACACGGTCCGCCAGCCGCCGGTCCTGGTATTTGTCGACCAATCCCAGACACCCATCGCGTGTCTCGCCCACACCGGAGACGATGTTGATGGTCGCTGAAGCATCCGGATCGAGGGTGATCCGCTGCTGGATCGCGACGATCGGATCGAGCACGGATCCCTGGCTGTCTGAGAGCTTCGCGCTGCTCTGCATTGCTAGCGGATCCGCGACGGTATGGCCGCGTCCGATGAAACGGCAGCGGTCGGTCTCGTACGAGATCTCTCCCGCCTCGGCCCCGTGTACGGCCATCAGATGGAACATCCAAGGCGCCGGCTCGCCCACTGAGCGCGGCCGGCGCGTAGCCAGGATGGCCTGCCGCTCGCGCAGGATCTCGGTTTGCACGAACAGGTTGCTGAACCCCGGATGTTCCGCGTCCGCGGCAGGCAGGGCCAGGACGACCTCGGCGTAGCTTGTCAGGTCGATGGTCCTGCGCCTGCGGCCACGGTTGGTGATCGTGATCCGGCGCAGCTCGATGTCATCCTCGGGCGAAACCGCGATCTCGGTATGGGCGTCGAGGTTGTCCTTCCGGCAGCGGAACTCCGCCCGAGATTCCGAGAAGATCGCCTGGTAGCTGTCCGATCGCTTGAGCGCCGGCTGAAAGGCGGTCGACCAGAACCTCCCGCTGGTTGCGTCGCGCAGATAGCAGAACGTGCCCCAATGGTCGCGGGTGCTGTCTTCGCGCCAGCGCATGACGGCCATGTCCTTCCAGCGGCTGTAGCCACCGCCGGCGTTGGTGATCATGACGTGATACCGGCCGTTCGACAGGAGCTGCACTTCGGGAGCAAAGGTCTGCGGAGTGTCGAACACCCGCACCGGTGTCTCAAGGCCGCTGGCGGCGGTCTGCGACTGCGCAAGCTCCGCGGTGTGCACATAGGGCGCGACCGCCTTGGGGATCCGCTCTTGCAGGAGCAGCATTGTGGCCTGGAAGGCCGGGTCCGACTCAAAGCACTTCTGCATCGGCCGGTCCAGCAGCACATCTGCCAGCGAGAGCAAGCTCATGCCCTGGTGATGGGCCATGAAGGACCTGACCACGGCGCGGACTTGCCCGCGCGGCAGGCGGGACGGCGTGTAGTCGATCGCCTCGTAGAAACCGAAGTTGCCCTCACACCCCTCGGCCGCGAGTCGTTGCAGATTTTCACACGCCTGCGCGGGCGCTACCATCAGGGCCAGTGCCGAGGCATAGGGTGCCACCACCAGATCCTCGGCGAGCCCGCGCTTCAACCCCAGGCCGGGCACGCCGAACGCCCGGTACTGGTAATTGAGATGAGCGTCCACGCTGTTGTAGCCGGATTCCGACATGCCCCACGGTACCCCGCGCTGGGCTCCGTAGTCGATCTGCCGCTCCACCGCGGTCCGGCAGGTCTGGTCCAGCAGCGTGCCGTCGTAGGTCGGCATAACCAGCAGGGGCATCAGGTACTCGAACATCGATCCGCTCCAGGAGAGCAGCATCGGTTTGCCGCCGGCGCTGGTGAGCCGGCGTCCCATGGCAAACCAGCTCTCCTGCGGCAGTTGCCCCTGCGCGATGGCCACGAAGGTCGACAGCCTGGCCTCGGAGGCCAATAGATCATAGTAGCTCGAGTCGCGCCGACGATCGTCCACGTTGTACCCGACGGCCAATAGGTGGCGGGTTTCATCGAAGAGAAAGTCGTACTCCATGCGCGCAAGCTCGCCGGCGTGAAGCGCAAGCCTTTGCACGACGGCGATTCTCTTTTGGGCGCGCTGGCTACACTCGGCGACCAGCCGCTGCAGTTCGGCCCACCAGTCTGCGTCCGCGGCGCCCGGCCAGAGCCGCGCTTCGATGGCTGGGAGGAGTCGCGACGCGATCCCAGCCAGCTCGCGTAGGGTCGGGATCTGATCGAGGCCTGCAAATCCGTCAAGGCTGCTGGGAGCCTCCGGCAGCGAGGTCCAGGGGGCGACAAGCACCAGATCGGCCAGAGCATCTTGGCATTGCTGGGCCAAGGCTTGCGCCCACACCTTGGCTTGGCTTTCCGGGCCCGCAGCCAGCCGATCCACGAGCAATTCGGCCGCCTTCGCGATCGATTCGAGACGATGGCGGACAGTCGTGAGTGTACGCGGCGGATTGTCCGCGGCGGAGATCACAGCGCTCTCGACCCGAGCCAGCTCGCCGGAGCCAACGTCTTCCGTAGCGTCGACCACCATCTGGAGCGAGTCGGCAATTCCCGCGAAAAGACTTGATCCTATGATCTTCTCGTCGAGCAAGCCGAGCAGTCCCTGCCGCAGGGTCAGCAGGTGTCCGGCGAGATTGCCGCTGTCCACGCTGGAGACATAGCGGGGTCGCAATGGCGTCAGCGACTGCGTGTCGTACCAGTTGTAGAAATGGCCGCGATGACGCTCCAGGGATTCCATGGTGTGGAAGGCATTGGCCGTGCGTTCGACGAGCCGCCCGGTCGAGAGGTAGCCGAAGTCGTGAGCAGCCAGGTTCGCGAGCAGCGAGAGACCCATGTTGGTCGGGGAGGTACGATGGGCGATGGCCGCCACCGGATGCTCCTGCACATTGTCGGGCGGCAGCCAGTGGTCTTTCGGACCGACGAAGGTTTCGAAGAAGGCCCAGGTCTTTCGAGCCACGGCGCGGAGGAAGCGGATCTCGGCCGTCGTCAGTCTGGCAGCGCGGCGCGGAAGCGGCCGGCTCGACCACCAGGCAAGGACCGGGCTCGCGAACCAGAGGACCAGGATGGGCGCGGCGAGCACCAAGGCACCCGGGCGAAGGCGAGCGAGAAAGAGCGCCAACGCTGTGGACAGCACCGGGGCGATTCCCATGCTGCGAAAGGAACTGGCGAGATCCGCGCCGCGGCTGTGTTTCGCATCCGCCGAAGGACTCCATTCTAAGAGCCGCCTGTGGCTGAACAGCACCCGGAAAGCCGTGCGCAGGATCGCATCGAGGCTGAAGAAGGCCTCGTAGGGCAGGCAAGCGAAGGAAAAGCCGACCTGGGCGAAGCGTGCGGCGGCCGAGCGGCCTGACCCGGTCAAGTGCTGCACGAGCAGCACTTCTTTGGGCTTGCGTAGCACATCTAGGAGCGAAGCGGCGGCAGGAGGAATGAGGAAGACTGCAAGCACCGCGAGAGTCCAAAGCCAGGGCCGGAGCAGCCAAGTCCAGCCCAGCAGCAACAGAAGAGTCGCGGCCACGGGCACTAGGCTGCGCCGGAGATTGTCAAAGATCTTCCAGCGCGCGAGCAGAGAGAGCGGATTCCTCTGCCGGCGCGCGGCCGGGTCGGAACCGGGAATCCGCGGTAGCAGCCAGCGCGCAATCTGCCAATCGCCGCGAATCCACCGGCAGCGGCGACCCACATCCGTGCGGTAACGCGGGGGATACTCCTCGTAGAGTTGCACGTCGGTGAGCAGCCCCGAGCGGGCGTAGCAACCCTCGACCAGATCGTGGCTCAGGATCCGGTTTTCGGGAAAGCGGCCGGCCAAAGCGCGCTCGAAGGCATCGACCTCGTAGATCCCTTTGCCGCTGAACGAGCCCTCCTGGAAGAGGTCCTGGTAGACGTCGGAGACGGCGCGCGTGTACGGGTCGAGCCCCGGCTCGTTCCCCCAGAGCTGCGCGTAGCGCGATCGATTCGCACTCGACAGGCTCTCGGCCATGCGCGGCTGGAGGATCCCGTAGCCTGCACAGACTCGTTGCGTGCGTTCGTCGAAGCGCGCCCGATTCAGGGGGTGGGCCAAGGCCCCGACCAGTTGTCTGGCAGCATCGCGCGGCAACTGTGTATCCGTGTCCAGGGTGATTACGTACTTCACCTGCTGCAGGCCCGCCGTGTCGCCGACGACGAGCGAGAAGTCAGCCTGCGGGCCACGCCCGCGCAGGAGCGCGTTCAAAGCCGCGAGTTTGCCGCGCTTGCGTTCGTAGCCCATCCAGATCCGATCGCGCGGGTTGAAGCGGCGTGGCCGATGGAAGAGAAGGAACCGGTCGGGGCTGCCGTACTTCGCGTTCAGCTCTTCGATACTCGCCTTGGCCAGCGACACCAGCGCCTCGTCCTCGGGCAGCGTCTCCTGGGCGGCATCGGACAGGTCGGTGAGAAGCGCGAAAGGTAGGTTCTCGTCGCGATTGGCCAGGAACCGAACCTCCAGCGCCTCGACCAGGTCCGCAAGTTCCGCGGCGCTGGACAGCATGGTCGGGATCACGACCAGAGTGCGCGATCGCGGCGGAATTCCGTTCGAGTAGTCCATGCGGGGCAGAAGGTGCGGCGTCGTCAGCACGGTCGCCAGCCAGTTCACCAGCGAAACGGCCAGTTGACTCGCACACAGCGACGCGAGGATCCCGACCACCGCAAGGATCCAGCTTGGACTCGCATCGGCCTTTGCCCGGGCCACCAGGCCGCCGGTGCCAATCGCCGCCAGTAGGAAGATTCCGCCCAGGTAGATGAACAAGGGGAAACGGCCGCTCGGCCCGCGGAAAGTCCCCACGGTGGAACCGCGCACGTGCGCCGCGTGTTCCAGTTGCGGCAACCCCTGATCGATCAAATAGAAGCCGACGTGCTGCGTGCGTTCGTCGCCCGTGCCGCTGCCCGCCTGGGCAAGCTGGATCGCCTGGCGCGCCACCTCGCTCTCCGCAAGCGGACTCCGCCTCGCGATACTCTCCACGGTGCGGCGGTAATGGTCCCGTGTGGCGAAGTCCATCCCTTGGTAGACCCCGGCGGGGTCCTCGCGCAGGGCCTGCTCGACCACGCTCATGCTCTCGACGAACCTGCGCCAGTCCGTCGCCCCGAGGATGCGCAGGCTGCCGATGCTGTTGCTGATGGAAACCTGGTCGGCCGCCTGTTGCTGGTTCTCCGCGTGGACCACCCGTTCGATGGTCAGGTTGGACTCAGACAGCCGCTGCTCGATCCAGGTGAGGGGCAGGGTCAGGCTCAGTCCCTGCAGTCGGTGGGCAAGCTCCGCTACGAACGAGCTGGCCATCGGCGGGTTGGCCCGCGCCATGTCTGCGGTCACCAGGATCAGGCTCTTGGGATCCTTCTTGGCCACCGCCGCCATCTGCTCGGCCCAGGAAGCGGCCCGGTCGCGCTCGATCCGCGCAGCGGCGACCCGCGCACCCACGCGCCGAAGGTTCTCGATGAGAGCCAGGCGCAACATGATGGGAATGGCCCACAATTCGCCCAGCTTCAGCGCGGTCACCGTCTGGTAAGCCGCCACGAAGCTGGCCAGGCCTTCTGGATCCACCCGTCCATCCCCGTGCGAGATCGCCTCCAGCGCGATGTCGTACACGCGCGGAAGGCTAGCCGAGGGGCCGCTGCGCAGGCGGGGCAACTGTCGGCTGTAGCCCTCTGGCAGGTGCCGCCTGGCCGTGCGAATCTGTTCCTCGATCAGGTAGAAGTTGTCGAGCAGCCATTCCCCTGCCGGGACGATGCGACGGTCGGCCGCCAGCGCCTCGGTCAATAGCTTGCAGGCCTCGATCAGGATTCGTTCGTTTTCAGCCAGGCGCGCGAGCAGGCGATCCGGGGCCCAGTGCCGCGCCAGTTCGTGCGTTCCAGCCAGTGTCCGCCCGTGCTGCTTCATCTGGTCGGCGCTGAGCAACTCGGCGCGCAGGGGCGGATCATCGGCGAGAACGCGGTCGGCAAGGCTGTTCCCGCGCAACCGCGCTATCCACTTTCGCAAATTTCCCCCGACGGTCCCGCTCATCGCCACCATCTATCGCATACTCCGGACCAGACCCGCCCGCCAATCCGCCCGCTGGCGCGCAAGTGAATCCATGGGGTGCGTGTTTCCGTTCCAGATTCTGCGCGTTCTCGACTCCGCGCGACTGTCGCGACGATCAAGCGTGAAATCTCAATGAGCCTCTCTGCAAGCAGTTTCCAGGCCACCCATGGCCACCGTGCGCTTTCATCCGCTTGCGACGCCCGGCGTCCATATGCCGCGGCGCGCACAATCAAAATGAACGACTTCTCATTCAAATCGAAGGAGACACGCGGCGACACCCAGGATCGGGATCGCTGCCGGCACCGATCGTCAGACCAGAACTGTGGCGCGCGGCGGTTTCGCGGCATCCGAGCGCGACGTGGACTCGCCACAACACATGGCCCCAGTCTTGCTTTTGTCGGGGATCGCCTTCAGTGTGATCGGGGCAAGCCATGCACTTGTTGTTGATCAATCCATCGAATCCGCTCGTCAGCATCGTCAACCTCGGCGAGAGCCGCTGGAACCAGTATCGAGTTTGGCAGCCGCTCAGCCTCATGGCGTTGGCCGGCCTGACTCCGCAGGAGTGGGAGATTTCCATTGTGGATGAGAACCTCGGGGTCCCGGACTACTCGGCCATGCCAAGGCCGGACCTGGTGGGGATCACCGCGTTCACTTCCCAGGCGGGCCGGGCGTACGTTGTGGCGGCGCACTTCCGCAGGCTTGGCGTGCCCGTCGTCATGGGTGGCATTCACGCCACCATGTGCCTCGACGAAGTGAGCGAGCGGGTGGACTCAGTCGTCACGGGAGAAGCAGAAGGCATCTGGCCCCAGGTCCTCGAGGATGTGCGGCGGGGCCGACTGCAACGCCGGTACGACGGCGGGCTGGCCCGCATCGAGCAGATGCGCCCGGCCCGACACGATCTGCTCCCGCCGCGCTACGCTTTCGGCGCCATTCAGACCACCCGCGGTTGCCCCTTGAATTGCAGTTTCTGCAGCGTGACCTCCTTCAATGGCGCCTCGTACCGACAGCGCCCCGTCGAGGATGTCGTCCGGGAGTTTCAGCTCATCCCGGAGAAACGCGTTCTGCTGGTCGACGACAACCTGATCGGGACCCGGCTTGAGCACATCGCGCGCGCCAAGGCACTGTTTCGTGCCATGGCCGCGGCGAAACTCCGCAAGGAGTGGATCGGGCAGGCCACCATCAATTTCGCCGATGACGAGGAGCTGCTCGACTTGGCGGCCAAAGCCGGGTGCAAGGGCGTGTTCATCGGCTTCGAGACTCCGAGCCCGGAGGGCCTGCGGGAGCTGGGCAAGAAGATCAACCTGGTGAAGGGCCGGGACTTCCGCGCCTCGGTCGAGCGCATCCACCGGCACGGCATGCTGGTGGTGGGCTCCTTCATTATTGGACTGGACGCGGATCGGCCGGGCATCGGCGGGCGCATCGCCGCGGCGGCGACCCACTACGGCGTCGACAACCTGAATGCGCTTTTCCTGACGCCCCTACCTGGGACGCAGCTTTGGGACAAGATGGCTGCCGAGCAACGCCTGGCAGTCGACGAGTTCCCCCAGGACTGGCAGTACTACACCCTGACCTTTCCGGTGGCGCGCTATCGGCACCTGTCCCTCGACCAGGTCATCGCCGAGATGGACCATTGCGGCCGAAAATTTTACTCCATCCCCCGCATCGTCGGTCGTGCGGCCGCCAGCCTGTGGCAGCGTCGCGGCCTGCTGATCAGCCTGGTCGCCAGTCTCTCCTACCGGAGCAACCTGCGCGTCGACCGGCGCGCCTACGCGGAGTTCAAGCGCGCGCGGGGCAGCCGGTACGACTCCAGGGCACAGGAAGAAGCGAACGCGCCCCACCGCCCGCCGGGAGATCAGGGGGATGGTTACGTTTCGGCGTCCCGGGCTGGTGCCTCCAGTCAGAAGATCGGGCTGGGTTCAGGCGTCTGATTTTCCGGGCGTCGCGAGGGAAAGTCCTTTCCCTAGACTCCCCGGGTTCTAGAATCGGGTCGTGCACGATATCATCTCCTTTGCCCTGGTGGCGTTCCCGTCGCTAATCGTGATCATCAACCCGGTGATGGTCACTTCGGTTTTCATCACCCTCACGTCCAACGCCACGCCGCAGGCAAAGCGGGTGATCATCCGGAAGACGACGATCATCGCCTTCACGGTCCTCCTCGTCTTCGCTATCTCCGGGACGCTGCTTTTCAAGTTCTTCTCGATCACCATCGGCGCCTTCCAGATTGCCGGTGGGATCATCCTCTTTTCCGTTGCCATGGGGATGCTCCACGCTACTGCCTCGCGGACGAAACAGACGCCTGAAGAAATGGACGAAGCGATGAGCCGTGACGACATCGCCGTCGTGCCCCTGGCCATCCCCATGGTTTCCGGGCCGGGGGCAATCACCACCGTCATCGTCCTTAGCGGCGAGACCCGCGCTATCCCCAACATGGCGATCCTATTCCTGGCAATCGTGGTGGCCATGGTTATCGTCTTCGTCATGCTGCGCAACGCTGCCCGTATCCAGAAGTACCTGGGGCCGTCTGGCCTCAACATCACGACGCGACTGATGGGCCTGGTTCTCGCGGCCATAGCCGTCCAGTTCGTCATTCGCGGCGTGGAGAGCGTCCTGCCCGAGATCGCCGCTGTGATCCGTGCCGCACCGAAACTGTAGGCCCTGCCTCCTGCCGTCTCATCGACCGTAGTATTCCATTTCGATTGCGGGGGCACCTCACTTTGACTGAACAAGCCAGTTCCGTGGAAGTGCCCTGGTGGTAGGTGCTTGATCTTGTTTGGTTCTCATCGGTGGCTCGAAAGCTGCATTCAGATCTGTGCTGAGGTGCGGGGCGCCTCAAGGAGAACTGTAATGACCAATCCGATTGTCCGCAGAACCGGTGGAGAGTTGCCGCGTAGTCCAGCTGAAGGGGAGCCGATTCATTGGATGCACTGGGATCCATTTCGCCAGATGGCCCCCTTCTTGACAGGGGAAGAGCAGCCAGCGCGCTACACTCCTGACTTCGAGATCAAGGAGACGAAGGACGGCTTCGTCTTCAAGGCAGATGTTCCCGGGATCAAAGAGAAGGATCTCGAGATCACCATGACCGGCAACCGACTGACCATCAGCGGCAAGCGGGAGGCAGAGAAGGAGGAGAGTTCAGATACCTACTTCGCCCGCGAATGTTCCTACGGTGGTTTTACGCGAGCGTTCACGCTGCCGGAAGGCACCGACAGCAGCAACGAGATTCGCGCTGACCTCAATCAGGGCGTGCTCACGTTGTTCCTGCCAAAGCGGCCCGAACTACAGCCCAGGCGGATCGAAGTGAAGGTAGCCGACAAGCCGAAGGCGTAGGAAAGAGACTTCGTGCGGTGTTGTGGGACTGCGTTATCCCGCCACCACTCGCGGACCGCATTCGATATCCATCGTTTTGATGGGTCGTCCGCGCAGCGGTGGCTCGACTCCTTGAAACAGCGGGGGAGGATCAACGGCCCGCAACGTGCATATGGAGGGAATGGCGGTGCTTCATGAGAAGTCTCGGCCTTCAGACTGTGGGCAACATCAGCGACTCGCCGCCACTTGAGGTGGCCGGCCGTGCAACCGGCGTCTGGTCCACCAAGGCAGGAAGAGCAGCGGGACGATGATCACCCTCCGTCGAGCCAAGGAGCGCGAGCATGACCGACGGCGCAAGCGGGAGGTTTGGCTCACGTTTCCATCGGACTTGGCGGCCCCACTCAACGGCGGCTTTGGAGCCCTGGAAACCCTCAACGAGGATCGTCTCGCACCAGGCGCAGGCGTACCGCGCCACGCCCACCATGATGCCGAGATTGTCACCTACGCGTGTGAGGGCGCGCTGGCCTACGAGGATTCGATGGGTTGCTCGGGGGTCATCCAGGCCGGCGAATTCCAGCGCATGACTGCGGGAAGCGGCATTCGCCACAATGAGACGAATGCGTCGCGGATTGACTGGGCCCACGTCTTCCAGATTGGACTGCGTTCCTGGCAGGCTGGGCTCGAGCCAGGCTATGAGCAGAAGCGCTTCAGCGCGGCGGAGCGCCGGGACGGGCTGTGCATCGTCGCCTCGCCCGACGCCCGCAGAGGATCGCTGCGCATCCATCAGGACGCCCTGATCTATTCGGCGATGCTCGACCCCGGGCAGCACGTGGTCCACGAGCTTGCGCAGGGACGAAGCGCGTGGCTCCACCTGGTGCAAGGAGAGGCCGCCCTGGGCGATATCGTCCTGACCACGGGCGATGGCGTTGGTCTGACGGCCGAGCGCGCGGTCTCGCTCACAGCGCGGGAAGAGACCGAGATTCTGCTTCTCGACCTCGGCGTGGAACTGCCCGGACCTTCCAAGGATGGACGTGTCTCATGAACAGGAACCTGAAACCAATCCCCCCGCGTGGTGGATAAGGAGCACATCATGAATCCCAACGTTGTCTATGTCGGGGTGAGTCTGATTGTGTTGATCTTCTTTGCCGGAGTCAGGGTCGTACGGCCCACGAGCAGGGGCCTGGTTGAACGCCTGGGCAAGTACAAACATCTGGCAATGCCTGGGTTCAACTGGATCATTCCGCTCATTGACCGCATGTACCTGGTGAACGTCACCGAGGTCATGGTGAACGCGGAGCCACAGGAGATCATCACGAGCGACAAGCTGAATGCGCGCGTCGACGCGCAGGTCTACCTGAAGGTCAAGAGTGATGAAGACAGCGTGAAGGCATCTCAATACAACGTCTTCAATTACCAGTACCAGATCGTCAACCTGGCGAGAACGACCTTGCGTAACATCATCGGCACGCTGACCCTCAAGTCCGCGAACAGCGAAAGGGGAAAGATAAACAGCGAGCTGCAAAGGACGATGCGCGAGGAGACCATGCACTGGGGAATTGAGATCGTCAGGACAGAGCTGAAGGAGATCGATCCGCCCAAGGACGTGCAGGAGACGATGAACAAGGTCGTAAAGGCAGAAAATGAGAAGGTCGCGGCGGTCGACTTTGCGACAGCCACGGAAACCATGGCAGACGGCGCACGCAGGGCGGAGATCAAAAAAGCTGAGGGCATCAAGCAGGCGAAGATCCTTGAGGCTGAAGGCGAAGCCCAGGCCATCCAACTCGTGAACAACGCCGCCGACAAATACTTCGTTGGCAACGCGCAACTGCTGAGGAGGCTGATCATGGTGGAGACTGCACTCTCGGCGAACACAAAGATCGTCATCCCCGCGAACACCGAGTTGGTCAACATCATCGGCGACATGGCTGGGATCCTGCCGCTCACCAGGGGCGCCGTGCCGCTGAAGTCGCAAGCGTCCGTTCCAGCGGGGGGGGGCGTACCAGGGCATTCTTGAGGCACGAAGCTCTCTCGGCGGATTTTACGGAGGATGCCGCGTTTCGCGCGTGGAGCCGCGCGTGCAGGAGTAGACTCACGGGCATGACAGTTCATCTGCACCACCGGGCCGAGTTGCAGCGGGTCGCTCGGAAAGCGATGCTCGATCGGGGACTGCAGCCGGATTTCGATGCTGTGGCGCTAAGGCAGCTCGACGGGATGCGCGGCCCCGCGGCGACGGAGGGCGGTGCCGTGCGCGACCTACGCGACTTGCTGTGGTGCTCGATCGACAACGACGACTCACTCGATCTCGACCAGCTTTCGGTGGCGGAGGATGTGGGCGGCGGGACGGTGAAGATCCTCATTGCCGTGGCCGACGTCGACGCCCTGGTCGCCAAGAGCACGCCCATCGACCGGCACGCCGCGAGCAATACGGCCTCGGTCTACGTGGCCGGCCACGTGTACCCGATGCTGCCCGAGCGGCTGTCGACTGATCTGACTTCGCTTGGGCCGGACTGCGACCGGCTTAGCCTGGTTATCGAGTACGCGGTGGGGCCGGATGGAGCCCTGGGGGATACGCGCGTGGGCCGCGCGCTGGTGCGCAATCGGGCCAAGCTGGCCTACAACGCCGTGGCCGCGTGGCTCGACGGCCAGGGGCCGTTGCCGGAGCCTGCCGGACGCGTGAAAGGGATGGACCTGCAGCTTCGGATGCAGGACGAGGTGGCGGCGCGGCTACGGCGCTTGCGCCACCAACAGGGCGCGCTGGATCTGCAATCGTTGGAATCCCGCCCCGTGTTCGGTGGGGACGCGGTGGTGGGTATGGAGGCAGAAGAGCCCAATCGCGCCAAGGAGCTGATCGAGGACTTTATGATTGCCGCCAACGGCGTGGTGGCCCGCTTCCTCGAAGGCAAGGCGCGGCCGTCCTTGCGCCGCGTGGTACGTTCGCCCGAACGCTGGGCGAAGATCGCGGAGGTGGCCGCGAAGTTGGGCGAGGCGCTTCCGGCCGAACCCTCGGCGCGCGCGCTGGAGGCGTTTCTGCTGAGACGCCGCGCCGCGGATCCGCTACGGTTCCCAGATCTGTCGCTCGTGATCGTGAAGCTGATGGGCGCTGGCGAGTACGTGGTGGAGCTACCGGGGCAGCCGCCGGTCGGGCACTTCGGACTTGCAGTCAAGGACTACGCCCATTCCACCGCACCCAACCGGCGTTTTCCCGATCTGGTGACGCATCGACTGGTCAAAGCCGCGCTCTCCGATGGCCTCGCGCCCTACAGCGTGGCCGAGTTAGCCGAAATCGCCACCCATTGCACCCAGCAGGAGGGAAATGTGGCCAAGGTCGAGCGCCAGGTGAGCAAGTCCGCTGCGGCGTTGCTGCTGGAAGGGCGAGTGGGGGAGAGTTTCGAGGGAGTGATCACCGGCGCGGCGGACAAGGGAACCTGGGTGCGCATCTTCAACCCGCCAGTGGAAGGGCGCATCGTGCGTGGTTTTCAGAGTCTGCGCGTGGGCGACCAGGTGCATGTGGTCCTCGTCCACACCGATTTCGAGCGGGGCTTTCTCGACTTCGAACGTCGCTAGCGGCCTCGACTTCGAGCGAAATGGTCTTTCCGGTCAGTGTCCTGCATGGTATCGCTTCGTGATCTCACGCAGCCAACCACGCGGCTGAAACGAAAAACCCATTGTGGTTCGCCAAGCGGTCATCCGCACGACCGTATTCTCGACAACGGAGGAGATCGATAGCCGGCTTGGCCACGATCGCGCACCGTGGGCAAGGGACAGGCTCGCTGGCATGGTCCCTCATGGCTCGATGGGACATGGCTGCGGCGCCAGAAAGATAGCGGCGTCGTACAACGCACAGCTCATTGCGGCATATGGCCTAACTATCTATGATGACTGGGGCTTTGTGCAATAGCGCCACGCGGCGTCCGGCAGAGCCGGGTCGCAAGCGGTGGCCTGCCCTGGACGCCATGCCTCCATTGATACCTATGCAGCAGAAACCTTCATAGGAAGATGACGCCAGGGCGTCTCACTCTTCTCGCCCCCAATCTTGGAGCCCTGAGGTTCGATTGCGTGAAGGTCACGCACCGCCCAGGCCCTCTTGTGAGTTGCTCGCCGGCCCATCGTCCTTGTCAACTGGGGCCCACTGTTTCCGAAGGAGAACGCGATCCATGCCGACTTTCGCCTCGCACGCAGATTCCGCCACCGCTCCCTGCCTGCCCAAGGTTCTGCAAGTCGCCGGTTTCCTCCTGGTCGCAGCGACCATCGGCAACTGCTCCAACCCGGCTGAACCGTTCCCGACAGGCGGTGCCAGCGCCACAGGGGGCACACCCGCGAGCGGAGGCAGGACCTCGACCGGAGGTATGGTCGCCACCGGCGGCGCGACGGCGACTGGCGGAGTCAGCGCGAGAGGCGGCAGCACTGCCAATGGCGGCAGCACGCCGGCCGATACTAGTCCGGCCACAACCGGCGGCGTAGTCACTGGCGGAGCTATTGGAAGCGGCGGCGTCGGACAAACTGGGGGCACGACCGCCACAGGCGGCACCTCTTCTGCCGATGGGGGCACGAGCAACCGGGATGCAGGCAACGCCGGTGGACGGCCGAATGCGGAGGGAGGCGTAGGCACAGGCGGGGCCCCGCGGACCGGCGGAAACACGGGCACTGGTGGTGTAACGGGGACCGGCGGAAATACGGGAACTGGCGGGAAGACGAGCGCCGGGGGAAACACGAGCGCCGGAGGAAGGACGAACACTGGCGGAAATACGAGCACGGGCGGTGCCACAGGAACCGGCACCGGGACTACCCCTGCCAATTGCACCGCCGTGCCGGTGACACCCAACGCCACCCAACAGACGCGCAACGTACTGTGCTATCTGCACAGTATCTACGGCAACGGCATCCTTTCGGGTCAGGAGGAGGACAACAACGACGACGGGATGAACACCGTCTTTGCGGCGACGGGAAAGTACCCGGCGATTCGCGCCTTCGACGTGAACAATAGTCAAGCACCCACCCAATGCGTCACCCATTGGAACAACGGTGGCATTTGCATGTTCGGCTACCACATGGGCATCAATGGAGGAAACTACAATACCAAGACCAACATCGCCAATGTGCTTGCCGCGGGCACGGCCGAAAACACGAGCTTCAATGCGGATTTGGACCGAATTGCCCAATTCGTTCAGCCGCTGAAGACCGCCGGTGGCGTCGCGATCCTCCGGCTGTTCCACGAAGCCGGCAACGGCTGTAGCTGGTTCTGGTGGTCCATGGGGACCTCAGCACAGTGGCAGAGTCTCTTCAAATACGCGTTCAACTATCTGACGGCCACAAAGGGGCTCAACAATGTTCTGTTCCTAGCGCCTCTCTGTCAGCATCCAACTGCCGATTACAACCCCGGCGCGCAATACATCGATTTCGGTGGAGCGGACAACTACGTGTCGGCAGGCGACACCGAACCGATGACCAGCATCTTCCAGCAGGCGGAAGCCGCATTCCCCAACATGATGGTTGCACTACATGAGTGCGGCACGATTCCGGACCCGGATCAGCTCAAGTCAACGGGAACCAAGTGGCTGCTATTCAATGTTTGGGCAAGCCCATTCTTCAATGCACCTGACAATACCACGGCCCATCTCCAGGCGGTCTATTCGAACCCTTACGTAATCACACGGGACAAACTGCCCAGTTTCAAGTGACTTGACTTAAGGATTGCGGCAGTAGATAGAGGCTGCTATTCGAGAAACGGATTCTCCCCGTCCGCATGGGCACGAGTGGGACAGCGAGGCCGTGGCACTGCCTACTCGTGCGGGCTGGACAGCACGTGGCGCTGGACGTCGGCTGTCCAAGAGGTCCCCGGATACTTCTTGACCATGCCCCGTGCTTCTTCCTCGGCCTCCTTGGATCGCCCCATGTTGGCCAGGGACTTGACAACGTTCCATTCGAATTCGGGGGCATCGGAGCTGTCTGGAAATCGCGCAAGGGCCTCTCTCGCCAATTGCAGCGACAAGGGGAGGTTCGATGTTGCCAATTGATGAAGCTTCGCCATCAGCGAGGCCTCATCCAGGATCGCTGCAGCGTCCTTCCCGGTAGCGTGCCGATACTTTGGTGGGGCAAGTGGGGAAGGGGCCGGAAGCGGGGGAGAGGGAGGTTCCGGCGGAGCCGTGTGGGAACTTGGGGCCACCGCGGTGGCTGCAACTGTTTCGTGCTCAGCAATTGGCGACGGTCGAGGTCGCCTGTCCCGCAAGGCGAGGGCGCCAAGCACAACCGCCACCGCAACGACGCCGAGAGCTCCCAGAACGACGATTGCAGGCTTGGACATGGCTTTCTGGACCAACATGCTGACCCTACTTCGGCCGCCAGACAAAGACAACCGCGACCGCACGAACTCCCCTTGCACAAGCTCTGCGACCGCGACACCGAGCGGTTGATTTCCGGCCGCAAGGTCACGGTGCTGTCGTCGATCCTCTCGACGTGTCCAGCGTGTAGACAGATGGCAATGGCGTCCAGCCACGCGGACGTCTAGAATGTAACAATTCGAGATACCTACAAGAATTGTACTTCGCAGGCATCATGGGAGAGCACAATGCGCGTCAACTCGGTACCCCTGCAGCTGTTTTTCGCAGGGTCGCTCAGCATTTTTGGTTGCAGCGGCTCAAACTCCGGCGACGTTGGCGCCGGGGGCGCCATTCGGGTTGGGGGTTCCTCGGGCTTGGGAGGCAATAGTGCGCCCGGCGGTGCAAGAAGTGGCGGAAGCATTGTCGCGAGCGGTGTTGCGGGTTCTTCTGGGCCAGGAGGCAATAGCGCGACCGGCGGCGTAACCAGTGGCGGAGGCATTGCGACGACCGGTGCTGCGGGTTCCCCTGGCTCAGGAGGCAATGCCACGGCCGGCGGTGCAAGAGGCGGCGGAGGCATTGTCGCGACCGGCGGTGGTATTCCAACCGGAGGGGCAACCTCAACTGCCGCAACCGGGGCGTCCGGCGGTGCTCTTGCAGCCGGCGGCGCAGCGAGTGCCGCCGGGACCAAGTCCTCGGGCGGTATGTCCGGGACTGGAGGCTCCAATCTGACCGGCGGCGCGGCGGCGACGGGTGGTGCCGGGGCAACCGGCGGCAGAGCAGCGACAGGTGGCAGCGTAGCAATCGGGGGCAGCCCCGCGACCGGTGGCGCGAAGGCCACGGGCGGCAACCCACCCACGGGTGGAAGTCTCGCCACGGGGGGCAGCCTGGCAGCGGGCGGTGCCGTGAGCACGAGCTGCGGTGCTGGCACAGCCACGTCGAGCGATGTTGTCGTGAATCTGGGCAGCGTGCAGCAGAAGATTTCGGGATTTGGCGCGTCCACGGCTTGGGGTTCGACGATGAGCGCGGCGGATGCAGACCTGCTCTGGTCCACGACGAGCGGGGCAGGGCTGTCGCTGCACCGTATTCGCATCGCCCCCGACGGCACGACGACCGAGACGAATATTGCCAAACTGGCTGTTGCGCGAGGCGCGACAGTGTGGGCGACTCCTTGGTCGCCAGCCGCTGCCTACAAATCAAACGGCAATGTGAACGGGGGCACCATCGTTGACGGGAGTCGACAGGCCTGGGCTGGTTCGTTGGCAAACTTCGTTTCGACCATGAAGTCGGCCGGCGTAACTATCTTTGCCGTTTCGGCACAAAACGAGCCCGATGCAAGCATCTCCACCTACGAGTCCTGCACCTACACAGCTTCTGCGCTTGCTACATTCGTGGGTTCCTTCCTGGGGCCGGCCTTGGCCAATTCCGGCGTGAAACTAGTTGGGCCAGAAACGCAGAATTGGTGCAATTTCAAGAGTTATGCTGACGCAATTATGAACAACTCGAGTGCGGCCTCGTATATCTCTATCATTGCAACGCACGAGTACGGCTGCGCGGACGCCGCTCATGTGGTTCCGTACACCACGGGAACATCCGCGGGCAAAGAGTTTTGGGAGACGGAGATCTACGACCAAGGCAACAATAACGTCGCGGACTCCGGGATGGGCAGCGCGCTGCGAGTAGTCACTCTAATTCACAATGCGATAGCTGTCGCCAACATGAACGCATGGCATTATTGGTGGGTCTATCCCAATTCCGCCGGTAACGGGGCTCTTTGGGATTACACGACCAAGCAAGCCACCAAGCGCCTATATGTCATGGGGAATTACAGCCGATTTGTCCGGCCTGGCTATCAACGTGTTAATACCTCGGGCACGGTTCCTTCGGGAGTATTGCTGTCGGCGTACAAGAGTGCCTCGGACGGGACGGTCGTGGTTGTCGCTGCCAACAACAACAATAGCGCAACATCCCTGTCGGTATTCATTTCCGGGGCGGCACCCTGCTCCGTCACGCCCTGGGTGACGTCTTCGGCGGACAGCCTGGCGTCAAAGACGGCTCTGACCGTTGGCGGCTCTCGCTTCACGTTCTCCCTTGGGGCTCAGAGCGTTACGACATTTGTGGGCAAGCCGTAGACAATTGGGCCGAGTGGGGTGGGACGCCTGATCGGCCTGATGATTCGTGTCCTTCCGGCCAGCGTGCG
>PMIX01000295.1 GCA_003158395.1 Myxococcales bacterium | reverse complement strand
CCCGCAGCCGTGGCGCCCTGAAAAGCCGCGAAGTAGACGCCATACGAGGCGACCGTGATGCCGTGATTCGTGAGCCGCAGGAAGTAGCCCCAGATGCCGGTGATACCGGTCACGAAGATTCCAGATGACAGCACCATGACCGGCAAGAGGCGCGCGTCGGCCAGGGACTCGCGCGAGATTTGCAGAATTTGGCGCACGGATGCGCGGCCAGCCAGCGTGGGTCGCGGGGGCTCGACCAAGGTGAGCACAATGGCGAACATGACGAGGGCGGTGCCTGTGTTGGCAACAAACGGCAGGCGCAACCAGACCACGGCAAGCAATCCGCCAGCCACTGCGGCAGCGGCCGTACCCACCCGAGTCCAAGCCTCAGCCTTGCCCTCGATGCGCGTGTACTCGGTCTCCCTGCCCTCGGCCTTCAAGGTGTCGAATATCAGCGCGGACTCGGTCCCCGAGAACAGGCTATAGCCGAAAGCGAGCACGACCTCAGCCCCGGCAAACAGCCAGAACCTGCTGGCCAGTCCATACGCAGCCATGCCCGTGGCCATGCCGACCGAGCCCAACAGCAGAGCCCGACGCCGGCCGAGAACGTCCGCCAAGTAGCCGGATGGCACTTCAAACGAAACACTGGCTGCCGAAAAGATGGCCTGCACCAAAAGAATGTGCGTCGCATCGAGCCCGCTCGAACGGTACACCGGCACGATGGCCGGCATGATGAGCAGGAAATCCCGCAGAAATCGAAAGGCGTAGATCCGCGGAATGTTGCCTGGCATGAAACCAGCCGGCGAGCCTATCAGCCCAGCGCCAGCCCGACCAGCGAGTCACCGAGGCAATCTACCGTCCCAGCGCGCGCCGCAGATTCACCCGCGCGATCGCCAGCTCGTACTGGGCGCGCAGGTAGTTGAGGCGGGCTTGGGTCAGGGCTGACTGCGCTTCCAGGAGATCCGTGGTCGTGGCGGTGCCGGCCCGCAGTTGCGCGTCGGTCACGCGATAGGCTTCCTGCGCACTGGTGATGGCTTGCTCTGCGACGGAAATGGCGCTGGCCGCGGCGTCAAGCTGGGCCATTCCAGCGGTCACCTCGGCGCGAATCTGCTGCTTCTGGTTTTCCAGATCGAACGCGGCCGCGCGCGCCTGCGCCTGGCTGGCGCGATAGGCGGCGTAGCTGGCGCCCCATTCCCAGATGGCCCACTTGGCATTGATCCCTACGAAGGCGGAGTTGGTGGGCAGGATGACCTGACCATAGGAGCGCAGATACGCTCCCTCCAGATCGATCTCGGGCAAGAGCGCATACTGGCGCGCCCGTCGCTGGTGTTCGCCCGCCTCCAAAGACAGCCGGGTTTGCAGGATCTCCGGCCGGCCGCTCAGGGCCTGGTTCTGAGCCACCGCAGCCTCGGGGGCCCTGTCAGCCGGCGCGAGGAGCGAACTTGGCTCCACCAAGGTCACTCCCGCGTCGTCGGCCGGCAGGCCCAGCAGCGCCAGCAGGCTGGCGCGCGCAACCAGCTCCTGCGCGTGGGCTTGAATCGCCTGCTGGCGCGCGTTCGCCACGGCCACCTGCACACGCAGAACATCGGCTTCTGTGAGCACGCCGGTGGCGAGCTGCGCGCGCGCCACTTCCAGACGGTCGTTGAGCTCGCGCTCGGAAGCGAGCGCCGTGCCCTCCAGCGCCCTGGCTTCGAACACGCGCAGGTACACGGTTTCGACTGCCTGGCGCAAAGACAGCTCCGCGCTTTGCACCTGGGCCGCGCCGGCCTCGGCGCCCTTTTGCTGGCTCTCGTAGTCAGCAGACAGGCGCAAAAGGCCGAGCAACGGCTGATCCGCCGCAACCGTGAACAGGTTGGTGTCCTGCTTGCGAACCGGGAACAAGGCCCCGCCTCCCATGGGCACGATGAAGGCCGAATTGTAGTGCTGGTATTCGTCGCTCAGGTGAATCGCGGGCGCCAGGCGGCGCGCAGTGCTGCTCGCCGCGGCCTGGCCCCCTTCCAGGCGCGCCCGCGCCGCCTGCAGGCTGGCGTTTTGTCCGATGGCCAGCGCGACGGCCTCATCGACCGTGATGACGCGTGACTCGCCCGCCGACGCGCTAGCGGAAGACGGCAGGGTGAGTACGCAACAACCTAGGAGCAGGGTGGAAAGACGACGCATGGATCACCTGAGATGCACGGTCACGTCCACGGAATACCCGGCCCGCAGATCGAGATCTTTGGGCGGATTGACCCAGGCGATGCGCACCGGAATCCGCTGCACCAGTTTCACGAAATTGCCCGTGGCATTGTCCGCCGGGATCAGTGAGAAGGTCGCACCGGTACCGCCCGAAAAGCTTTCCACCCGCCCTTCCAATTTGCGACCCGGGTAGGCATCCACGGTGATAACCGCCCGCTGGCCAGCCTTCATACCGCCCACCTCCGTCTCTTTGAAATTGGCCACCACATAGGTCGCAGTCGGGACGATGGAAACCACCGGCTGCCCAACAGCGGTAAGCTGCCCCGCGTGCGCCACCAGCTTGGATGCCCAACCGTCGACCGGGGCCAGGATCTTGGTGTACGACAGTTGTAAACGGGCCAGGTCCAGCGCCGCCTGTGCGCTTTGCACACGCGCGTGGGCCAAAGCTGCGTTGGCCTCGGCTGCGGCGATCTGCGGCTCCACCGGCGCAGTCTGGCTCAAACGTCCTTGGGCTTCCTTCACGCGCGTTTCGGCGCTGCGCCGGGCGTCCTGGGCAAAGGCCAGTTGCGCGCGTGCCTGGGCCAACGCCGCCTGGCTGCCGTCGTAGGCGATCTGGGCCGCGTCTAGGCGATCCTGCGGCATGGCGTGCGCCGCGCGCAACTGCTTGGCGCGATCGAGATCAATCTCGGTCTTGTGAAAATCAGCCTCGGCGCGCGCAACAGCGGCATGAGCCGCCGCCACCTGGGCCGACGCGCTGCTGACCCCAACTGACGAACCACTGAATGCGGCTTGTGCGCTGGCGAACCCACCGCGCGAGGTAGCCTGCACGACATGCACCTGGGCGTCGGCGGACTGGGCTTGCGCCTGGGCGCTTGCCAGCTCGGCCTCCGCCTGGCGCACCCGTGCCTCATAGTCGACAGCGTCGATCTCGGCCAACAAGTCGCCCTTTTTTACGACTTGGTTTTCCTGAATGCGAACCGCGACGACTTGTCCCGCCACCCGGGTGGCCACCGGGACCACGTCGGAGGTGATCTGGGCGTCGTCAGTCTCCTCCTGGCCAGCGGTGGCTATGAGGTAGACGCCCACGCCAGCCAAAACCGTGCCAATGACCACGGCCAGCACCACGAAGGGCTTCCGTCTCTTACGCGGGCTGGGCGTGGCGTCGGTGGTCGGATGGGCGTTCTTCAAATCCACAAGCTGCGGGGATTCGTTCATATTACATCTCCACCTGAACCTCAGGCCCCGCACCGACGGCCGGTGCCGGTTGAGGCGAGCGCTTCAGGAAGTACACCAGGGGCAACACGCACAAGAACGAGAGCCCCGTAAGCAGAAAAACCTGCTCGAAAGCGATCACGGCGGACTGTCGCTCCAGGGCCCCGGCCAGCACGCGCACGGCGCCGTCGTGGGCCGCGGAGGCATTCATCCCCATCTGCTCGAACATCCGTTGCGCGCCGTAGAGGCGCGGCAGGAGCGTGGGCGAGCCGGCCACGACATGCGTGCCGAGAACGGATCGAACCGTCGTCATGTGGCGAGTGAGCAGAGTGGCGAAGATCGCCAGCCCCGTCGAGCCGCCAATGAACCGCACCACCGAATTCAAGCCGGCCGCGTCGGCCAGCTTGGGGCGCGGCACGCGGCTGAGCGCCATGGTGGCCAAGGGCACGAACAGACAACTGAACCCCACACCCTGCACCAGCAACGCAGTGACGATCCCGCGTTCGGAGGTGGCCAGGGTGTAGTGGCTCATCATCCAGGTGCTGATCGCCACGCACGTGACGCCGAAGCTGACCACCAAGCGCGGCGAGAGGATGTTGTAGGTGCGGCCCACGATGGGCGTGATGACCATCATGATGAGCGCGCGAGGCATGAGCGCAAGCCCTGATTGCGTCGCGGTGTAGCCCAAAACCTCTTGCAGGAACACTGGCAACAAGAACGTCACCGACATGAGCAGCGCAAACATCACCCCACCCACCAGCGTGCCCGCCATGAACACGCTATCCTTGAACAGCGTGATGTCCACGGCAGGAGCGGCAGCGGTCAGCTCGCGAACGATGAAGCTGGCGAGCGCCATGAACGACACCAGGCTGAGGCTCGAGATGACCTGAGAATTGAACCAGTCGTCGCGATTTCCCTCCTCAAGCACGTATTGCAGGGTCGCCAACCCCACGCTGAGCAGGGCGATGCCGATCCAATCCAGATTCGCCCGGCGCTTTGCCGCCATGGCCCGCTGAGCGGCGCGAAGGTCCTCGGGCTCGCGCACGAAATTGGACACCATGGTCAGCGCCAGGACGCCCACTGGCACGTTGATGAAGAAAATCCACGGCCAACTGTAGTTGTCCACTATGTAGCCGCCCAGGGTCGGCCCCAACGCTGGTCCGATGATCACCGCCATGCCGAACACCGCCATGGCCATTCCTTGTTCCTTNNCTGCTCGGTGGGCTGCAAGGCCCCTGCCCCCAACCCCTGCACGAAACGAAATGCCACCAGCGTGGTCAGGCTGCGCGCCAGGCCGCAAAGGGCGGACGACAGAATGAAGATCAGCAACGCGGCCATGTACACGCGCTTCTGGCCAAAAAGGTGTCCCAGAAACGCAGTCAGTGGCATCACCACCACGTTAGCGATGACGAAGCCAGTCGTAACCCAGGTGATCTCCTCAACCGTGGCCCCAAGCGATCCGCGCAAGTGTGGCACCGCCACGTTCACGATCGACGCGTCGATGGTTCCCATCAGCGTGCCAAAGGTGACCGAGACCGTGACCAGCCACTTGTTTACGGGCGGCGGCCCGCCGGTCGGCGGAGCGGCGATGGGGTTCTGCAAAGGCGGCAATGAAAATTCCAAGCATCAGAAAGGGAAAACTGAACGCGCACGATACGTTCGAGATCGGAATAGTCAACCTTCGCTGGGAGTTTCCTTCCTCTCCTTGGATGCCGCAATCCATCCGGCGTTGCGGCTCAAGGCAGGCCGGCACGATCAGTTCATCGACAAGGAGATGGCCAGCACCGTCGCGCCGCCGTCCGGGAGCCAGCGCCCCACGGAAAACGCGAGGCCGATGGTCCCCGCCCTCGGTCCTTCCAGAAATCCAACCAGCGTGCGCGGAATATAGGCGAGCTGGATGCTGCCCACGGGTCCGTGAACCAGCTCGAAGCCGCGGCTGCTGTCGTTGACGAACCAGCTCGGCCGGAGCGCGTACGACGCGCCCACCCCAAGTGCGAAGTGACCCGCGACGACCGGGAATGCCTCGGCGGTGAGCGCGGCGGGAATGACGAGAGCACGGTCACGTCGTGCGAAACCGAAAAGGCCGAGGCCAGCGCCGCCCCCGAGCCTCAACGGACCCCACCACCGGCCCAGACGCAAG
>PMIX01000316.1 GCA_003158395.1 Myxococcales bacterium | reverse complement strand
CAGCGTCCCGGTGAGCGCTCCAGACGGCTGGTCCGTCATCAACTTCGAGACGCCGAAGTCGAGCACCTTGGGAACAAGATCGCCCCACGGTCCCTGCGTGAGAAAGATGTTTTCCGGCTTGAGATCGCGATGAACGACGCCTTCGGCGTGACCGGCGGCGACGGCCGAGATGACGGGCAGCAGAATATCGGCCGTTTCGGCGATATCCAGTTGACCGCGGCTTGCCATGAGAGCACCGAGGGTCTGTCCTTCTAGGTACTCCATCACCATGTAGGGCGTGTTGCCCTCGCTGCCAACATCCGTCACGCGCACGATATTGGGGTGGTTTATGCGCGCCGCCACTTCCGCCTCGCGCAAGAAGCGCGCGCGATATTCAGGGGTTTGTGCGATGGCGGGCAACAGAGTCTTGATCGCAAAGCGCTTCTTCAGGGCGGGATGGAACGCTTCGTACACGGTCCCCATCCCGCCCTCACCAATTGTTCGAACGATTTGGTAGCGGGCGAAGATCTGGCCGGTTTGTAGTTGCTGGGTGGCGTTCATCTCTTCTTGCTGCGTCGAGGATACCAGTGTGCGGCGCAGTACACAAAGCCCTGGCTTTATCTCTTCGCCAGCAGAGCCAGGGCCTCAACATGCGGGGTCTGAGCCAGCATGTCGTACGGGGTGATGCCGAGGGTGTACAGGCCCAGGCGCGCAAGGGCTGCGAGGTCGCGTGCCAGGGAAGCGGGGTTGCAGCTCAAATAGGCAACCAGGCGCGGGCGCAGTTGCGCCACGGCTCTAGGGACCGCGGGAGCACACCCCTTGCGCGGCGGATTGAGCACCACCAGGTCGGCCTTGCCAACCCGTGCAAGATGATCCGCCACATCGCCGGTTACGAAACGAACGCGTCGACCCGGCTCCGCGGGCCCGCGCTCGGCGAGAAAGGCCTGCGCCGTCGCGCAAGCCGCGGGATTTTCCTCGATGGCCACCACCTCGCGCGCCAGCGGTGCCAGCGACAGGGCAATGCCACCGGCACCGGCATAGGCGTCGACCACGCGATCGATCGATCCCAGGTCTGCGGCGGCGGCCGCGATGTCTTGGTAGGCGCGCCCCGCCACCAGGCGATTGGCCTGAAAAAACGAACGCGACCCCAGGCGCACGCGCGCCGGGCCGATAGTGTCTTCGATGGTGGCGGAGCCAAAGAGGGGATGCTCCGGGTCGCCAAAGAGGGCGTTCCCGGTCGCGCTGTTGATGTTTTGGACCACGCCCAGCACGGCCGGGCAGGTGGCAGCAAGCTCGCGCGCGAGAGCCGCCGCCTCGGGCCAGCTTTCGCGGCCAGTGACNNCAGGAGGGCGGCCGCGACCTCGGCCAGCGCCGGCTCGCCGATGGGGCAGATGGACATGTCCACGATCTCGTGCGATCGCGGGGCATAGGCCCCTAGCACCAGCCTGCCGTCACGGTCGCGGCCAAAGACGTACTTGGCGCTGCCGCGATAGCCGAATGGGCGCGGGGAGGGCACGCAGGCCGCCACCGGCACATCGACCAACTCTTTCCGCGCTGCCATCGCCTTGGCCACCAGATCGCGTTTCCATTTCACCTGCGCGGCATAGGCCCAGCCGGCAAGCGGGCAGCCCCCACAGCGATCATGGGCCGGGTAAGGCGGCGCCACCCGCTCGGGTGAGGCAGTTGCTATCTCCTCAAGATCGGCCCACGCATCCTGGCCTTGCTCGCGTGTGTGGGGCGACACATGTGCCACCGTGACGCGTACCCGCTCGCCGGGCAGGGCACCGGCCACATGCAGGCGAAAAGGGCCCGCGCCGGTTTGTACTTCGGCCACGCCGGCACCTTCATGGTCCAGCCGATCGCAGGTCACCACCAGGTTGGCGCCTGGACTAGGGAAAGAAGTCACACTGTCATCAGGGGCACCCTGGAAGTGGTCCCCTCTCCACAGGGGTTGGCCGGCACCTCCCGTGGGTACGGCTTGTCCGGAAATTCCAAGCGTAGGTCGGCCAGCGTGCGCGTGAGCGGTAGCGGTAGCGACCAGCGTGGCGCGGCCTGCGTGGGCGGCTCGCGTGAGCGGCCTGCGGCCCGCTCTCCGTCCTCCCGCGTAACGCACACGAACTCGCTCACGCCCTCGCCCACGCGACCCGCGACCCGCTAGCCGCGACCCGCGGGCCGCGGCCCTTCGGGCGGCCCGCAATTTCCCGACACGCTCCAGCTAGCTTCGATCCACGGCCCATGGGCTGGAGGGTGTGGTGCTCTAGGCGTCGGTGCCATTACCCGAGCTTGGCTTGGGCGCCGGCGGGTGGTCGGGCAGGGCTACGTCCAGCGCTGCCACCGGCCGCTCTAGGGTTGACACCGCCTTGGCGCAAGCCAGGGTGCGCATTCCGCCGGGAAAATGAACCTCGACCTTGCCCGGGCCGGGCACGCCGCTGACCACGCCCATGCCAAAAGTCGCGTGAGTGACGCGCTCGCCAGGGAGGTAGACTTCTCTGGGCGAATAGGCACGCGGCGGCTTGCTGGGGTCAAAGGCCACCGCCGACGCCGGCGTGATTGGGTTCGACCTCGTGATGCGCCGTTTTCGATGTCGCCCCCACGTGCTGCCCGAGCCGCCGCCACCGGCTGCGGCTGGCTGCTGGTCGCCGCGATAGTTGTGCTGGCTGCCGCAGAGTTTGCACACCACCTTGGCCACATGATCACCCACCTTGGCCATCACCACATGCCAGGTATCGCCACAGCGGGTACAGACGTCCTCGATATCCTCTCCTACCCCAGGGGTCGACATGGTTGCTTCGACGCAGCCTCCTAATTAAGATGAGTCTACAGGGATCGAGCGGGCTTGTGGGCTACTTCTTGAAAAAGGACACAGCGTAGAGGTTGAGAGCGTCAACCTGCTGCGGCGTCAGCCGATCGCCAAATGGCTTCATTTCTTGTTCCTTCCCTTTGAGCGTCCGCTTGATGCCTTCAAGAACCGACTTGCGCGCGCGTTCCACCGTCACGTCCTTCCAGTAGGCCGCTGTAGTCATGTCGTCGATGCCCATCTCGTTGCCTTGCTCGGTGTGGCCGCGGCCATCCTCGCCATGGCAGGTAGCGCACTTGGAATCCCACAAGCGGACGAGCTTTTTCTCCGGCTTGTAGCCCGGGGGCCGTGAAAGGGGTGTTCCTGAGGTTTCCGCCTGTGCCTCAGGTTGAAGGATGGGGCTGGCCAGGAGCACGACGAGTGACGCGACGAGGAGTACTCGGAAGGGCGAACCGCGGTGAAACATCTTGAGGCCCTTTCCTATCATTGACATGGGCACCCTGGAAGGGTTCCCAAACACTCCCGCGATGGTACGCCGCCGGCAAAGCCGGCGGGCTCCCCCCGCGACTTCCATGGGAACC
>PMIX01000289.1 GCA_003158395.1 Myxococcales bacterium | reverse complement strand
GCCGCTGACTCAATCGAACCTGACCTCGTTTACCACGGAACCCAGGCCGCCACCAGCGTGCAGTCGCGCCCCTAGTCCCGCGATAGCCGCAGAGGGTCGTGGTCGTGGACGTGGCCGTGGCCGGAGTGATCACCGTCGGCCACGGCCACAAAAACGACGACCACCACCGATCGCTCCGATTGGGTGCGCGGCTTGATCATGGAAAAGCCTGTTCTTCCGGGGCGGTTCTCGCCTTCGTCGCGCTTGTCGCGGGATTGCGGAGCGCGATCGGAGCTGGGGGCCGGGGGATGGTCCGCTACCGTCGCGGTAGACAACCAACGGCCCACGATTCCGCCGCGGGGATCCCCTTTTGTTGAGATACAACATGGCCCATTTGCATCAAACGCAAAACATCCTTTTTCCAGGAGGTCGGTCATGTCGAAATCACTGCGCGAAAAGCTCGTTGTCCTTTCCACCGTCGGCTGTCTGGGGCTGGCGGGGTGTTATGGGCAGTTCGCGTTGACACGCAAGATCTATAACTGGAATGGCAGGGCCACAGCGAACCGGTTTGCCAACTCGGTCATCCTGTGGGCGCTGATCATCATTCCGGTGTATGAGCTCGCCACGCTGGGCGACTTCCTGATCTTCAACACGATCGAATTCTACTCAGGCAGCAACCCGGTCGCGCTGAACAAGGATGGCTCGCTGGACACCCGGTATGCCGACCACAACTATCACCTGCAACGCCGCGCCGACGGGCGCATCGAGGTGACCATCGATGGCAAGCCGAGCTATCGCTATCGCGAGGCCGGCGACAATCTGGTGCTCGAGGACTTGGACGGCAAGATCATGCGGGTGGTCCCAGCCCGCGCCGTGGCCGCGAACCAGGCCAGCGGCCGCCCTCTCTAACGCCGGTTGCGACTCGGCCGGGAGGACTCTGAGGCGGCGGCGGATCATTGCCCTCGTCAGTCAAAGGCGTCGAGTAATTCTCAAGACCTGCCTCCCGCCTGCGCCACCGCGTAAGGCACGCCGTCGTGGCGCCGGCGACACCCAACTGTCCGGATTTGTTCAGGATAGTATGGGTGACCAGTCCGCAGGCGCTCCGCACGGTCAGTGCCTGGTGGGGCAACCTCCGGTCGGAGCGACCTGCTGGCGGCCCCTACGAAGGGCAGGTGTTGCCCCCAAAGGGGAATCGGACCAGCCGGAAACCGAGGCGCCGGCTCGGATCCGGACCCGACCAGGGACGGACAGCAGGGCGGCCGGGTTCTATCCGTTGACGGCGCTGGTTGGTCGTATCAGATTAGAGTCCTGGCCCGGTTGTAGGCTGGGGTATCTGGGGGAACTTGGCCAGGGAGGCACCATGAAAAGGACTACGGTTGGCAAGGCCATCGTTGGCATCACGGCCGGTCTAGCCGTCGGCGTGTCCCTGATGGACTGTTCACCGGATCAGCCAGTCAGCGGACTTGAGGTAAGCGGTGGCACCGCGGTAGCGGGAAGCGGCGGTGGCGGCGGAGCAGCGGGAAACAGTGACACCGCGACAGGTGGAAACCAAATCATCACAACCGACCCTGGCAACTTTGGCGGTTCTATGGACACCCCGGACGCGGGTGGACCTGAGCCTTGGCCTCCCCCGGGCTTCGTGAACGTGACGCCTGTGACCTACGGTGCCTATGCTCTCGGCCCACAGGTCACGTCGTCCACAGACGCTGGCGCCGCTGGAGGGAGCGGTGGGAATTCGGGGGTTGCCACCAATTGTGCCGCGCTCTATGGCCTGATTCGCGACTTCAAGATGGGAAACAAGCCCGGCGGGCACCCGGATTTTGAGACGGCGCCGGTTGGAATCGAAAAGGGGATCGTGGCCGCTACCCTGGGCGCAGACAACAAGCCGGTCTACGCGACGAAAGCACGGCAACCGCAGGGGTCCACCACAGGCCCGGCAAATTTCAACCAGTGGTACAACGATGTCCCGGGCGTCAATATGACGTTTGTGTTGGCGCTGCAACTGGAGCTCGTCAATGGGACAGCCACTTTCTCGGCGACCTTGCCCAAGTCTTTCTTTCCGCTCGACGGTCAGGGCTTCGGCAACGAGGGCCAGCCTCACAACTTCTCCTTCACTACGGAGATTCATACCGCCTTCCTATACGGCGGCGGGGAAACCTTTGCGTTCAGTGGCGATGACGACGTGTGGGTGTTCATCGACAAGAAGTTGGTCATCGATCTGGGAGGGCGACACGCGCAGACGACAGGGACAGTCGCCATTGATTCGCTCGGTCTGACGAAGGGCACGGTCTACGAGCTCGCGGTTTTCCATGCCGAACGCCACACCGACCAGTCGAATTTCCAGATTCAAACCACGCTGTCCTTTGTCGACTGTGGGGAGGCAGTGATAAGATTCTAGACAGCATAATCCACCAACCGGAATGCCGTCTGAAACTTCAACGAGTAGTAGCTGCGGGATGATGGGAGGCGGGATGAATCGCACAAGGCACGGTTGTCTCGTACCCGCCGTCTGACCTGAAACTCCGTCGCGAGATGAGTTCTTGCCAGGGCGCCGAGCACCTTCCAAGCTAGGCAACCAGTGAGCCAGGAAACGCCGCCCCCCCAGCTCGATCTCAGCCCGCTGCCTGGCAAGCAGACGGGCCGCAACCTGCCCGATCTGGTGGGCCTGATGCAGCGGCTGCTCGCGCCCACCGGCTGCCCCTGGGATCGCGAGCAAACCCTAGAATCGCTGCTGCCCTACCTGGTCGAAGAGACCTACGAGGTAGTGGACGCCCTGCACACGCGCGATGTGCGCGACCACGCCGAGGAACTGGGCGACCTGCTTCTGCAGATTGTCTTCCAGGCCGAGCTGCGCCACGCAGAGGGTGCCTTTGGCATCGACGATGTCGTGCGTGGGATCGTGGCCAAGCTGGTGCGCCGCCATCCCCATGTGTTCGGCGAGGCGCAGGCCAAGACTTCGGCGGCTGTGCTGGCAAACTGGGCCAAGCTCAAGGCGGTCGAGAAGGCGAAGAAGGGACGCAAGGGGGCGCTCGACGGGATCCCGCGCAGCGCCCCGGCCCTGGTGCGCGCCACTCGTGCTGGTGAAAAGGCGGGCGCGGTGGGCTTTGACTGGCCGGATGCTGCTGGCGTGCGCGACAAGGTCGACGAGGAGTTGGCTGAGCTGGATCACGCCTGCCAAGCAGGCGATCGCGACCAGATGATCCACGAGCTGGGCGACACGCTGTTCGCCCTGACCAACCTGGCGCGCAAGCTGGGGCTGGACGCGGAAAATTCCCTGCGCGAAGCGACCGATCGCTTCGCCCGTCGCTTTGGGCACATGGAAGAAGCCCTGCAGGCCGAGGGCCGCACCGTCGCGTCGGCTACGCCCGAGGAGATGGAGCGACTCTGGCAGGCGGCCAAGCGCGTGCCGGGGATCGATAAACCGAGGTGAACTCTACATCCAGCCGGCGGCGCGGGCGCCGAGTAGGAGTACGGCGCCCCACGCGCCCGCCGCCACGTCATCCATCATCACGCCCCAGCCTTCGGGAAGGCTCTCAGCCGCGCGCGCAGGCCAGGGCTTCCATTGGTCGAACAGGCGGAACAGAACGACGCCGGCCACGAGGCCGGCCCAAGTCGCGGGCGCCGCGAGCAAGGTGATGAGCACGCCGGCCACCTCGTCGATGCAGACGATCTGTGGATCCTTGATCCCCAGTTTGCGCACCACCTGATTCGAGGCCCACACGCCAACGGCCGTGATTGCCACGGCTGCGGCTGCGACCGCCAGCGGGCCGCCATAGTGGGCCAGCAGAAGATAGAGCGGAATCGCGCCCAGCGTTCCCGCGGTTCCTGGCGCCTTCGGGACACGCCCACAGCCGAACCAGATGGCCAGCAGGTACGCCGCCCGATATCTCACGACTCCTCACCCAGCATGGCGCGCACCTCCGCCGAATACCTCCCCTGTTCGTGCACGACCAGCGGTGTTTCGGTCTTGGTTTCGGCCACAAGCGCCGAGCGTCGCGCTTCGAAGCAGAAGCGGCTGGCGCGCGCGCCGGCCTGCGCCTGCACCATGCGCAGCCGGGCCATGGCCAGTCCGTGTGCGGCCAGGGCCGCGCGCATCTCGTCGAGGCGTTCGGCGGGATAGATCGCGGCCAGCCGACCCTCGGGCTGCAGTGCCACCTGAGCCACTCGAAGCCACTCGGCCAAAGTCAGCGCGACCTCGTGATGGGCCAACGAGCGTTCGGTTTGCGGCGGCAACAAGCCCTTGCCCAGGGGTCGAAACGGCGGGTTGCTCGCCACCAGGTCAAAAGCTGAGTGTGGCAGGAGCCCGGGCGCGCGCACGTCGGCCGCCGCGACGGCAAAGCGCGCGTCGAATCCGTTCGCTGCAACCGATCGCGCCGCCAACCCTGCCAAGCGCGGCTGAATCTCCACCCCCAACCCGGTCGCCGCCGGGTCGCGCGCCAGTAACAAGAAGGAGAGGGCGCCGGTGCCACAGCCGATATCGAGGAAGTGGCCGTAGGGCGCCTGCACGAAACCCGCGAGGAGCACCGGATCCAGACTGGATCGGAAACCGCGCGCAGGCTGGATCAGCTTGACCCGGCCGCGCAGGAGCGTGTCGTGAGTGACGTCCTCCGACTCTTCTTGCGGCTCCCGCGCGTCGTCCGCGAGGCTCATACTTTGGGCAGCACCGGCTCCTGGCCGGGATCGATGCGCGCCATCACCAAGCCGGTCGCCAGCTTGGGCTGGAAGTAGGTCGACTTTTGCGGCAGCACGAAGCCCGCCTCGCACGCGTCTAGGACCTGGGACACCTTGGTGGCGTTCATGAGGAACGCTGCTTGCACCTGGGAGGAGGCCACCCGGCCCAGGGTTTCACGCAGGTCGTGGCTGTAGGTCAGGTTCGACTGCCGGGCCATGGCCTCGGAGCCGATGCCCAGCAGCGGCTCCAGGACCAGACCGTGCAACACGCTCACGTCGAGGCGCGCGAGCGTGGGCGGGCCCAGGCGTGCCAGGTCCGCATCGGCCCGCAGCTTGAGCCAGGTGGTTCCGGCCGTGCCGGCTCGACGCAGGGCAAAGGTCACGGCTTTCTCGCCCTCGCGGAGCAGGCGGTCCTGGATGGCGGCCGCGTCTTCCTCGTTGCCTGACACGACCTCGAACCAAGGACGGCTGCGCTCGGCCAGGGTGTCGAGCGCCTCGGCAGGCAAGCCATGCACCATCCGGTGGGTGGGCAGGACCAGCAGGCCCGGGTCCTCGGCGCGGGCAAAGAACATCACGCCCCAGTCAACCNNGTTTCATAGCGATGATGGCCGTCCGCGATCATGACACTGCGGGGGGCCATCTCTCGCGCTACCGCGGCGATGACCGCCTCGTCGGTCACCACCCACAAGCGGTGGCGGCAACCGTCGGGCGTGGTGGCGTCCACTTCTGGCGCCGCACCGCAGGCGCCGTCGAGCGCCGCCTCGATGGTGCCGGCTGGATCGCGATACAGGGAGAACACCTGCGAAAAGTGCGCGCGCGTGGCGCGAATCAGCTTGAAGCGATCCACCTTGGGGCCCGAAAGGGTGTGCTCGTGGGGCAAGACCACGCGCGCGGAGAACGGCGAAAGCTCGATGAGCGAGATGAATCCCTTGCGGGTGTAGTCTTGCGGGCCGGCCGCGCCCGGGAAACTGAAACTCTGTTCGTAGCGATACAGGGCCGGCAGCGCGTCCTGGCGCAGGGTTCCCTCGGCCAGCCAAGTGTCGAGCTGCGTGCGCGCGTTGTCGTAGCGCGCGTCACCCTCGCCGCGCGGCAGATCCAGGTGCACGATGTTGCGCGGGTGGCGGGCTTCCAACTCCTTGCGCTGCACTTCGCCGATGACATCGTAGGGTGGGGCCAGAAGCGGCGCGAGGTCGGCGAACCGAGCCGGGTCAAAACGGAGCGCGCGAAAGGGAGCTATCCGTGCCATGGGTCGTGAAGTCTATAGCGAGATTCGGGGAGCCGGTCACGCCCAAAGGAATTACCGACGGCCGGCGCGCTCGGGGAACCGTTGGGCCAGCCCGTCGGCACTGGCTGGGCAGACGCCGCGCTCGGTGATAAGGCCCGTCACCAGGCGGGCCGGCGTCACGTCAAAGCCAGGGTTGGCCACCGGGCTGTGCGGCGGCGTCACCAGGACGGAGGTGGGCTTTCCGTCAGGCCCCAGCCCACGCACCAGGCGGACCTCGTCGACGCCGCGTTCTTCTATGGGGATCTCGGCCAGGCCGTCACGGATGGTCCAGTCGATGCTGGGGCTGGGCAGGCAGACGTAGAACGGCACCTGGCAATCGCGCGCAGCCAGCGCCTTGAGGTAGGTGCCGATCTTGTTGCCCACGTCGCCGGTGGCCGTGGTTCGATCGGTGCCTACGAAGCAAACGTCGACGGCGCCGTGTTGCATGAGGTGGCCGCCCGCATTGTCCACGATCACATGGTGGGGGACGCCATGTTGGCCCAACTCCCAGGCGGTCAGTGAAGCGCCCTGGTTGCGCGGACGCGTCTCGTCCACCCACGCGTGTACCGCGATCCCGGCATCGTGGGATTTGTACACCGGCGCCAGGGCGGTGCCCCAGTCGACCGTCGCCAGCCAGCCCGCGTTGCAGTGGGTGAGCACGTTCACGGGACTCGATCCCTTGCGCTTAGAGATTTCTTCGATGATGCGCTTGCCGTGCTCGCCAATAGCCGAACACAGGGCCACGTCTTCGTCGCAGATCTGCGCGGCCCGACGGTAAGCGGCGTCCGTGCGCTGGGCGGGTGGCAGCTTGGCCGTGGCAGTGCGGATCTCGTCCAGAGCCCAGCGCAGGTTGACCGCCGTGGGTCGCGCGGCCAGAAGCCNNTCGACCGACCAACCGTCGGCGTGCAGGCGAATCGTGCGATTGGGAATCCCAGCGACGTTCATCGGGGCTAGTGCCTCCAGTCAGAAGAGCGGGCAGGTTTCGGTCGTTCAGGCGCCCGGCCTGCGAGGCGCGACGAGGGCGCATACTTGACGTATGTAACCGAGGAGCAACGACGCAGGGCGGGATGCATGGGCGGCCCAAATCTGCCTGAAATTGTGACTGGAGGCACTAGTCCAGGTACTTCGCCGTCAGCGGTGCCAGGCGATCCCGCACCTCACGCGGGATCTTGCGCCGGTCGCTCCAGATGGCCAGTTTCAACGCCTGCTGGCACGAGCAGGCGCTGCTGGGAAGCGACGCGATGGCGGGCAACCCAGCGCGGATCAGCGCCAAGGCATTCTGGGTCGCGGACTGGACGTTGGCGATGATCTCCTCCAAGAGGCGAATCTGGTCCACGTCGGTACGGTGCGCCCGCCAGCAGTCATAGTCGGTCGACAGAGCCACCGACGCGTAGCAAATCTCAGCCTCGCGAGCCAGCTTCGCCTCGGGCATGAGGGTCATGCCGATCAGGTCGCCGCCCCACTGCCGGTGCATCTCGCTTTCGGCGCGTGAAGAGAACTGCGGCCCCTCCATGCACACGTAGGTTCCGCGCAGGTGGACCCTGGCAGGGACTGCGGCTGCCGCGCCGGTCAGCGCCGCGCGCAGGGCGGGGCAAAAGGGCGCAGCCATCTCCACGTGCACAGCCAGGCCCTCGAAGAAGGTCCCCGGTCGGCGAAACGTGCGGTCAATGGCCTGATCGGGCAACACCAGATCGCGCGGCGCTATCTCCTCACGCAAGCTGCCCACCGCGCCGCTGGCGACAATTCGGGTCACACCCAGTTTCTTGAGCGCGAAGATGTTCGCGCGGTAAGGCACGATGGAAGGATTCAGCAAATGGCCTTCGCCGTGACGGGAAAGCAGCGCCACCGAAACGCCGCCCACCTCGGTCGTGAGAATGGGGGCTGAGGGAGGGCCAAAGGGCGTGTCGATGTCATGCGTCTGGCCCTTGCCGACCGTGCCGAGCGCGTCGCCAAGTCCCGTGCCGCCGATGATGCCGATCATGAAAACCTCCGTGTGAGCCTTCGTCGAAGCCCACCAGCCTGCATCGACCGGCGCTGCGGCGCAAGCTGGATGCTTGCTCCGCAATCCCGCGGCAAGCGCAGCGACGTCGCGGGGCGCCTAGCCGAAAGCCGTTTTCCAAAGCGAAGCTGCTCCTCCCGCAAGGCAATGAAGGGTGGCCGTGGACGTAGACTTGGCCGTGGCCGTGGCCGGACATTCTGGACGCGCCGGCCTCAGAAGATCAGCTAGCCGCCGTCGGTTGGAAGACCAAGGACGATGGTGCGCATGGGCGCGGCCTGTTTGGGCCACTGCAACACCAAATTCTCCACCATCGCTGCCTCGGAAAATCCGGTCTAGAACTTGTAGGTGATCTTGCCCCCGAGCTTCAGGGTCACATCCACGGTCCAGCTCTTTTCAGGCAGTCGTCCGGCCATTTGCAGCTCGACGATCGTGTCGTCGGCCGCCCAGAGGGGCGTGATATCGATGGGTGTGGGCATGCTGACTTCGATGATTGAACTGGACTGCGCGTTCTCGCACTGGTCGTAGCTGATGATCTCGATTGTTGATTCCGAGATCGCGGGGTCGGTCATGGCCAGACGAGCGGACTTGATGAAGTCGAGGTTGGCCAGGCCGCTGGTGGCGGTGACCGTTGCGCGGTGGACGAAGACTTGGGAATTCATGCGCTTGGCCCACGCAGTGTTGGACGGCGAGAACGTGAAGGAACTGGTCACCGAGACGTCGCCGATCAGCTTGCTCGCTGGCACGCCCGGCATGCCCAGACCGTGCTGGGTGATCTCGACCTCGGGTACGTCGGCCTCGGCAGAAAGGTAGCAGCCACTGGCCAGCGCGGCCAGCACCGGGATGATGGGGAAAAGTCGGAGTGTCATTGCCGTGCCTCACCAGATGTAGACGATGAGCCCCAGTTTCACCGACGATCCCACCGCCTTGACCGCCGGATCCTGCGGCACGGTCACCTCGGTTGTGCCGATGACGCTGGTATCGTGAGTGGTGGCGTTGCGGATGGCGGCATCGACGTTGTGGACCTGGCCACGAATCATGGTGAGGCCCCCGTGAACGAAGAAGACGACCCGCCGAGAACCGAAGTCCAACCCCAGGTGCGCGTTCATGTATTCGTAGCCAACCCGTTCTAGCAGCGGGCTGCCGTCGAAACTGCCGCCGATGACTTTCCTGGCCAGAGGGTTGGCGTCGCCGTCCTGATAGCGGCCGTATTCGAAGCTGGCCGAGGGACCTGCGGCAAAGGGGAGAAGGGTGATGCCGGTGCGCCAGCCGCGGCTGATGCCGTTGGTCCCGCCTCCCGCGCAAAGGCGCACCCAGCTCCACGGCCGAATAGCCAGCGAGCCGATGAGGCCATCAGGCACGCCCACGTCAGCCATCAGGCCAAAGATGGGCAGGCGGCGAGGCGAAGGAGGCGCGGCGGGCACGGTGACGATGGGCACGTTCTCGCCCTGTTCGTAGTTTTCCCAGGCCCAGGCCGGCGAGGCCGCGCCGAGGAGCAGGGCAGCGCCGACAGCCAGGGAAAGACGCGTTCTCATGCCTTAGTATATCGCGACTTATTGAGTAATCGTGAATACTATTTTGAAAATGTAAAAAGCCTCGGGCGACATCCGGTTGCTGGGGCGCAACTGGCCGCGGGTCTTTGAGAATTCGGTTGCCGCAGTGCGACCTGGTTCCCTCGGCGCCTGGTCCGCATATCAAAGAACGGCGTCCAGCGTCGTTGACAAGGCCGGGCCTGTGGCTGACATGTCTCAATCACACAACAGGCGAGCAAGATTTCCCCGATGCCCGCGGCGGACACGGGCAGATTCCAGGATCCGCAGCCTGGTCACGCTGGTCGGCGTTTCGCCGCGAACTACTTGCCAATGCCTCTTGCAGTAAGCCAGTCGAACATGGCCGCTTCCGCGTCGGGCCAGGCGGTGGCTGGGGTCGTGAATCCATGGCCCGCGCCAGCGACCTCGTGCATCGTGGCGTCCGCGCCGGCCGCCGTCAGATTGGCGACCAACTTGCGGCTGTCGGCAACCGGTGCCGTGTTGTCGTTCGCCCCTTGGACCACGATGAGCGGGGGAACGTCCCCGCGCACATATGTCATGGGGTTGACTTCCTTAGCTATCGCCGCGCGATTGGGCAGACTTGCCGGAATCCAGCCCGCGGCCACTGCATTAAGCTCGGCCTCAATATCGGCGGGCCCGTATCCGTCCACGATGCCGGCGATCTTGAAATCAGTGGGGGAGGTGGGCCCTAGGCCCGCATCGGCGCTCGTCATGCCGACCATCAGCGCCAGGTGCCCACCGGCGGAAGCCCCGGTCACCACATAGCGCGTTTTGTCGCCGTGGAAATAGTCCATGTAGTCCCAGCACCACTTGGCGGCCAGGAGCGCGTCCTGGACAGCAGCGGGCGCAGGCGCGCCGTCGACGGTACCGTCGTTGACCCGGTACTCGACGTTGCACACCATGAATCCGTGCGCCAAGAAGCGGTCGAAGAACGTCGACATGTGGTCCTTCCCAGAACCGTAGTCGTTGGTATACGAGTGAACCCAGGCGCCGCCGTGGAACATGATCACCATGGGCAGGACCTGGGTCCCCTTGGGGCCGGCACTGGTCGGGTAGATGATGTCGAGGCGTTGAGCGGTCAGCGGCCCGTAGGGGTAGTTGCCCTCTACTGTGTACCCGGGGGCACTCGAGATGGGGACCTTCGACGCAGTATCGCGAACCGGCGGCATGACCAGGCTGGTGGTGGCCGCTCCTCCACTGCCCCCAGCGCTGGCGCCGTTGCCGCCAGCAGAGGCACCAACGCCGCCGGTCGCTGAGCCGCCGCTCGATCCTCCGGTGCCCCCGACAGCGCCCGTGGTGCCTCCCTTGCTGGTGGAGCCACCCGTTGCGGATGTCGTCCCTCCCGTGCCGGTCGACCCGCCAGCGCTGCCAGGCAGCGAGCTTGAACCGCCGGTGCTTCCAGACACCGAACTGGAGCCGCCCGTCCTGCTCGACCCGCCGGTGTTGCCGGGCACCGAGCTTGAGCCGCCGGTACTGCCAGACACCGAACTGGAGCCGCCCGTCCTGCTGGAACCGCCGGCGTTGCCAGGCACCGAGCTTGAACCGCCGGTGCTTCCAGGCAGCGAACTCGAGCCGCCGCCGCTGGCGGGCAGCGAGCTTGAACCGCCCGTGTTGCCAGGCACCGAACTCGAGCCGCCGGCGTTGCTGGGCAGCGAGCCTGAAGTGCCGGTGTTGTCACGTGCCGAGTTAGAGCCGCCCGAGGCGAGAGGAACGGATATCCCGCCGCTTCCACCGGTTCCTGCGGTCTGAGCCGGCCCGGGTTGGCTATTGGTGGAATTCGTGCAGCCGCAGACCAAGGCAATCATGAATGCACAGATCAGCTCGCTGAACATGTTCCCGCGATTGCGGCCCCTGGGCCATGCAACCGTTGCAGCGCCGGCCAGGTGATCGTTCGTTGTCATTCGCATTGCTGGCTCCTCTCGGTGTGCCGAGCTGTGTCCTCCGCAAGGGCAGCGCTTTGCGGTAGAACCGTGAGGCATCAAGAAGCGCCATACCCCCTCGCAAATGGCTCAATTGCTTTGGTTTGGGCGTGACGCCCGACAAAGGCATTCCGGTCCTGGGGCGATTCAAACAGATACAGGTGCGCGGGAAGGACGACGGCGGCCGCCTTGGGGCCGGAGAGATTCTATCTACAGCGTGCCGACCAGAAATTCGTGGACCATCGCGACATCGTCGAAGGAGAGCCGGCGTTCGAGGTTGTGGTCGCGCCGCACGCGATGAACGTGGTCGGGGGGCAGCGGCCTATGCACGAAGATGCCGCGCGAGCAGAGCCGCGCCTCGGCGCGAGCGGTTCGCATGATCTCATCCATGAGGGTGCCGAAATCGGCTTCGCTGAGGTATGAGGATACGTCGGCGATCGAGTAGGCGTCGAAGCTGCGGTCGGCGACGTCGGCGAGCGCGGCGGCGGCTGGCGCCGTCACGATGGTGACCTGCGTCGCCTTGAGGGCTTCGCGGATGCGCTCAAACGATCCCGGCAGAAGATAGATCGGCATCGCGGGCTCGTAGATGTAACGCGCAAAGAAGACGAGCTGCAGAAGATGACTCTCGCGCGCGAGGTGGTTGCACAGGTATCGGTGCATGAGATCGAAGATGTGCCGATGCAGCGGAACCTCGGGGGGCACGAAGCGCCAGAAACCCGGATCGCGCGAGAACAGCTCGAGAAAGGAACGGCGGCATAGCATCTCACCGACAAAGCGCCATGCGCGTGTGTTCCACCCGTCGAGGAAGTGGCGCTGTTTTGCGATATCGTCGAATTTGAACAGCCGCCTGATCCAAAGTGGTCGCACCGCGTGCGAGATCCGCGAGACATGGACGAGAAAGCGCTCGAGGCTCCCCTGGAAGAGCACACCACGCCGCACGAGCTCTGGGTGCGCATCAAAGTAGGCTCCCGCGGCGTGGGAGAGGGCCGGCCGCAAGCCCTGGTAGACCTTGAGACGATCGCGCGCCCGCCGCACGCCGAGAAATGCGAGGTAGGGCTCATAGCTGAGTGCTCGCATGGCCGCGATCTTGAGCTCGAGGAGATGGTTCTGCGTCGGGTTCACGTCGACCGCGAGGATCTCCTGGGGATGATCGTAGAGCAGGTTGAGTACGCGTCCTCCACCGGCGGTGATGCAGAACACGCGTTTCCCGGCGCCGAGCCGCAGCGCCTTGAGCTCACTGCGGGAATCTTCGTTGCATGACGAGTAGCTGATGCGCCCGCTGAACTTCTTCCACGGAATCGCACCGGGCTCACGTCCGGTAGAGCCGTCCTTTGCGCGGCTTCGTGCGGGACGCGATCGGAGGGTGCTCGATTGGTCGGCGAGATCACGATGGGTGGTCATGTTTCACAGGCTCAAGCTCTTCTCATGAGTCGTTGTCGGGACTCTTCTCGGACTCCGCCTTCATGCCGAATTTCCGCATGCGACGCAAGAGCTGATAGCGACTGATGCCGAGGAGCTTTGCCGCCTCTGTTCGGACGCTACCAGCGCGCCTCATCGCCTGACGGATCATACGCACCTCGACGTCGACCAGGGAATCGACGCCCGGCACAACCTCGACAGGCCGGGTAGGTGCCCAAGATTCCTTGCCGCCCAGGGTGAGCACACGCTGGGGCAAATGTCTGAGCTCAATGCGCGGCGATTCCGTCAAGATCACGGCGCGCTCGATGATGTTCCTGAGCTCGCGCACGTTGCCGGGGTAGGCGTAGCCCAAGAGGGCTTCGTTGACCTCCGCGGTCAATGGCTCTGTGGGCTTGTTCAGGCGCTCACCGTAGAGGATGCGGAAGTGCTCCGCCAAGAGCAGAATGTCGTCCCCGCGTTCGCGCAAGGGCGGGATGCGGATCGGGAAGACCGCAAGCCGTTGGAAGAGATCCTGGCGAAAGCGGCCCGCTTGCACCAGGGCAGACAGGTCCTGGTTGGTAGCGGCGACCACGCGGGCCCTAAGCGGAATCTCACGACTGGATCCCAGCCGGCGAAAGGTGCGGCTCTCGAGTACGCGTAGGAGCTTTCCCTGACCCTGTTCCATATCGCCGATCTCGTCGAGGAGAACCGTGCCGTCGCGGGCTTCCTCGAAAGCGCCTATCTGTGACTCCTGCGCGCCGGTGAAGGCGCCGCGCTCGTGTCCGAAGAGCAGACTCTCCGCGAGATTCTCGGGCAAGGCGAGGCAGTCGACCACGACCAGGGGCGAGCCGGCGGGGCGCGACAGGGAATGGACGAAACGACACGCCACTTCCTTGCCAACGCCCGTTTCCCCCGTCAGAAGCAGCGTCGTGTCCTTGGCCACGGCCACTTTGCTCAGCTCGTCGATGACGAGTCGCATCGCGCGCGAGCAACCAAGGAGTCCCTGACACTTGGCATCGGCGGTGCCAAGCGCTTCCTCGCGGAGTTGGGCGCGCTGGCGCAGCTCGAGTACCCGCTCGAGAATGGGGGCGAGGCTGGCCTCTTTGACGATGTAGTCCTCGGCGCCGTGACGAATCGCCTGCACGGCGTTGGGGATGGTCTGGTACGCCGTCATCATGACAAGCGCTGCGTCAGGTTGCTGCGCGAGAAGCTGAGGGATGATGCGAATGCCGTCGTCGTCCGGCAGGCGATGATCGAGGAGAATCACGCCATATTGGCGGCTCGCGGCGAATTCGAGCGCCTCGCGACAGTTGTACGCCAGATCGCAGAAGATGCCCTGGCGGCTGATCTCGCGCTCAATGGCTTGGGCGTAGAGATCCTCGTCGTCGACGACCAAGGCCCGGAAGGGCTGACTCATGCAGCACCGTCGATCACGCTGCGACGCGTGGGGAGGACCACCCTCGCCTGGCACCCGCCTCCATCGCGATTTCTTAGATCGACGAAGCCGCCGTGGGCGCGCGCGATCTTTTGGCACACGGCCAGTCCCAGGCCGGTCCCGTTCTTCTTGGTGGTAAAGAAGGGGCGCAAGCAGTCCGCGGCGCTCGCAGGCAAACCTGGCCCGCGGTCCTCGACGGTGATGGCCAACTCGAAGCCACTCTGGGCGACGCGACACGTGACCTCACCCGCGGCGGGGGTAGCCTCGAGTGCGTTGAGCAGGAGATTGAACACGACCTGCTTCATGGCCTCGTAGTCAGCTTCAATTGTCAAGTCTGGATCCACTTGACAGCAGATGGTCTTGCCGGCCAGGCGATGGGCGCCGGCAAGCAAGCGGCGCGCCTCGTCTACCAGCTCGCCGACGCGCACCTGGGTCACGGCCATCTCGCGTCGTGCCGCGAGGTAGTCTTTGAGAGTCATGTCCATACGCACGATCTCTTTCACAAGAGCAGCCAGGATCGCGCGCTGGCTGACCGCGGTTTCGGGCTCGCGGATGAGGCTCTCGAGGGTGGCGCCGATTGCGACGAGGGGATTGCGAATCTCGTGCGCAAGATGGGCCGCCATCTCCCCCATGGTGGCGAGGCGCTCCTGTTGCACAAGATGGTCGGAATCCCGCTTGGCTGGCTCGCGCAGTACGAGCAAGAAGCCAACCAGTTGGTGAAAGTCGTCGGCGAGCAGGAGTGCCTCGACGCGCACCGGGACCAGCGATCCGTCGCGTCGGCGCACCACCGTGGCCCGCTCGGAATAGGCCCTCTGCGGATCCAGGGTCTGATGGCTGAGAATGTCCATGACCTCGTCGGGCGCTGAGAAGAGCGCGCCGATGGGCTGGCCGGTGAGCGCCCCAGACTCGTAGCCCAGAAGCTGCGCCGTGGCAGGATTGCACGAGGTAACCAGACGCTCCGGATCCACAAAGAGCGCGGGTGCCGGATCGCCGAGGGTCAGGCGCACGAGCTGATTTTCGAGTGACGACGCTGCCTGCCGGGGCGACGAGAGCGCGCACAAAACGCCCTGCGCGCCGTCGAAATCGAGGCGCGACAGCGCGATGCGGAGCTCGCCGTCGAGATCCAGGCTGCGTTTGCGTTGAGCCTCCGGCCCATCGAGAAAGGCGCGGACATTCGCGCTGATTGATCGCACAAGCTCGTCGTCTCGCAAGACCCGCTCAATGGCTGCACCGCCACGCGGGCCGTGGCCGCGCAAATCGCCGCGCGCGTCGAACAGGAGGCTGTCGGGTTCGTCGCTGGGGAGCTGGTCGAAGAGCGTCTGGCTCTGTCCCATGAGGTCGTTTTCGAGGATCTCACCAATGCGCCGGGCGTAGCGCAGGAGCACTTCACGTTGCTGGCGGTTGAACGGCTGGGTTCCTTCCTTCTCGAAGAGAAGGACGCCGTAGTTGCGCGTACTGCCGAGCGCGGGAACGCACGCAAAGTCGCGCTCGCCGATCAGACGCGCGGTTGCCGCGAGTATGAAGGGGGGCAAGGCCGCACCCACTAACTCTTTGAGAGAGGTGGTTTCGCAGAACAGGGCCTCGCGCCAGGAGCGAGAGACCAGGCTCCCCTCGGCACTGCTCATCGGCCATGAGAAGCCGGGAAACTGCGCGCC
>PMIX01000103.1:18314-26058 GCA_003158395.1 Myxococcales bacterium | reverse complement strand
TGGATCTTCGTGATGCGCATCATGATGGTGATCGTGAGTGGTCTGTCGTACTTCCTCAACGAAGCGATCGTGAAGGCCCGCTTCGGCCACGTGAAGAAGATGAACTTCGAACAGCCGCTGACTCAGCTCGTGTGGGTCACGTCGATCGTGTCGATGGTTTCGACCTACGTGGTGTCGTACCTGCTCATCCCCGAGCTGAACCATGACAAGGCGCTGTGGTGGAAACTGAGCACCATCATCACCTGCGGCACGTTGGCCGGCGCACTCATCCCCGAGATGATCAAGATCTTCACCTCGACCAAGTCCGCTCACGTCAAGGAAGTCGTGACTGCCTCGCGCGAGGGTGGTGCGTCGCTGAATGTGCTCTCGGGCCTAGTGGCCGGCAACTTTTCTGCCTACTGGATGGGCATGGTGATCGTGGGCCTGATGGCCATCGCCTACACGGTCAGCACGCTGGGTCTGGACGTGCTCATGATAGGGCCGGCGGTGTTCGCCTTCGGTCTGGTGGCCTTCGGGTTCCTGGGCATGGGCCCGGTGACCATCGCGGTCGACTCCTACGGTCCGGTCACCGACAACGCCCAGTCGGTGTATGAGCTGTCGCTCATCGAGAGCGTTCCCAACATCAAGGAGGAGATCAAGAAGGACTTTGGCTTTGATCCCGACTTTGAAAATGCCAAGAAGATGCTGGAGGAGAACGACGGCGCGGGCAACACTTTCAAGGCCACGGCCAAGCCCGTGCTCATCGGGACCGCAGTGGTGGGCGCCACCACCATGATCTTCTCCATCATCATGATGCTCACTGACAAGTTGACCAGCAACCTCGACCATCTCTCGCTCATGCACGCGCCCTTCCTGCTCGGCCTGGTCACCGGCGGTGCCGTCATCTACTGGTTCACCGGCGCCTCGATTCAGGCCGTGTCAACCGGCGCCTACCGCGCGGTCGAGTTCATCAAGAAGAACATCAAGCTGGAAAGCAATGAAAGGGCGTCGGTCAGCGACAGCAAGAAGGTGGTGGAGATCTGTACCAAGTACGCGCAGAAGGGCATGTTCAACATCTTCCTCACCGTGTTCTTCAGCACGCTGGCTTTTGCCTGCGTGGAGCCCTTCTTCTTCATCGGCTACTTGATCTCGATCGCGCTCTTCGGCCTGTACCAAGCCATCTTCATGGCGAACGCCGGCGGCGCCTGGGACAACGCCAAGAAAGTCGTCGAGACCGAGCTGAACGAAAAGGGCACCGAGCTGCACTCCGCGTGCGTGGTGGGTGACACCGTGGGCGACCCCTTCAAGGACACCTCGTCCGTGGCCATGAACCCGGTCATCAAGTTCACCACCCTCTTCGGCCTGCTGGCGGTCGAGCTGGCTGTCCAGCTCAAGAATGATGGACTCCGCGGCGCCCTTGCGGCGGGCTTCCTGCTGGTCGCCTTCTACTTCGTGCGCCGGTCGTTCTACGGCATGCGCATTCCGCTGGAGAGCAAGGCCGAGGCCAAGGCCGATGCGCGGGCCATGACAAACCGGTAACCTTGCCCGTACTGGTTCACGCGCACGGCAGCACGCCAGGGGCAGGTGGATCGCTGAAGCAGGGCAAGGCGACTTGAACAGGATCCTCTGTAGTCGACGCCTTCTTCTACGTGGTAGAGGATTTGGCTGATGACATCCACGCCGGCTTTTGTTTGCTCTATGTGCCGCAGGCCCATTGCCCTGGGCGCCAAAGTGATTCGCTGCTCTGTCTCCACATGCAACTCTGGCAAGATCAAGCTGGTGTTCTGCTCGCCGGGTTGTTGGGACTCGCATCTTCCCAACGCCCGTCATCGCAACGCCTATTTTGTCGAAGAAATCGCACGGTAGGTCCCCTCCTCGGCACCGCGCCTGACTGCAGGTGACGCGCTCGAGTGGCTTCGATAGTAAGATAGCCAATTCGTGCAGCCGTTCTTCGCTCTCCTAACTTTGCCAGCCGTATCGGTGCTGGTCGCGCCCGGGCCAGAGGATGGCTGTCCGTCCGCGCGCCAGGTGTCGGCTGCTCTGTCGGAACGTGCGCCGGGCGTGCTGGATGCGCGCGGACCTGATTCAGGGTCTGCCTTGACCCTGGTACTGCCGCCGCCAGGAACGCCCCAAGAGCCAAGTTTTTCCCTGATTGACCAGCAGGGGAGGCTGCGGTTGTTCCGGACATTGTCTAGGCCCGGTACCACGCAGGTGCGCGACTGCGCCGCGCTCTCAGTCACCGTGGCCATCATTGTCCAGCGCTATCTTCAGGAAATCGAGCTGCCAGAAGCAGAAGCCGCCGGCGAGAGTCCTGCGATCCGGGTGGCACCGCCAGCCCCTGCTCCGGCGCCTTCTCCGGTGGTTCCCGACTCCCCGCTCCGCGCGTGGGCCAGATGGGACATCTCTCTTGGCATCTCCCAGAGACTTGCCAACCAGATCACTGGCCTGGAAGCCTATGACCTACGACTCTCCGTGGCTCGGACGCTGGGCGCGCGCATGGATACCGGCCTCTTGGTCCGCCTGTGGGGCGGCATTTCGGGCTGGACCTTGCACCACTGGACGGGCGGCCGCGGCGATGTGACACGTATTCCCTCAGGCCTGGAGCTCATGTGGAGGCGTGCGGCATCCAGCGTGGAACTTCAGCTAGGCCTGGCCGGGCTGCTCGATTGCTGGATTCTCGGAGCGAGGGCCCAGACAACCGTGCATTGGGATACCCGCTTTGTGCTCGCGGGCGCGCTAGCCGGAGGCATGCAGGTACCTCTGGGAAGGCGCCTTTTCGCTCGTCTTTTTCTCGATGTCGCTGTAGCCGGATGGCGTTATGTGTATGACGATCTAAGTCCTGGCAACGGAACCATATTTTCAACTCCTCGCGTCTTTGGTGACGCGGGGCTTGCTCTAGGTATGTCGCTTCGGTGACGAAGCAGTTGGACCAGGGCCACTAACTCCCAAAGACAAGGTAAGCTTACGAGGAACCCACGCGTCGCCGGTGAACATGAGCCAACAGAATCCTGCGGGAAGCCAGCAACCAGGACCGCTTGCAGAAGACAAGGCATTGGTCGAACGTTTTCGCAACGGGGACACCCTTGCATCGCGGGCGCTCTATGAGCGCTACGCGCAGCCGGTTTTTCGTTTCCTCAGCGCGCTTGGCGTGCCACCCGAGGAACGCGAGGATGCCGCCCAGGACGTGTTTATCGCGGTTTACCGCGGCCTGAAGCAGTTTCGAGGGGACGCCCAGCTATCGACCTGGATTTATCGAATTGCTGCGCGCCACGCCTCTCACCTGGGCCGGCGGCGACGCATGCGTTCGTTTCTCTCGCTTCTACCCTGGCATGAGGCCGAGCCCGAGCCCCAGGACGACCCTGCCGAAAAGGCATCCGATTTGCGGCTGCTCGATCGGCTGCTGGACAAGTTGTCACCCAAGAAACGGATGGTCCTCGTCCTCTTCGAGATTGAGGGATTGGGTGTGAACGAAATCGCCATAGTGATGGGATGTCCTCCCAACACGGTCTGGTCCCGGCTGCGCCATGCCCGGGCGGAACTCGTCAAGGCGGCGCGGAGGATAACGACATGAAATGGCTTGAACAACAGAGAGCGGACGACACGGAGAGATGGCTTGGCGAGGTCCTGGAAGCTGCGCGCCAGCGGACCGGGGACGAGGTGGCGCGGCGTCGGGTCTGGTCCCGCCTCGAAGGCTTGCCGTCGGGCAAAGACTTGCCAGCGCGTCGCGCAAGGTCGTTGGCTCTCCCGGCTCTTGTCGGGGCGTTGGTTGCTGTGAGTGTGGTGGCCGTGCTGTGGGTGGTCCCAGCCACGCGTCCCACCCCTTCGTCAGTGGCGGCAAAGCGGGTCGCTCCTGCAGTTGCGTCGGCGTCCCAGCCTGGTTCGGTGGTTCCCCAGGTTGCACCCCAGGTTTCGTCTGCCACGCCGGTGCGAACCGGTCGAAAGCCGGCCCGCGTGGCACTGGCTGGTGGTGCCGGAGTCGAGCTCGATGCCAATTCTGTTCTGAGCTGGGATGCGGAACGTCGGCCCTCCGTCGAGCGAGGCCAGGCCAGGTTCGAGGTGCCCCATCAGGCGCCGGGAGAACGGTTTGCGGTTTCCGCCGGGCCATATCTCATATCCGTCGTGGGGACCAAGTTTCACGTGGGCGTGGGCGATGATCGCGTTTCCGTGGAAGTCGAGGAAGGCGTCGTCGAAGTGTGGCGTGGCGCTCGGTCGGTTCGGCTGGTCGAGGGGGATTCGTGGGCTGGACCCATTCGCGGGATAGCGTCCCCGACGCTCGGACGCCGGCCGTCCCTGGCGGGTGCGTCTCTACGACGCGCGTCTTCTGAGGACGGTCCGGCGCGGGTCGCCAATGGCCCGGGGAGTGTGGAGTTGACGGAGGCGCGGACGGCGCTGGGCGAGGGCCGTCCGGAAGACGCGCTCGCCATGCTGACTCACTGTACAAAAGGCGTGGGGCCAGCGGCCGAGAATGCGGCCTATGAGGTGGGTCGCGTTTTGCGTGATGGCCTGCACCGGCCTCAGGCGGCAGTCGCGGCGTGGGTGGCCTACCGGACGCGCTTCCCCAGGGGGTTACTGCGGGCGGAGGCGGACCTGTCAATCTTGGAAACCCTGGCCAGGGTCGGCGACAAGGCCGCGGCGCTTGCCGAGGCGGAGGCTTTCCTGGCGCGCTATCCGAATAGCGAGCGTCGCGACGAGGTGGCCAAGCTGGCTGCGAGAGTGCGCGGGGCACCGTGAAGGCGACTGGGGTGACGCGACCAGGCCGGCCGCCGGCGAGTACCTCGTGGCTTCTGGTCATCACCGGGCTGTCGTGCACCTATCACATTGGGCTGCCTTGGGTGGCTGGGGATGCCGGGGGGAGTTCCGATGAAACGGGCGGAGCGCAAGACCCGGATGCATCCATCGACCAGTCCAGTCCGAGTGACAGGCGGGGGTTCAATCGTGGAGATGGATGTTCGAACTTCAGCTTCAACGTGCGGCAGAACCAGGTCGAGATGATCATTGCCCTCGACCGCTCTACATCCATGCAGAAGGCGTTCGGTTCGGCCACCAGGTTGCAGGCGGCTCAAGAGGCGATCGTGGAGGCCACCGGCGCTCATCCGAGTATCCAATTCGGCCTCGAGCAGTTCCCATCGTCGAAAGACTGCAACCAGGGGACGTGCTGTCCGGGCCAGGTTTCCCCTCCGCCCGCATTTTTCCATTCGGCCAGCATCCAGGCGCAGCTGGCATGCGGTTCAGGCGATCCGGGCTGCCAGTTCGCGAGCAGTGATTCACCTTCTCACTTGGCCTTGCAGAAATGCCGCCAGTGGTACGCCGACGAAGGACAAGGAAGCGCGTCCCAGTTTGTGTTGCTCATTACCGGCCAGGATCCGACCTGCGCGGGCGACGCTGCCACCGATGCTTCGTTTTGCAGCCTGGCGGGCGATGAGGCTACCAAGCTGACGAACCTCGGCGTGCAGACATTCATCGTCTCCCTCAACAACGACGCCCAGAGCACGAACTGCCTCGCCAGTATCGCGGCTGCCAGCGCATCGAGCTTTGCCGGCAACTCGCCGCAGTTCGTGGCGGCGACCGACCAGGCGGACCTGAAAGGGAAACTCGAGGCCATCATGACTGCGGTGGAGGTGAACGTGTGCCGGTTTTCTTTGACGCGCCAACCCGAAAACCCCACTCAGGTGGTGGTCTTCACCCACGGCGGTGATCCCGTTCCGCTCGATCCCAGCGGTCAGCAAGGGGGGTGGAGGTTCGACGTCACGTCCAGCGAGGTCGTACTTTCCGGGTCCTATTGTACCAACTTGATATCCGGGCAGGGCGACACCAACCCCCGGGTGTACGACTGCTGGCAGTGAGGCCGGTTTTCCCGAAGCCCCGCGCGAACTTCATGCGCGCCGGCGCAGCAGGTAACGCAGCAGGGGTGCGGTGTGCAGGGCTTGGATCATGTCGCCGCTGTCGATCAGACCGGGGATTTCGGCCAGCGGCACGAGGTGAACGCGCAGATCCTCGGTCGCCTCGGGCTGGGCACGGCCGAGCGGGACCACGCCTTCGGCAAGATAGGACGTGGTGATGTTGTCCTGCAGGGCGGGGTTGGCCGAGAGGCGGGTCAGCACCGACCAACGACCGTCTCCGTAGCCGGTTTCCTCAGCCAGCTCACGCCGGGCCGCGGCCCCGATGTCCTCGCCTTGGTCGACAACCCCGGCCGGGATCTCGTAGTGCACATCGCCCAGGCCAGGACGGTACTGTCGGATCAAGACCACCTCGTCAGCCGCCGTCACCGCAACGACGTTGACCCAGGGCGGGTACTCGGAGATCCAGTAGTCGGCAATCTCGCGCCCACCGGGCAGGCGAAAACCCTGGTGGCGGAGCACCAGCCAGGGCGGCTGGCGGAAGAGATACCGGGTGTTCAGCGCCTGCCACGCCGCGGGGTCGTCTGGAAACCGACGGGGCAAAGGCGACTACTCCTGCCCCACTCGCCGAGCGCGAGGGCGATCTGAGGCAGATGAGGCGGCGACAGACTGATGCGGCACGAAGGCCAGTATCCAGTATCATGCGGCCGCCGACAAGACGTGAAGGACCGCAAAGCCATCAATCTGCCGGATGCGGTCATCCCCACGCCCGGTCAGCCAGCCGCGAGGGCCGCGTGTGGCGGCGGGACGGTTTTCATGTACGCTAGCCCATCGTCCCCGTGAGTGAAAAGCAAGACTACTACCAGGTGCTCGGCGTATCCCGCCAAGCTGATGCGTCCGAGTTGAAGCGGGCCTACCGCAAGCTCGCCCTCGAGCTCCACCCAGACCGGAACCTCGGCGACAAGGAGTCCGAGGCGCGCTTCAAAGAGGCGTCCGAGGCCTATCAGGTCCTCTCCGACCCCGAAAAGCGCGCGCTCTACGATCGCTACGGTCACGAGGGGCCACGTGGGGGTGGTTTCGGCGGTGGTTTTGGCAGCGTGAACGACATCTTCTCGGCCTTCTCCGACATCTTTGGCGATCTTTTTGGCGGCGGATTTGGCGGTGGTCCGGGTCATGGCGCCGGGCGGGGAGCTGACATCGAGACGCAGGTTCAGTTGACGCTGGCCGAGGTGGCGACCGGCGTGACCAAGGATGTCAGGGTGCAACGGCGCGCTGTCTGCCGGGATTGCGGCGGATCGGGCGCCGCGCAGGGGGCGTCGCGGGAAGCCTGTCCGCAGTGTCGGGGTCGCGGTCAAGTCATGCACACGCAAGGCTTTCTCATGATCTCCACCACCTGTCCCGTCTGTCGGGGCGAGGGTTCGGTCGTGCGCAAGCCCTGCCCTTCATGCAGCGGAAGCGGCCTGCGGGTCGCGGAAGAGAGTCTGCAAATCAGCGTGCCCCAGGGAGTGGAGGATGGCTCCACTCTGCGATTGGCAGGACGAGGCGAAGGGGCGCCGGGGGGCGGCCATCCGGGAAACCTCTACGTCCACCTCCGCGTTGCGGACGATCCGCGCTTTGAGCGCGATGGCGCCGATTTGCACACGGAGGCCGCTGTCTCTTTTCCTCAAGCAGCGCTGGGGGCGACAGTGAAATCGCAGTCCCTGGAGGGCGAGGTCGATGTCGCGCTCGCGCCAGGGACGCAATCGGGCGAGACGGTGGTTCTGCGCGGCCAGGGCTTGCCCCGTTTGCAGGAACGTGGACGCGGCGACCTGATCGTGCATCTCAGGTTGGTGGTGCCAGCGTCACTTTCACGAGAGCAGGAGGAAGCCCTGCGCGCCTTTGCCGCCGCGGGCGGCGAGAAGGTCGAACCCCCGTCGGAGAAGCGCGGC
>PMIX01000103.1:0-18289 GCA_003158395.1 Myxococcales bacterium | reverse complement strand
CGCTACCGCTACCGCTACCGCGCACGCTGGCCGATCTGTGCTGGGAATCGCCCGACAATCAGTAGTCAGCTACTTTCCCTTCTTGGCCTCGGACTTCTTGTTTTCGGCCCGGGGCAGGGAGAAGGAAAGGGCAGGCACGGGTTGGTCACGCAGATAAAGCCACGAATACGCAAACACTGAAGCCAGCACGCGTTTGGTGTAGTTGCGGGTTTCGTCGTAGGGAATTGTCTCGATGAACTCGTCCAGTTCCAAAGCACCGCGTTCGCGCAGCCAACGATCCACCGCGGCCTCTCCCGCGTTGTATCCGGCGATGGCCAGGGGCAAGGCTCCGCCGAAGTGGTCCAGCAGGAACGCCAGGAAACGCGAGCTCACTTCCAGGTTCTTGGACGGGTCCAGCAGCGTCTCGCGTGTCAGGCGTTCGTTCGCAAACCGCTGAGCTGTGCGCACCAGCATCTGAGTCAGCCCAAGGGCGTTGGCAAAGGACTCAGCCTTCGGGGAAAAGGCGCTCTCCTCGCGCATGATGGCGAGTTGCAGGGACTCGGGCACGCGGTTGGCCTTGCTGTTCTTGCTCACCAGCTCGGGGAAGGCACGCGGATACGCCAGNNCGCCACTGGGCGTCGCGGCGCGCATCCGTGGGGTACGTGAACTGGTACGCCGTGAGGGTGTACCGGGGAATGGCATGAGAGGCGTTCCAGAGCCGGCCACGGTCGAGAAGGATCGCGGTGATCCAGTACCCGTCTTCTCGTGAAGGGGTATTCGCGGCGACTGGGGACTCCTGTGCGTGGTCAGAAAGGGCCAAGCCCAGATGGGCCAGTTCGCGGCGGGCGTCGCTGCCCAGACCCAGACGGGCCAACTCGACCGCGCGCAGGAAGCCCGGTTCGGCAAAGAGAGGCTGGGGCCGAAAGTCCCACGGAGATTGCTTCTTCTCGGTTGGAAGAGAAGGCCGCAACTCGCGCAACAGGCCGGCCCTCGTCTGGGGGAAGCGGAGTCGGATTCGCTCGAGCGCGAACAGCGCGTAGACGGAAAGGGGATACTCTCGCACCGCTCGCGCGTAGGCTTGTCGGGCCTCGTCCTGGGCGCCCTGTTTTTCGAAGATGCGACCTCGCCAGTAGTGGGTCCGGCCTGCGGCGTAGTAGATCTCCTCCCGCGGAAACCGACGAAGGTTTTCGTCGAGCCAGTGCAGGGACTTGTTGAGGTCACCCGCGCGCCAGGCTGCCAAGGCCAGTCGCCACAGGGCCTCGCTGGCTACATCGCCGTTGGGATAGCGGTCGGGCAGATCGCGCAGGCGCGCTTCGGCTCCCTCATTGTCGCCCCCGTCAATCAGCACCTCGGCGGCACGCAAACGGGCGTCGTCGGCGAAGCGGTGCTCGGCAAACTCCGACTCGATGCGGGCGTAGAGAGCGAGGGCTTTCTCACGCTCGCCAGCTGAAGCCAGGCTGCGCGCACCTTGGTAGAGTGAGCGTACCACTAGGTCGCGGTTCTGCGCGTGCTGGCACGCGGCCGCGGCTTCGGCAAAGAGCGGTGCCGCGCGCGTGCGTTGGCGCTGCTTCCACACCGACTGGGCGCGGTGAAAGCGCGCCACGCACTCAGTGGCGGCGTCGAGCCCGGTCGCCGTCAAGGCTGCAGCAAAGGCTGCTTCGGAGGCAGCGTTCTGGTTCTTGTCGAACAAGCCCATGCCCCGCGTGGCCCATTCTTCGGCGCTGGGAGCCACCAGCGTGGTCTTTAGGGCAGGTGGGGCTGATTTGGCCAGAGCCTGCAAGTTCTCGTCGGCCCGCGTGGCCCAGGCTTCTTGCGGGGCTTCGGCCCAGATGCGCCGGAGGAGCCCCGCGATTTCCTGCGCCGGGCGCTGCAGCTGCTGCATGGCCTCGGCGAGGCGAAACTTGGCCTCTGCCCGGCGCGGCCCGGATGGGAAACGGTCGAGAAAAGCTTCGGCTTCGCTTTCCACCTCGGACCAGCGCTTGGTGGCTATCAAGGCATCAATCTTGACCAACACGGCCTCGGCCTCGGGCACCGTGTGCCCAGCCACACGGGCCGCCCACATGAGCGCGCCTTCAGGATCGCCTCGGCGCAGCCGGCAGCGGGCCGCGTAGCTGGCGTGATAGGGAGCCAGCACCGGGTAGCTGGACCACAGATCCTCGAAGAGATCTCCCGCAGCCTGCCAGGCATTCAGATTCATCTGCGCCAAGGCCAGGAGAAAGCGGGCCTGGTTGCGCTCGCGCGCGTCCTTGGACGTCGCCGCCAGCGCGCGTACCAACTGCTGCGTGGAGGCCGCAAAGTCGCCAGCGTGGAAAAGTTCGGCTCCGGCGCGGGCCGGTCCCGAGGCGAAAAATGGCTCGAGCCAGCGCTTGTCAAACGGAACCGGTGCGCGGGCGGTGGTTGGAGTGGCTTGTTCACCACGCGCCTCGGCGACGGCAGCCCCGCCTCCCTCTGGTGGCTCGACGGCAAGGACAGCGCGGGGAGGGAAGAACAGCGCCAGCAGGGCGGCGCCAGAGAGTATTTGCGTGCGCACTTTTGGGCTACTAGGGCGCCTTGCCGGGCTCCGGGGCGGATGTCTTGTCAGACAACCCGGCTTTGCGGTTCTCGATCTGACGGATGGCCTGAAACTCGATCGTGAGGTGGCTGATGCTTTGGTCAAGCAGGTTGATATCGTCTTCCAGCATGGCGTTTTTCTGCTTGAGCAGGCGCAGGTCGTGGCTCAAGCGCGCGACCGCCCACAGGATAATGAGAAGGTTCGGGATCAGCCCGATGACGGTATAGACGCCAAGCTGGGGGTCAAAGAAAGCCAGAGAGCTCATGTACACGCGTTCTCGCTTGTCGCCTATCGCCACAGACAGACGCGATCGCGACCCGTGCGCTTGGCCTCGTATAGGGCATGGTCCGCCGCTGCGATGAACCCCTGGGCATCTACGATACGGGCGTCCTGGATGGCTGCGACCCCTGCACTGACCGTGATGGGGATGTTCTTTCCAGCGAAGACATAGGGGTGGCTGGAAACCGTTTGCCGTACCCGTTCGGCGATGACCCGGCCTTGCGCGATGTCGGCTCCTCGACAAATGATGGAGAACTCCTCACCGCCCACGCGCGCAAACACGTCTTCCACACGCACGATGGCCTGTACGGCGGCGGCCATCTCGGCTAAGACGTAGTCCCCCGCCGGGTGGCCATAGGTGTCGTTCACTTCCTTGAAATGGTCCAGGTCGAAGGTCACCAGCGCCAGGCACGTCTTCTGCCGGAAGGAGTAGGCGAACTCGCTCTCCACGCGATCGGTAAAGTATTTTTTGTTGAAGGCCTTGGTCAAATCATCGCGCAAGGCCGATTCGTACATTTGTCGCTGGAAGGTTTCGTCCAGGCTGTCGTGGTAGGTGAACTTCAGAACCGTTCCCGAACCCACGAGGATCTTGTCCCCGTCCTCCAACTCCTGGCTCTCGATGCGCGTGCCCCGGCAGAAGGTGCCATTGGTGGATCCGAGGTCGCGCAGCACCGCCTTGTCGCCCTCCATGATGATCTCGCAGTGCTCGCGGGACACGCCGTCGTCGATCATGCGTACCTGAGCCTTCTGACCGCGGCCGATCACGGTCTTCTCGCGGGTGAGCTTGTACATCTCGCCCATGGCGCTTCCGGCCAGCACGATCAGACAGGCGCAGTCGCGCTTGGAAGGAGCATTGACTGAGCCTGGTGGCTTCTCCTCCACGCGTGTGACGTCGTCCCAGGTCACGTCGGGTACCTCATGGATGCTACAATCACAGTGCTAACCGCCGGTGAGGCGACGGGCAAAGGCGCGCAGCGGCTCGGCACGTCTATCAAATAGGGAAAGGGCGTCAAGCGCCGCTTGCGCGAGCACATGTAGGCGATGGTGAGCCTCGGTTTGCGTGGTCACATGATCTCCATCGGCAAGATCATCGGCGTGCTGAAACGCCACGCCGTAGTGTACGCCGAATCGAACCAGCGCCTCCTTTTGTTCTGGCCCGGCGTTTGCCACCGCCGCACCTACCTCCAGGGCAGCTCGGAACAACGCACCGGTCTTTTCGGCGTGCAGACGCTCGACGGCCTGCAACGATTCGGCCTGTGGTTCCGCCAGCTCCCGCGCCTGGCCACGCACCATGCCCGACACGCCGGCACCTCGTGCCAGCGCGGCGATGGCACGCAGGGTGCGTTGCGCGACGAGAGGGTCGCCGGTCGTGCCCCCCGCCAGTGCGCCCGCCTCGGCCAGCCACTCGAACGCCAGAGTCAGCAAGGCGTCCCCGGCCAGGATGGCGATGGCTTCGCCGAAGACCTTGTGATTGGTAGGCTGTCCGCGCCGCAAGTCATCATCATCCATTGCCGGAAGGTCGTCATGGATGAGCGAGTAGCAGTGAACCAACTCCACCGCTGCCGCCGCGAGGCGCAGGGGCTCGTCCCTGTCGCGACCAACCGCCTCGGCCGCAGCGACCACAAGCAGCGGTCGCAGCCGCTTGCCCGGCGCGAGCAGGGAGTAGCGCATGGCCTCCACCAGGCGTCCCGGATCGTCGCCGGACGCCGCAGCCGCCAGCCGCGTGGCGAGCAGAGCGTCGATCTCGGCACGCCGCGGTCGTAGCCAGAAATCCAGATCGAAATCGCTCACTCGTTCTCTTCGCGATCCGGGGGGGGCGCAAGAGGAGCCGTACGGGGCCCGTCGTCCGTGGCCAAGAGGACCTCCACCCGCTTTTCCGCTTGGTCCAGTAGCTCGGCGCCGCGACCGCAGAGTCGGATGCCTTCCTCAAAGCACGCCAGTCCTTCTTCAAGGGGGAGGTTGCCCCCCTCCAGGCGTTCGACCAGCACGCGCAAGCGCGCCAGGATTTCGTCGAACTTGACTGGCTCTGTGGTTGGCGGGGTCGCGCTCTGTGCCATTCAGACACCCATTGTACCAAGTCCCGTGGCGCTGGGAGTCTAATTCGGGCGATGGCGAGTCGGTCCCAGATCCGGTGGCCGGGACCGGATCCGGATGCCGGTCCCGGATCCGGCCCCGGCCCACCAGCCCCGGAAATCGGTGCCACCCGCCCACCGGTGATATCGTGGGTACCAGCGTGAGCAGCCAAGGCGTCGCCCTCCCCGATAGCAAGCGAAGGGGCCGGTTCGGCCTGCGAGCCCAGATTCTGCTCGGGCTGGCCGCTGTCACGCTGGTCGCGATCCTCACCACCGGCTTTCTCGCCCTGTGGGCAGCCGGCAATACCCTGCGCGTTCATCGCGAGACCGAGGCGGTGACGTTGGCGTCTGCCGCGGCGAGAATGGCGTCGGCGGTGGTGGACCGCCAAGCCGAGATCGCATCGCCCGAGAGTCGGGAGCAGCTCCGGGCGGCCTTGTCCTCCTTGTCCGAACGATCGGGGGGCATCCAGTTCTCCGTGCTGTCGGCCGACCGTGGCGTGATCGCCTCCTGGCCACCGCGCGTGGCCCGCGATGTGGACGTGCCGATCGTCAACAGTGTCGTGGCGGGGATTCCACCTGTGTTCCATTACCGTGATTCGCCTGGCGGCGGCGCGACGCAGTTGTTGGCGTACGCCGGCATTGAGGTCAAGGGGCGAATCGTCGGAGCGGCCCGCGTGGTTCTGGACGCGCCCGCGCCGGTACAGGTTGTATTGAGGCGATCAGGCTGGCTGCTTCTGGGCCTTGTCTGCGGTGATGCGCTGCTGGTCTTGGCCTTGGGCTACTTCGTGCTGACCCAGATGGTGGTCCGGCCCTTGCGCAAAATGGAGCGGGCCACGGCGCAGGTTGGGGTGGGCGATTGGGACCAGCACATCGACCTGCCTGGCCCATCCGAGCTGAGGGCGCTGGCCCGCGCCTTCAACCAGATGACCTCGTCGCTGGCGGCTCAGCGCGAGCAGCTCATTCGTTCCGAAAAGCTCGCGTCTGTCGGGCAATTGGCGGCGGGCGTGGCGCATGAGATCGGCAATCCGCTTGCTGCGATCTTGGGGTACGTCGACATCCTGCGCGCGGATGCGGCGGGAACCGGAACCTTGCCGGACGCGGAACGGCGCGATGCCCTCAACCGGGTCAAGGCCGAAACCCAGCGGATCAATCGCATCATACGCGACTTGCTCGAGTACTCGCGCCCCAGCCATGAGGAGCCGTCGCTCATCGATCCCCTTGCCGTGGTGCGCTCGGCGCAGGCTCTTCTGGCTCCCCAGGCCCGTCTACGCGAGGTGCGCATAACGGTGTCACCGGAAGAAAGTCCTTGGCCGACGGTCATGGTGTCCCAGGGACGCATGACCCAGGTTTTGGTCAATCTCTTGCTCAACGCAGCCGATGCGATGGGTGGCAAGGGTCACGTCGCTGTCACCTGTGAGAGTGTTGCGGGACGGGTGCGCATTGCCGTCAGTGACGAGGGCCCCGGCATTGAGCGCGAACTTCGCCGCAAGGTTTTCGACCCCTTCTTCACCACCAAGCCGCCCGGCCAGGGCACCGGGCTCGGCTTGTCGATCTCGCGCGCCATCGTGGAAGCCTATGGTGGCTCGCTCGAACTCGATCCCGAGGCGGCGAGGGGGGCTCGCTTCGTTATTGACCTGCCGGCTAGTTCAGCCGGCACTCAAGCACCAGCACCGTGATGTTGTCGGTGCCACCGGCCTGGTTCGCCGCCTCAACCAGCTTGTGGGCGGCATCGTCCAGGTCAGAGCCCACCTTGAGCAGGTCGCGGAGAGTCGGGGGTTCCACCATGCCCGACAGCCCGTCAGAGCAGAGCAGAAAAATGTCGCCGTCCTTGACGTCGGCGGCCGTGATGTCGACCTGGACCGTNNTCGTCCTCTGACATGCCCGGCCGAGCCTCTTTGTAGTCTTCGAGCAGCGAGTGGTCGCGCGTCAGTTGCTCGACGACGCCGTCGCGGACGCGATAACAGCGCGAATCCCCGACGTGAGCAATGTAGAACTTGTCCTCGAATATCTGACCGATAACCACGGTCGTGCCCATGCCGGTCATCCGCACGTCATGGGTGGCGGCTTCGTGGATTGTCTTGTTGGCCTGCTTGATGGACACCACCAAGCGGTTCTCCAGGAACGACAGCGCCCGGTCCATCTTGTACGGCCAGGTGGCGTCGTCATCCTTGGAACGAGCGAAGAACTCGCGGATTACGTCCGCGGCCATCTTTGAGGCCACCTCGCCGCTGGCGTGGCCACCCATTCCGTCAGCGACCAAGAAGAGCTGCTCATCCTCGATGAGGCAGAAGTAGTCCTCGTTGTGGGTGCGTTTTAGCCCGGGATCCGTCTTGGCAGCATAGCGGATGTGCATAGTCAGCCCATACAGTTGAGCGTTGTCCGTCGCTCCTGTCAACCTCGGAGCGCGCGATCGGGCGCGGTCGTGTTGCCAGAGCGTTTTCCNNCTGCAGCCACAAGCTCTCCGCTCGCAAGACCAGCAGCCGACCATTCTCCCGCGCCGGCGACGACCGTCGTGCCGCCTCACATGGCGGCCATCTTGGCCATAGGGGACGAGGTCCTGCGCGGCGAGATCACCAACACCAACTCGACCTTTCTTGCCGAAAGATTGTTCGATGCGGGCCTGGATGTTTGCGAACAGCGGGTCGTGGCTGACGAGGCCGCGGACATGCGGCGTGCTCTGGAAGAATTAGCGCATCGCGCTGCGGTGGTCGTGGTAACCGGAGGGCTCGGTCCAACCGAGGATGACCGCACTGTGGATGTGGCAGCCGAACTGCTGGGGGTCGAGGCGGAGCCACACAGTGCTTCGCTGGAGGCGATGAAGAAGCGCTTTGCCGCGCACGGATTCGAGCTGACGCCCAACAACTTGCGCCAGGTGCGCGTGCCCCAGGGCGCCGAAGCGCTGCCCAACGGCGCCGGCATCGCGCCGGGCTTCGTCGTTCACTTCGCGGGCTGCGCGATCTACTTTCTCCCCGGAATCCCGCGCGAGATGGAACGCATCTACCTCGACCATGTGGCGCCCAGACTGCGGGCCCAGATGGCTGCGCAGGGAGTGCCCGTCGCGGCGGTGCGCACCTGGCATGTCTACGGCATGGGTGAGTCGCACATCGACCACCGGCTGGCCAAGCTACTCGAAGACATACCCCATGCGACTCTGCACTTTCGGACCGACGCGCCCGAAAACCATGTCAAGGTTGTCATCCGCGGGTCTGACACAGCCAAGAACCAGGAGCTGTTGGGGCAGGTGGATCGTGACCTGCGCAAACGTATTGGCGCCGGCATCTACGGCACGGACAACGAAACCTTCGCGCTGGTCGTGGGCCAGGCCCTGCGCACAAGCGGCACCACGTTGGCATTGGCCGAGTCGTGCACGGGGGGCGAGGCAGGACAGATGATCACGTCGGAACCCGGCGCGAGCGACTTCTTCCTGGGCGGCGTGGTGGCTTACTCCAACGACGTGAAGATCAATGTCCTGGGCGTGAAGGCCGCAACCATCGCTGAGTCTGGGGCGGTCAGCGAGCCCTGTGCCAAGGAGATGGCCGAAGGGGCGAGGCGTGTCACCGGTGCCACCATCGCGGTTTCCATCACCGGCGTGGCAGGCCCTGCGAAAGAGCGCGACCCATCCCCGTCGGGCGGGAGCGACAAGCCGGTGGGTACGGTGTGTTTTGCCCTCGCCAGCGCCAAGTCCACCAAGGCCGTCAGCAAACTCTTCAGCGGCGACCGCGCGCGCATCCGGCGGGCAGCGGCCTACTTCGCTCTCGATCTTGCGCGCCGACATTCCCAGTGATGCAGGAGACTCGTATGGTGTCCCCCGAAAAGAATGAACACAGCAAGCCGGAATCCGCCAAGCCTGCGCCAGCATCGCGTGAACGGGATCCGGCCCGCGACAAGGCCATCGAGTTGGCCGTGTCCACCATTGAAAAGCAGTTCGGCAAGGGCAGCATCATGCGCCTGGGCGACGAGATCCCCGCACCCGAGGTGCGCGTCGTGCCGACGGGCTCGCTGGGGCTGGACATTGCGCTCGGCGTCGGTGGGTTGCCGCGCGGCCGCGTGGTCGAGATCTACGGTCCCGAGTCATCGGGCAAGACCACGCTGGCCTTGCACGTGGTGGCGCAGGCTCAAAAGCTGGGTGGCATCTGCGCGTTCGTCGATGCAGAACATGCGCTGGATGTCGGCTACGCGCGCAAATTGGGAGTGCGCACCGACGACCTCCTGGTGTCGCAGCCGGATCACGGTGAGCAGGCGCTCGATATCACCGAGATGCTGGTTCGCTCGGGGGCGGTGGACGTGGTGGTGGTGGATTCGGTCGCCGCGCTCACGCCGCGCGCGGAACTGGAAGGTGAGATGGGCGACTCGCACATGGGTCTGCAGGCACGCCTGATGAGCCAGGCCTTGCGCAAGCTGACAGGGACCATCGCCAAATCACACACGCTGGTCATTTTCATCAATCAGATTCGCATGAAAATCGGCGTGATGTTTGGCAACCCNNCTCAAGTTCTACGCCAGCGTACGCCTGGACATCCGGCGCGTCGGTGCGCTGAAGGACGGCGAGAAGGTCGTGGGGAACCGGACGCGGGTGAAAGTAGTCAAGAACAAGATGGCGCCACCGTTTCGCGAGGTCGAGTTCGACATTCTCTACGGTGAAGGCATCAGCCGTGAGGGCGACCTGGTCGACCTGGCCTCCGATTGCGGCGTGGTCGAGAAGTCGGGCGCTTGGTTCGGCTTCGAGGGTGAGCGCATTGGACAGGGCCGGGAAAACGCGCGCCTGTATCTGCGCGAACACGCCGACGTCGCCAAGAAGATCGAGGCCAAGCTGCTCGCGCACCATGGGGTCAAGCGCGAGGTGGGGCCGCCGGCACTGGCCGCCGGGCCGGTCGCGGCTGGCTCTGCCAGCGCAGTGCGTCCTATGGCGCCTCAGCCCAAGACGCAAGTCTCCGACAAGCGTCGGTAGGCAGTCGAAATCGCGCAATAGCCGCAGAAGGTCGTTTACGACCACCACCGATCGCCCAGATTGGTGCACGACTCGATCGTGGAACGGCGTATTCGTCCAAGGAAATTTCGGCGGGAATCTTGTCGCGCCGGGGGCCGGTGCATATTACGATCCGTAAAATGGCTGCCAAGAAGTCTGGCTCCGATGGTCCCATCGATATTCCTGAGACCATCGCGGTGCTCCCGCTGCGCAACTCGGTCTTGTTTCCCGGGTCGATCATCCCCATCGATGTGGGGCGCAAGAAATCGGTAAGACTGGTGGAAGAGGCGATCTCAAAGGAGAGGCCGGTCATAGGCATCGTTACCCAACGTGATGCTCGCACCGAGGACCCAGGCCCGGCTGACCTCTACACGGTAGGCTGCGCGGCCCGCATCCTCAAGGTGATCAAGCTGGCCAAAGACAGCTTTTCGGTCATCCTGCAGGGGATCGCGCGTGTCCGGTTGCTGGAGACAGGGACGCAGGAGCCCTTCATGACGGCCAAGGTGCAGGTGCTGCCTGACCCGCTCGGCTCCAATCTCGAGCTGGACGCGCTGGTGCTGAATCTCAAGGACGTGGTCAAGCGGGTGTTCAAGCTGATGCCGGAGTTGCCCAAAGAGGCTTCTGCCCTGATCGACAGCGTGACCGAGCCCGGGCAGATCGCCGACCTCATCACGTCGAATCTGGACGTTCAGGTCGACGAGAAGCAGGAGATCCTGGAGATCTTTGACCTCAAGGCCAGGCTCCGACGCGTGCTGCAGTTCCTCTCGCGCCAGCACGAGGTGCTCAAGGTCCGCGAGAAGATCAACACACAGGTGCAGGAGGAGATGGGGCGGAACCAGCGGGAGTACGTCTTGCGCCAGCAACTCAAGGCCATCAAGGAGGAGTTGGGCGAGATCGACGAGACAGGCGGGGACTTGGACGACTTCCGAGAAAAGATCGCCGCTGCCAAGATGCCCGGCGAGACTGAGAAGGTGGCGCTCAAGCAGCTGGAACGTCTCAAGGTCATGCAGCCTTCATCGGCCGAGTACACCGTGACGCGTACCTACCTGGAATGGCTGGTCGAGTTGCCGTGGGCGATCGCGACGGAGGACAAGCTGGATATCCCGGCAGCTCGCGAGATCCTCAACGCCGACCACTACGACCTGGAGAAGGTCAAGAAGCGCATCCTCGAGTACTTGGCGGTGCGCAAGCTGAAAACCGACAAGAAGGGACCGATCCTTTGCCTGGTGGGCCCGCCCGGCGTGGGCAAGACATCATTGGGCAAGTCCATCGCCCGCGCTTTGGGTCGCAAGTTTATGCGCGTGTCGCTGGGCGGGGTGCGCGATGAGGCCGAGATCCGCGGCCACCGCCGCACCTACGTCGGCTCGCTGCCGGGCCGAATCGTCCAAGGCATGAAGAAGGCGGGATCGAACAACCCGGTGTTCATGCTCGACGAGATTGACAAGCTGGGGCATGACTTCCGCGGAGATCCAGCGGCGGCCCTGCTGGAGGTGTTGGACCCGGAGCAGAACCATGCCTTCTCGGACCACTACCTGGAGGTACCGTTCGATCTGTCCAAGGTCATGTTCATCGCCACGGCCAACATCCTCGACCCGGTGCCGCCGGCGCTGCGCGATCGCCTCGAGGTGCTCGAGATTCCGGGCTACACCCGCGAAGAGAAGCTGAACATCGCCAAGCAGTTTCTCATCAAGAAGCAGTTGGACGAGCACGGCCTGGGCGGGGAGCGAGTGATCTTCGAGGATGCCGCGGTCGGCGAGGTCATCGACAGCTACACACGCGAGGCGGGGGTGCGCAACCTTGAGCGTGAATTGGCCAACGTCATTCGGGCGGTGGCCGTGCTGGTAGCGGAAGAAAAGGCCACGGAAAAAGAGATCATCACCATGGCCCGCGTCCCCGATTTCTTGGGCCCGCAGAAGTATCTGCCCGAGGTGGCCGAGCGCACGGCTGAGGCGGGGGTCGCCACCGGCCTGGCTTGGACCCCGGTGGGCGGCGATATCCTGTTCATCGAAGCGACCCGTATGAACGGCAAGGGCAATCTGGTGCTGACCGGGCAACTGGGTGACGTGATGAAGGAGTCGGCACAAGCGGCGCTGTCATTCATCCGTGCCCGCGCTCGCTGGCTGGGGCTCGACGAAACCCTCCTCGAGCGCAGCGACTTGCACCTGCACATCCCGGCCGGGGCTATTCCCAAGGACGGCCCGTCCGCAGGTGTGACGATGTTCGTGGCCATGGTTTCGCTGTTGACCGGCAAGCCGGTGCGCAGCGACGTGGCCATGACCGGTGAAATCACGCTGCGTGGGCTGATCCTGCCGGTGGGCGGCATCAAGGAGAAGTTCCTGGCCGCGCACCGGGCCGGCATCAAGCGCGTCGTCATGCCGGAGCGCAACCGCAAGGACATCATCGACATCCCCGAGCAGCCGCGCAAGGAGATCGAAATCATCTTCGTCAAGCGCATGGATGAGCTGCTGCCGCTCGTGCTGACCGAGATGCCCAAGCTGCAGGGCACTATGTCGAGCGCCGTGACCCCGGCACCGTCGACCCCGCCGCCGCCCGTACCGCCTTCTGCCTAGGGTTGTCTTCACAGAGGTCAGGGAGCCGGATCCGATCCTTGACGCGTGAAGGGGCGGTGCTTACTGTACGCGGCGACTGCGAACGGAACCTCTATCCCACGAAAAGGACAAGCAAATGGGCAAGATCATCGGAATCGACCTGGGAACCACGAACTCGGTGGTGGCCATCATGGATGGCAAGGAACCCAAGATCATCGCCAACGAAGAGGGCAGTCGTCTCACCCCGTCCGTGGTCGCGTGGGACGACAAGGGCGAAGTCCTGGTCGGCCAGATCGCGCGCCGTCAGGCCATCACCAATCCCGAGAACACGGTCTTCTCGGCCAAGCGTTTCATGGGCCGGCGCTACGAAGAGGCGGACGAGGACGAACACCGGGTGCCATTCAAGACCGCGCGTGGCGCAAGTGGCGAGGTCGTGTTCGAGATCCGCGGCAAGAAGGTCACGCCACCTGAAGTTTCAGCCAAGGTTCTGCAGAAGCTCAAGAAGGCCGCCGAGGACTACCTGGGTGAGAAGATCGTCGACGCGGTGATCACGGTTCCGGCCTACTTCAACGACTCGCAACGCCAGGCGACCAAGGATGCGGGCCGCATCGCCGGGCTCGAGGTCAAGCGCATCGTCAACGAACCTACCGCTGCGGCGCTGGCCTACGGCCTCGACAAGAAGAAGGACGAGCTCATCGCCGTGTACGACTTTGGCGGCGGGACGTTCGACATTTCCATCCTGGAAGTCGGCGAGAACGTAGTCGAGGTGGTTTCAACCAACGGTGACACGCATCTGGGCGGTGACGACATCGATGTGCGCATCATGGATTGGCTGATCGCCGAGTTCAGGAAAGACCAGGGCATCGACGTGTCCAAGGACAAGATGGTCCTGCAGCGCCTGCGCGAGGCAGCGGAAAAGGCGAAGATCGAGTTGTCCCAGGTTATGGAGACGGAGATTAATCTGCCCTTCCTCACGGCCGATGCCGCCGGCCCCAAGCACCTGCAGATGCGCTTGTCGCGCGCCAAGCTGGAACAGATGATCGAGGATCTCATCCAGCGCACCGTGGAGCCGACCAAGAAGGCGCTGGCCGACGCTGGCAAGAAGATAACGGACATCAACGAGGTGGTGCTGGTGGGCGGCTCCACGCGCATTCCGCGCGTGCAGCAGGTGGTCAAGGATTTCTTCGGCAAGGAACCCCACAAGGGCGTGAATCCCGACGAGGTCGTGGCGCTGGGCGCGGCGGTTCAGGCCGGTGTGCTATCGGGCGAGGTCAAGGACATGCTTCTCCTCGACGTCACGCCCCTGTCGCTGGGCATCGAGACTCTGGGCAGCGTGATGACGGTTCTCATCCCGCGCAACACCACGATTCCCACCAAGAAATCCGAGACGTTCTCCACCGCGGCCGACAACCAGACCTCCGTCGAGGTCAAGGTGTTTCAGGGTGAGCGGCCCATGGCCAACGACAACCGTCTGCTGGGCAAGTTCGGGCTGGAAGGCATCCTGCCCGCGCCTCGTGGCGTTCCGCAGATCGAGGTGACCTTCGANNGACATCGACGCCAACGGCATCGTCAACGTGTCGGCCAAGGACAAGGCGACCAACAAGGCACAGAATATCACCATCACGTCGTCCTCAGGTCTGACCGAGGCCGACATCCAGCGCATGGTCAAGCAGGCGCACGAGCACGAGGCCGAGGACAAGAAGCGGCGTGAGGCCATCGAGGCGCGCAACCGTCTGGAAGGCCTGTCGTTCAGCGTGCAGAAGCACTTCGACGAGAACAAGGACAAGATTCCCTCGTCCGAGCGCCAGGGACTGGAGGACGCGCTCAAAGACGCCAAGACCACGCTTGAGTCGAACCGAGAAGCGAGCGACGCCGAGATTTTCAAAGGCGCCTTCGAGCGCCTGGAGAAGGCGTCGCACAAGATGGCCGAGGCGCTGTACAAGGCCGCCGGCGGCAGCGAGGGCGCGCAGGCCGGGAGCGCGCCTTCGGGCGGTGACGGCAAGGGCACCGGCGGCAAGGATGACGTCATCGACGCCGAGTACACCGAGACTCCGAAGAAGGAGTAGCCTCCTAGTTCCGCAGAAGGTCCGCGACCTCCTTCTGTCATCCCGGAGATAGGCTGAGCCTGTCGACTGTCGAGCGACATCGGGGTATGGTCGGCTATGCATCCGATCCTGCTGCAGCTTCCTGCCAAGGGGCTTTTCGTCGCGGCGCTGGTTTTGGCGGTTGCATCTTTCGTACGCAACCAGGTGCAGCGTCGGCGCGACCCCAAGGTGCCGGCGTCGTCGACCCCGTTGCTCCTGCTGGCGGGGGCGTGGGCGCTCCTGGGACTGCGGGGTGGAACCTGGATTCCCTCAGCCGGCGTGTTCGGCAAGCCGTGGCTGCCGGTGCCCATCTTCTCCTACGGCGTGATGCTAACCACCGGCTTCGTGACGGGGTGGTTTGTGGCCATGCGTCTGGCGCGCAACGACGGTATCGGAAACGAAGATGCTGGCGCCATCTACATGTGGACGGCGGTCTGGTCGATTGTGGGCTCGCGCCTCCTCTACGTCATCACGCAGTTCCAGGAATTTTCCAATCCGGTTGACATCATCATGCTCAACAAGGGCGGCCTGGTCGCGTACGGGGGGATGCTGGGTGGTTTTGCCGCAAGCTGGTATGGCTGCCACCGGCGCAAGATCCCGCTTCTGCGGTGGGCTGATGTTTCCGCGCCGTCGGTGGTACTGGGCACGGCGATCACGCGCGTGGGCTGCCTGCTCTTCGGGTGCGACTACGGCAAGGTGGCGCACGTGCCCTGGGCCATTCGCTTCCCCAAGGATGCGCCGGCCTGGAAGGACCACGTGTACAGCATGCACGCGCTGGCCCCCGATTCGGCGTGGTCGCTTCCCGTCCACCCCACGCAGATCTACGAGACCCTGACCGGTTTGGCGCTGTTTGGCCTGCTCATGTACCTGCGTCGCGTGCGCAGATTCTCCGGCGAGGTGTTCCTCGGCTGGGTGCTGGGCTACGGCATCATGCGCCCTATCATCGAAATCTACCGTGGTGACGATGACCGGGGCAGCGTCGGGGCCCTGTCGACGTCCCAGTTCATCGGACTTGCTTCGGTGGCGGCGGGTCTTGGGCTGCTCGTCTATCTGGTCAAACGCTACCGAGCTGACCCCACTGCCGTGCGTCTGTGGGAGATTCCCCTGGCGCCCCAAGCCAAGGTCGAGCCGGAATCAAACCAACGTGCGCGCAGGCGCCGGAAGGGCCGCTGACCGGCGCGGGGGCGACCGACAGGCTCACGCTGCGGCAGGAATTGGGGTATAAGTGTCGCAAGTCATAGAAGCGAGGGGGCGATCATGAGTCTGAAGCGCAGCCACGCGGCCGGTATCCGCACCAGCTCTAACAGCGGGAGCGACTCGGGCGGCAAGCTCGGCCGGCAGGAGCTCTACGATGAGCTGAAGAAGCTGGCTCAGTCCGGCCAAGTCTTTGCGCCTGTCGACATTGCGTTGGCCATCGGCGCCGGCGAGGCGCTGGTGTCGCGTTCTCTGCTCGGCCTGGCGGCCGAGGGCTACTTGGAAAAGGTCGACACGGGCAAATACCGAGCCACGCCGTTCACGGAGATTCCTCAGGCCGAATTCCTGAAGGCCCTGGCCCGGGCGTCCAAGATCGATTCGACCCGCCAGCGGGACTTGTCCGAGATTGCCCGCTTGAAGCAGAACAACGACGTGATGCGTGCCAAGTTGCTTGCGGCCATCGCTGAACGGGATCACTACCAGGCGGCGCTCAAGCAGCATGGCATCGACCCCGGCCCCATGCCAGCGGCCGCGCCGACCACGGCCGCGCCGTCGGCTGCGCAGAACGCGTCTTCCCCCGAGCCGACTGCAGCGGGCTCGTCGACGCCGTCCAGTGACGTCGGCGACGGCGGTTCATGATCCGGCCGGGCAGAGCCGCACTCCGTGAAGAGCCAGTCCCTTCGCTTTCGCATACGAACCGGCAGCCAGCCAGCGGCGGCTGCCTCGGTTGAGCGGGTGGTGGAGGTTGAGTCACGCGAGGGCGCTGTCGTGATTGGCCGCCGACGGGGTCAGGGCATCGAGTTGCCCTTTGCGGCCGTGTCTGACCAGCACGCACGTGTATCTCGGGGAGACCAGGGCTGGCTTCTGGCCGACCTGGGCAGTGCCAACGGCACGTTCCTCAATGGCCATCGGCTGACGCCGTTTGTGCCGCAGGCATTGTCGGTGGGCGACATCCTACGCCTGGCGAGCGTCGAGCTGGTCTTCGAGGGCGAGACCCGGCCCACCCAGGGTGCCGAGGGGCGGGGGCGTGAGCCCGAATCGACAGCCACTCTGGCGCGTCGTCTGGTGAGCGATCTATTCGGGACGAGCCGGCCGGCGGAAGTGGTCCGTCTCTTGGTGATGGACGGTCCTGCCCAGGGGCGCGAGTTGCGCTTGGACGTCGTGGGCTGTCGTTTCCGGGTCGGACGGGGGACCGACTGCAACCTGGTCGTGCCGGACGACGACATTTCGCGCGAGCACGCGGAGTTCGAACGTCGTTGGGACGGCGTGTTTGTGCGCGACCTCCACTCCAAGAACGGCGTTTTGCTCGGGGGCGAGCGCCTGGCGGGCGAACACCGCCTGTCTGACGGCGATGTGCTGTGCCTGGGCCAGACCAGCTTCCGGCTGGAAGATCCCGAGGATCGCTATCTGCGGCAGATGGAAGAAGTCCAGGCGCAGGCTGTGCAGACGGCCAAGGCCGGCGCCGGGGCAGAGTCTGCAGTATCCGGCGACTCAGATGGCCAAGCGGGAACGGCGGTGGTCCCGGACACTCGCACGTCGTCCAGTCGCGTGACGAGCTCGGGTTCCCCTGTGAAGGTCTTGGAAAGAAGTTCGCCCGTCCGGCCCACCTCGACTGAGGCGGCTCTGCCGAGCTCAGTTTCATCGCGGCAGGCCGGGCGCGTCGGCCGTGGGCGGCGACCGCCGCGGCCTGCCCCGCTGGCCTTGACGGTCATCGCGGCCCTGGTTCTGGTCGCGGCGATCGCACTCGCGTTTGTCCTGGGTCTGTGATCGGCCGGTCCGCGCTACCGGCGCTGGCGTGCCTTCTTGCGCGCCTTGCGCGCCTGTTTGCGTTTGCGCTTATCCTTGGACCGGTCTTGGTTGCGCTGGGGTGCCTGGAAGTGGCCACGCTCAGGCGATGGCGTGCTCATCATGGAGGCCAGCTGGTCCATGTCCACACCGCCCAGCAGCTTCTTCGCCTGGGCGATGCCCTTGAATCCCGGGATCTTGCCCAGCAGCCCCGTGGAGGCACCCAGCTGCATCATGAGCTGCCTCATCATGGCGAAACGGTTGAGGAGGTCCGCGACCTCGGATTCCTTGCGCCCGCAGCCGCGGCCAACGCGGGCCAAGCGGCCCATGTCGTAGAAGGCGCTGCGTTTCTTCTTGCGCTTGCCGCCCTCGATGACCTCTTCCCAGCTCGTCACGATGAAACGTTCGGGGTGGCGGCGTTCGTCGTCGGTCATCGACGAGATCATCGAGCCAATGCGCACCAGCTCGCGATCGTCCACCTGGAGGTTGGCGTCGGCCACGCCGGGGATTTTGTCCACCAGCTCGCCCAGTGGTCCCATCTTCTTAAGCACCGAGATCTGTTCGAGGAAGTCGTTCATGTCGAACTTCCCCTTGAGCATGCGCAGGGCGTCCTGCTCGGCTTTCTCCTCGTCCACCACCTCCTCGAACTGGGTGATAAGTCCCACCACATCGCCGCGACCCAGGATCCGGCTGGCCATACCATCGGGCCGGAACTCTTCTAGGCGGTCGAGCGACTCGCCCATGCCCACGTACTTGACCGCCTTGCCGGTCACCGCCTTGACCGACAGGGCCGCGCCGCCGCGCGCATCGCCGTCCAGCTTGGTCAGGAT
>PMIX01000153.1 GCA_003158395.1 Myxococcales bacterium | reverse complement strand
GGGCAGCGGAACGATCATCATCCCGACAATCACTGCGAGCAGCACGGCCAGGGCTATGTCCGAGTAGCGCGCGAACAGCGCACGCACGTCGCCAGTCCTCAGCAACGACAGGAATCCCCCGCGCACAAAAGGCTCTAAACTCGACATGGGATAAAATGATGGCCAACGTGTCATCTGGCGTCAAGCGTCTTGCAGGACAAGAGCGGAATAGCGATTTGGGGAACAAGCGCTCTTAAATTGCGAAAACGCGCTTTACTTTTCCCGCTGAACGGGCATTATCCCGCGGAATCTGTTAAGTGAGACACAAACAATGGACAACAACATCCAGNNGGGCTCGGCCCTTGAGCTTCCCCGCCGCCGCGGCCGTCCCGCGAAGGCGAGCTACCTGGTGGCGGCGGCCGCTGCGCCCGCGCCGGTCAAGCGTCGGCCCAAGCAGCTCTGCCCGGTGCCGGGATGCACGGGTCTGGCTGCGCCGGTCTTTGGCATGGTCTGCTCCAAACACAAGAACGTGTCCAAAACTCTGGTTAAGAAGTACCGCGCACAGCGCCGCGCTGCCAAAGCCGGCTGAAGAAGGCAGATTCGCCTTTTCGGCCTGGCAGGCCGAGGCCGCTTTACCGGGCCCTCGACAGGTTGCCTTCGGTCGGGGCAGCCGACCCTTTGTGCCCTCATTCCCCTCGCTCTGCTAGGCTTGAGCCCATGCTGCGCATCTTGAGCCCGCACGACCCGGACTACGAGGAGAGGCTGTCCGGCCTCGTGGGACGAGGAACGACCCTGCCGAAGGACATCGAAACCCGCGTGGCGGAGATCGTGGCCAAGGTTCGGCGTGAAGGCGACAGCGCGCTACGCGAACTGACCCTGCGGTTCGAGCGGCGCCAACTGGCCAGCATTGAATTGCAGCGCTCGGAGTGGGTGGAGCAGGCCGGCCGGGCCAGTGNNGAGCGCCTACGAATTGGTCGAGACCGGAGTGCGGCTGCGCTGCCGCGTGACCCCGCTTGAGCGCGTGGGGCTCTACATTCCCGGCGGAACGGCCTGCCTGGCCTCGACCGTATTGATGACCGCCATCCCGGCCAAGGTGGCCGGGGTGCGCACGATTGTCATGACCACGCCGGGTCCGTCGCCCGAGACCCTGGCGGCGGCGCTGGAGGCTGGGGTGGACCGGGTCTTTCTCGTGGGTGGCGCGCAGGCGATCGCCGCCCTGGCCTACGGCACCGAGACGGTTCCGCGCGTCGACAAGATCGCCGGGCCAGGCAATGCCTATGTGACCGCGGCCAAGCGCCTGGTCTACGGCGACGTCGGCATCGACATGATCGCGGGTCCCACCGAGGTCGTGATCGCGGCCGATGGCAGTGCGAAGCCATCCTGGGTGGCAGCGGACCTGCTCGCGCAGGCCGAGCACGACGTGCTGTCGGTTCCCATCCTGGTGGCGGTGGGGCGCGCGGTGGCCGAGGCCGTGGCGGCCGAAGTGGACCGTCAGTTGGCGACACTCCCGCGACGAGAGATCGCAAGCCAGGCGGTGGACAATCAAGGCGTGGCCTTGGTGGTCGAGGATGCGGCGGCGGCCATCGCCCTCATCAATCGGCTGGCGCCTGAACACGTGGGTCTGGCGCTGGCCAACGCCGCGATGCTGGCCGACCAGGTGACCGCCGCAGGCGCGGTCTTCGTGGGCGAGCATGCCTGCGAGGCGGTGGGCGACTACTTCGCGGGGCCGAGCCACGTCCTGCCCACGGGCGGCAGCGCACGCTACGCGTCGCCTCTGGGGGTGTCCGACTTCACTAAGCGCACGTCTTTCATTGAGTACGATGCTGACGCTCTTGCGCGACAGGGTGACGACATCGTGGCGATGGCCGAGGTCGAAGGGCTGGTGGGACACGGGCGGTCGGTTAGCATTCGTACGGGCCGCGGGGGCTGACGCCCACGCTACAGTACGCGCGGCGGCATTTGCGGTTGAGGCTCGCGCCCGTAGGGGCGACCTGCGGTCGCCCTTGGCTTTCGACCGCACACGCCCTTGACAGCCGGGGAAACTCCTCTAGATTACGCGCCTCGCTCGGGAGCTTGAAACATGTACGCCGTCATCCAGACCGGAGGAAAACAGTACCGGGTAGCCGAGGGGGAGACCCTGCGCGTGGAGAAGCTGTCCGCCTCTCCGGGGGAAAAGCTGTCTTTCGTGCCTCTCCTGTTTGCTGACGATGGCGGCAACGTACAGGTCGGCAAGCCCCAGGTCAGCGGTATCAAGGTCGAGGCCGAGGTTCTGGAACAAGGCCGGGGCAAGAAGATCATTGTCTTCAAGTACAAGCGTCGCAAGTCGTATCGGCGCAAGACCGGCCACCGCCAGCCGTTCACGGCGCTCAAGATCACGGCCATCAAGGCGGAAGCGTAGGCAGCCATGGCACACAAGAAAGGGCAGGGCAGCTCCCGCAACGGCCGCGATTCGCAGTCGCAGCGTCGTGGGGTCAAGCGATTCGCCGGCCAGGTCGTGCTGGCGGGCAATATCCTGGTCAGGCAGGTGGGCACCGTGTTCCACCCCGGCCGCAACGTTGGCATAGGCAGCGACTTCACCCTCTTCGCCCTCAAGAATGGCAAGGTGAAGTACAGCCAATCAGGCAACCGCAAGCTGGTCAGTATCGAGGCGGCGTAGCCGCAAGGCCAGGCCCAGCCCGGGCTCCCAATCCCGCGACAAGCGGAGCGAAGCGGCCGACGCTCCCGGAGGAACTGGCTTTTCCATGATCGAGTCGCGCACCCAGTCCGGACGATCGGTGGTGGACGTGGTCGTTACCCTGTCCGTGGACGGAGTGGTCACCATCGGCCACGACCACGGCCACGACCACGGCCACGACCTTCTGCGGCTATCGCGGGACCATGCTGCTCTGCTGCCGGGAGCGTTTCCGTGACCGCATTTGTCGACCAGGCACGCATCAGCGTGCACGGCGGTGATGGTGGCAACGGCGCCGTGGCATTTCGGCGCGAGAAATTCGTTCCCAAGGGCGGCCCGGCGGGCGGCGACGGCGGCGACGGCGGCAGCGTGATCCTGCTGGCCGATGAAGGTCTCTCGACCCTGCTCGATTTCCGCTACCGCCACGACTATCAAGCGCCGGCTGGCGAACGCGGCGGCAGCAAGGACAAGTACGGTCGCGGGGGGCAGGACATGGTGCTGCGGATCCCCACTGGAACCGAGGTCTACGACGATGCCAGTGGCGCGCTCCTGGCGGACTTGCGCACAGAGGGCCAGCGCTTCGTGGTGGCCGCAGGTGGCAAGGGAGGGCGTGGCAACATCCATTTTGCGACATCGACTGACCGCGCCCCCAGACGGGCCGAACCGGGCCAGCCAGGCGAGGAGCGCGTGATTCGCCTGGAGCTGAAGCTGCTCGCCGACGTGGGCTTGGTGGGCTTTCCCAACGTGGGGAAGTCTTCCCTCATCGCGCGCATATCGGCCGCGCGCCCCAAAGTCGCGGACTACCCGTTTACCACCCTGATTCCCCACCTCGGCATGGTCCGGCTCTCGGACGATCGATCGTTCGTGGTCGCGGACGTGCCCGGACTGATCGAGGGTGCACACAAGGGCGCCGGTCTCGGACATCGGTTTCTGCGACACCTGGAACGCACGCGCGTGCTGGTTCACCTGCTCGAGCTGAGCGAAATCCCTGGCCGCACCCCTTTGCACGACTACCAGATTCTGCGACGCGAGCTGGGCTTGTACGACCCCGCGCTGGCCGGTCGCACCGAGGTGGTGGTCCTCAACAAGTTGGACCTACCCGAGACACGCAAGAAGTTCCCGGCCCTGCAGCGGTCGTTCGCCCGTCGGGGCCTGCCTCTGCTGGGGGTCAGCGCTGCCACGGGAGAGGGGATCGGCCCGCTTCATGCGGCCATATGGAGCGCGCTCAAACAGGCGAGGGCCGCTGAGGTTGCCACCAGGGGCGCGTCCTAGGGTCTTGCCACGCGCCGCAGCATCGCGCGCGGCTCCACTATCTGATAGGATGGCCGCCGCTGTCCGACAGCCCACAACTTGTAACTCCGCGAATGTCATGTACCTTTTGACGGGGGTTGAAGCAACCTGCTATACAGGGGTACTCTTCGCCACAAATGTGGAGAGCAAGGGTGTAGTACCGCGAGATTTGAGAGGCTCATAAGGAGCTACGAAATGACAAGTCCACGAACTTGGGGGGTTCCTGCTCTACTATTTGCTGCTGCTGCCTGCTGGGTGCGGCCGGTTTGGGCCGACACGAGCAGCGCAGCGGCGCCACGTGAGGCACCGGCCCCGGCGCCATCGCCCACCGGGGCGCCGCCGGAAAACACAGCCGCCACGCCTCCCGCGGCCGCTGCTTCCGATTCCGGGGGGTACACGGTTCGGCTGCGTGCGCTCGAGCGGAACGTAAACGATCTCAAGGAGCAGGTCTTCCGCACCCGCGCGCGCCTCAACCTGCTCAAAGAGACGGTTCTGGGCGGAGTCATTGGGGCTTCCCGCTGTGTGATCAAACACAAGAACGAAATGGGCGGATCGTTCCGCCTCATCAAGGCGGTCTACGCGCTGGACGGCGTCCAAATCTTCAACAAGGCGGATGATACC
>PMIX01000339.1 GCA_003158395.1 Myxococcales bacterium | reverse complement strand
CTTCTCCTCTTTGCGCGCCTGCCATGTGCCGTCGGAGTTCTGGCCAACGACGTAGCGGAGAACGGGGGTGGGCGCGTATTCAAGGGACGTGGCCGTTCCCTCGTCGTCGCGAATCACCACGTAGTGCTCGCCAGGGCGAATCAGCTTGGGGTCGACCAGCTTGGAGAGAGCCCGCGTGACAGCGGCTGCCGCTGATCCGAAGCCCTCCCTGGCTAGGACGGTACGGAGCCTATCCGAGGGCCCGAACTCGCCTTCCACCATGTGCCCGTCACTGTCTCCGTTGGCAGCACGCACTGCGGACGCCGGGAATCCCGTGCGATCCGACCCGGCAGCCGCGGGCTGCGCCCCGGCACCGCGGTGATCTTTGCCCTTCCACGAGGCGCCAAGAAGCGATCGCGGAATCGACTCTTGTTCCTTTCGGCTTTCAGCCAGGGTCTGTTCCGTTGACACGGGCTGCATCAGCTTGCGCACCGCCGTGTCGGCGCGAAAGAAGAAAAAGTACACGTTCACTCCGGTAAGGGCGACCAGCAGCGTTGCGAAACCCAGGGAGCTGCGGACGTGCGACGACCGCCGCTTTCTTCGTCTGGGAGCTGACGAACGGGCCACCCTATGAAACCACCACACCGTCGGCGCCACGTCAACTTCATCGTGATCGGAGGCTAATCAGCTATTCCAGACACTGCTAACGTTGAGTTTCTTCGCAGGCCGCGAAGATTCTCGACAGCGCCACGATGGCTGCAAGAAGCCGTGGTCGTGGTCGAGGCCGTGGCCGTGGCCGGAGTGATCCCTTTGGTTGCGGCCGTCAGGCTGCGATGTGTGAAATAGCTAACTCCTGGCGCGCCTCAGCATCTCGTCGGCGTGGGCGGTGGCCTCGGGGGAGGGGCTAGCGCCGCCCAACATGCGGGCGATCTCGACGCCGCGCTCGGCGCCGGTCAGGACTATCACGCGGATCGTGGTGCGCCCCTTGCTGGTTTCCTTGGTCACCTTGATGTGGTGATCGGCGAAGGCAGCAATCTGCGGTAGATGGGTCACGACCAACACTTGGCGATGGGCCGCGGTGGACTTGAGCTTGCGGCCGATCACCTCTGCCGTGCCGCCGCCTACGCCTGAATCGACCTCGTCAAAGACGTAGGTGAGCGCTTCATCGTCTTTGGCCAGGGCTTGTTTGACTGCCAACATCACGCGCGACAGCTCGCCACCTGAGGCAATACGGTCGAGCGGCCGAGGCTCCTCGCCCCGGTTGGGCGCAAAGAGAAACCGCACCCGGTCTTTGCCACGCGGACCAGGCTCGTCCCGATCCTCGACTGCAATGGGCACCCGCGCCCCGACCAAGCCCAAGTCGCGCAGCGTCTCGTCCATCCGCCGGCCGAGGACACGCGCGGCTTTGCGCCGCTGCTCCGAGATCCGTTCGCACAGGGCGGTCATACGCTGCATCGCAGCCTCCACCACGTCCTTGCGCGCTGCCAGCCCTTCCTCGAAAGAACCAAGCGCAGCCAGCTCCCGGCTGATCGCCTCACGCCGCTCGATAGCCGCCGCGACTGAGCCNNCCTCCACCACGGGCAGAAGCGCCGGATCGAGCTGCGCCAAGGCTGCGATCTCGCGCGCCACGCCTGCAATCCGGCCCACGACAGCGTCGTCCGAGGAGTAGAGGACTTCCTCACCGCGGGTGCAAGCAGCCAGAAATTTCTCCGCGCCCTTGGTGCGCTCGCGCTCGGCCCGCAAGGCCTCATCCTCGCCGGGCTGCATTTCAGCCTGTTCGAGCTCGGAGAGTTGGAAACGCAGAAGATCCTCGCGCTCGGCGCGCGCCCGCGCATCTGCGTCGAACCTGTCGAGCTCGACGCGCGCTTCTTGGAGGGCCTGGTGCGCCCCGCGCACCTCGGCCAACGCTTCGCCATTCCCCGCAAACGCGTCCAGGATTGCGAGCTGGCTCTCGGCATCGGTGAGCAGGTGCTGGTCGTGCTGCGAGGTGATGTCGACGAGCTTGCCCACGCTGGATGCCAGATCAGCGGCGCTGGCCAGACTGCCGCCCAGGTGGATGCGGCCCCTGCCAGACCGTGCAACCGCGCGCCGGACCACCAGCCCGTCCTCCACAGACCTACCCTCGGCCAGCAACCGCTCGCGTATCTCCCATCCAGCCGGGATGTCGAACACGGCCTCTACCTGCGCCTCCTCGCAACCCCCACGAATCATCTCGGCACTGGCGCGGCCCCCGCGCAGGAGGCCCAGCGCCTCGACCAAGATACTCTTCCCAGCCCCGGTTTCTCCGGTGATGACGGTCAAGCCCGGTCCCAGAGGAACCTCGACCTCCTCGATGAGGGCGAAGCCGGATACACGCAGAAGATTCAGCATGACTAGAGTTTCGGCAACTGGACCTCTGCGGTTGCGCGCCTCACGCTTTGCGTTCTCCCCAAGACAGCTTCTGGCGCAAAATGCCGAAGAATGAGCTGCGCGGCCGGAACACGCGCAAAGGCCGTGCCGCCTTGCGCACCTCGACCGCGTCCCCAGGCTCGACCTCTCGGGTCCAAAGGCCGTCCACTGTCAGTATGGCGTGGTCCAACGACACGTTGGTGACCAAGAGCGCCCTGTCAGCACGAACCACCAGGGGCCGGTTGGTCAAGGTGTGAGGACAGATCGGAGTCAAGACAATGGCCTCGAGATCGGGCGTCAGGATGGGCCCCCCGGCTGAGAGGTTGTAGGCGGTGGACCCCGTGGGCGTGGAGAGAATGAGCCCGTCGGCTTTGTAGGTCGCGATGGTTTCTCCGTCGAGAGACGCGGCCAGGTCCATCAAACGAGCAAGATTTCGCTGCGTGATGACCGCTTCGTTGAGCGCGCTGTGGCTCTCGGCCCCTCCGCCGCCGTTTCGCAGGGTCACGCACAGCCTCATCCTATCTTCGATAGCCAGGCGGCCTTGCACCGCATCAAGAAGCGCAGCACCGGCTTCGGACGTGGCGTAGGGCGTGAGAAACCCCAGGCTGCCCAGATTCAGCCCAAGCAAAGGGACATCGTGATCCCCAACCAGGTCCGCGCCGTGCAGAAATGTTCCGTCGCCACCAAGCGCAACCAAGATGTTCGCGTCCCTGGCCACCTCAGCGCCAGGCCCGCTCGGGAAGTTCGGCGGAGGCCCTTCGCCGTAGTCGTCAACGAAAACGGCGTCGATCCCACGGCCGCGCAGGCCGTCCGCCAGCGAGGTGGCTAGAGCAAGCCCTTCGGGGTTGCCGCGCCTGACGAGAAAACCAATACGCATTGCGCGGATTATTGCACGAACACGAGCACCCGTTACTACCGCGTGGGGAACCCGAAGGTCTTGGCGAGGCCGAGAGAAGCGAACGGGGAAGGGTCAGCGGTGACAGGCCGAAGGGCAAAACAAACCGTTCCAGGGTTCCTATCCGATCTTAACGCACAGCGAGAAGACTTGGCCGGCAGGCCTAGCACGAGCGACGCGCCCTACTGCTGCATCTCGTAAAAGATCGTGATGCTCAGGCAGTGAAACTCGCGGTCTGAGCTTTGCGTCACGACCTTGTCAATGATCCGCGCCTTGGGATTGTCGTGGATCCACCGAGTGAGCACTTCTCCCAGCTCATCTCGGTCCTTGGCCTTCGTTGCCGTGAATACCTTAGCCCCCATCATGGCATGTCTCCTTGTGGCTTTTCAGGTCACCCGTTCCGTGTGGCACGAAGCTCTCTCGCAACCTCCGCGCAGTGCTTTTGATACAACTCACTTCGCGCAGTGTAAAGAGAATTTTTCGTCATGCCCAATACAAATGTGTCGATGCAACGTGTTGGCCTCACACGTGTCCTTGACCGCAGCCTCACACAGTGCTTAATCTCCACTCCCCTCTGAAATCGGACCCTGGAGGAACTGCTTGGAGACACTGCTCGGACGCCCGTTGGAAGTCGAAGTTCGGGATTCCATCGAAAAGGCGATGAAGATCCTGAAACAGAAGATGTCGAAAGAAGGCATCCTCCAGGAGATCAAGCGCCGTCGCTACCACGAAAAGCCTTCAGTGAAGCGCAAGCGGAAGATCCGCGAGGCGCGCAAGCGGCGTCGACGCGAAGCCAAGCGGCGCGTCGTGCGCTAGCAGCTTCGCCCGGCGGCCTGTCTTCCTAGTATTCCCGTGCGGGCGGACCCGCGTCGGGCGTCGGCGGTGGTCCAACCATGCGCAAATGGATCGAGGTCCAAATCGAGACCCAAGCCGAGGCGGCTGAACTCGTGGCTGCTGCTGTGGCGCCCCTAACTGGGGGCGTCGAGATGCGTGATGCTGAAACCTTGCTGTCGGTGGCGGCAGGCCGCGCCTGTTTGGTGGCTTTGTGTCAACCCGACCGAACCCAATCGCTGCTCGACGCTGTGGGCGAAACCATGGCCGCTGCGCGTACGGCCGGAATCCCCGTCGATCCAGTGACCATTCGTCAGCGCGAGGCGCACGAAGATGAGTGGCGGGATGTCTGGAAGCAGTTCTTCCGCGCCACACGTGTCGGCCGACGCTTCACCGTACGGCCGAGCTGGGATCCGACTGAGGTTCCCACGGGTGAATTCGTCATCGATCTCGATCCTGGGATGGCCTTCGGTACCGGGGCACACCCGTCGACTCGGCTGGTGATCGGGTTGGCAGAAGAGCTGCGCGAAGAGCGTCCCAGTCTGAACCATGTCCTCGATCTCGGATGCGGATCCGGAATTCTCTCCATCGTGGCTGCGCGCCTGTGGCCGCTGGCATCCGGTCTCGCCGTGGACAACGATCCCCAGGCGACCATCTGCGCGAGGGAGAACCTGGAGCGCAACCATGTTGTCAGCTTCGAGGTTCACGCCGACACGCTCTCTCGGGTCGGGGGCCAATTCGACCTGGTCATGGCCAACATCCAGGCCGACGTCCTGACCGAGCTAGCCCCCGAGCTCCCGGGCCGGCTGGCCGAAAATGGCCTGCTCATCCTGTCGGGCTTGCTGCAGGACCAGGCGGAGCCACTGCTCGCGGTCTTTCGCAATGCCGGCTTCGCCTTGGATGCGCGGGCCGATGAGGGAGAATGGAGCGCCCTCCGCTTGTGCTGGATTCCCTGATCGGCGTCATCTTCACTCGACGGAATCGTCTTCGCTCTGTGCCGACTGCGGGCTCTGTGGTGAAATCATCGGTCTATGCCACGCGTGTTCATTCCGGCGCAGCTTCTCGACAGCGAACGGGTGACCCTCGACCGGGCCACATCAAGGCACCTGGTCAAGGTCCTGCGGCTGCAGTCCGGAGCCCAGGTTCGGGTCTTCGACGGCTGTGGCACAGAAATCGAAGGACGCATTCTGCGTGCGCGTGGGGCCGGTGTCGAATTGGCCCTCGGGCAGCGCCATCGCGTGCCTTTGCCGCTGGTGACCATCACCCTGCTGCAATCGGTGCCACGCGGCGACCGCATGGATTTCATCGTGCAGAAGACGACCGAGCTAGGCGTCACACGTATCGTCCCGGTGCTAAGCGCCCGTGGCATGGTGAAGCCATCGCCAGGCAAGGCCCGCCGCTGGCGGACTATCGCACAAGAAGCAGCCCGCCAGTCGGGACGCGCAGACGTACCTGACGTTGCAGACGCGGCTGCTCTCGATGTGGCGCTGGCTGGTGCTGCGGCGTCCGGCGGAACGCGCTTGGNNGAGGGAGGTCTTTCCCCAGCAGAAGTCGAGTCCGCCCGCGTGCAGGGTTTCCGCGCGGTGGGTCTCGGTCCACGCATCCTGCGGGTGGACACCGCCGCTTTGGTCGCAGTTGCTCTAACGCAAGCTGCCCTTGGCGGACTGGACTAGGAAACTTGCAAGGCGCCGCGGCTGTTCACACAATGGCTTGGTGACCACCTACGCGGCCGTATGCAACGCCATGGCGACTCTTGAGGAGTCGGCGCCTTTGCTGCCGACCAATTCCAGAGAAGAACACCGTCCTCTTCCGCCGGAGTCGGCGGCCACGCCTCCGGCGATGGCGCGCGGCCAGCGGGTGCTTCGCGTGCGCGTGGCGGGCGTGGTTCGGCGCCTGCTCGCGGCCATCATCGATGCCCTGCTGGTCAACGCGGTCGCTCTTGGCGCCATTCTGATCGCGGCTCTCGCGCTGGGCGTATCGTTGCCCGGTTCCAAGGAACTGGGCCCGGACTTCGTGCTGGCTGGCTTGCTCGACCGCAATCCTATGGCCCTGGGCGCGCTTGGGTTGCTGGCCGCCCTCAGCGCGCTCTACGAGATCTATCTGGACGGCATCCTGGGTCAGACGGCAGGCAAGCGCCTCCTCCACCTGCGCGTGATCTCATCGCGCGGCAGCGCTCCTGGGCCCCTGCTGGGTTGCGTGCGTTTTGCTGCCCTGCTGCTGAGCCTTCTGCCCGTCGGGCTAGGCTGGCTGTGGTGCTTGTTCGACCGCGAGCGTCGCTCTCTGCACGATCACCTATCTGGGACCTACGTGATCGTCGAGGACAGGTGATGGAAGAGCCGCCGGCGGCCCACGCCCCTGCCTCGATCCCATGACCACCTCGTCTCTTGCGTCGGCCCTGGTGCAAGCTTCTGTCCTGTCGCAAGAGATCGCNNCTGGTCACACACCTGGCCAACTTCACGGGGATCCCTGCGGCGCCCTTCGAGCGTCTGGCGAGGCCTGATCAGCAGGCTGGCCCGTGGCTCGATGCGGGCGCGGCGGCCCGCCTAGGTACGGTTCCCATTGGCCTGCGCGAAGACGCTTTGGAACTAGCCGTTCACCCTGAGGCCGACCACGATGCCCTGGTGGCGTGGGCTGGCGAGCGCCACCTATTGGTAGAACCCTACCTGGTGACCGAGGCTCGCTTTCGCGGCCTTCTGGGGGTGGTCTATGGCATCCCGGTGCCGCCCCGATTCGTGTCCCTTCTGGCCAAACTCATGGGCGCGACTCCGGCCCGGCGCTGGTTGGCTCTCGCCCGGCCTTCTCCTGCGGTCGCACCCGCCCGAGCCGCGTCCCCATCCCCGACCATCGACGAGGTCGAGACCCTGATAGAAACCGCACGGCTGGGCGACGAAGGCGCACGCCGTTCGGCTTGGCGCGCACTCCGCCGGATCCTGCACGACCCGCGGGTTGCGGCCTATTCGCGCTCGCTCCAAGCCAGGCTGTCCAGCGCTGACCCAGCCATCGCTACTGCCGCCTTGGTCGCCCTGGCCGAGCTGCGCGACCCGTCCGCTATGCCGGCCATCATCGGCCGCCTGGAGGGCGAGGACGAACAAGTTGCTCTGACCGCGCGTTCGACCTTGCTGTCCCTGGCTGGTGACGACCTCGGCCCCAAGCGGCGACGCTGGCTGGATTGGTGGGAGAAGATGCGGCACCGGCCGCGTCTGGAATGGTTGCTGCAAGCGCTGGCTCACCGCGATCCCGAGCTGCGCCTGGCAGCCTCGCAAGAACTGCAGGAGATCACTGGCGAGTATTTCGGCTACCACTATGATCTCCCCGAACGCGACCGCGAGGAGGCCCGCCGGCGTTGGCTGCAGTGGTGGCAAAGCACCGGCAGACGGCGCTTTGCCACCAAGTGACCTTCGTGAACGGGGTATAGGAGATATCACGGCTCCCCGTTTCAAGAACCACGAGTCAGACCCTCACCGGGCTTCGGATAACCCCAGATCACGAAGTCCCTTAGAATCCGGCCGACAAGCCGGGCTGC
>PMIX01000146.1:80077-104292 GCA_003158395.1 Myxococcales bacterium | reverse complement strand
GTCAATCGCGTGGGGAGCCCGCCGGCTTTGCCGGCGGCGAACCATCGCGGGAAGGTTTGGGAACCCTCCCAGGGTTCCCATGTCAATCGCGTGGGGAGCCCGCCGGCTTCGCCGGCGGCGAACCATCGCGGGAAGGTTTGGGAACCCTCCCAGGGTTCCCATGTCAATCGCGTGGTGAGCCCGCCGGCTTTGCCGGCGGCGTACCGTCGCGGGAGGGTTTGGGAACCCTCCCAGGGTTCCCATCAAAATGGCTTGGTGGATTCGCCCTGCCAGTCAGAGCCAGGCGAACGAAGGCCAGTAACGTTCCACACCCGCAGGGCGTCGGCTTTGCCTTTTACGCGCACCGGCGGCAGCGCCGTCGCGGCCACCGAACCCACGACTTTGCCGAAGGTCGCCTCAGAGACTAGAACCTCTCCCGCCTTGGCCAGGCTGCACAGGCGCGAGGCCGTGTTCACCGGGTCGCCGATGGCCGTGTACTGGAGCGCGCGCGAGCTGCCCAGGGCGCCCGTTACCACCGTGCCGGTGTTGATGCCGATGCCGATCCTGATCTGGTCCTGACCTTCGGCCGCGCGCGTGCGGTTGAAGTCGGACAGCACTTGCAGCATGTCGAGCGCACACTCGACCGCTTTCATCTCCGCGTTGGGTATAGCCACCGGTGCTCCGAACAGGGCGATGATCTCGTCGCCCACGAATTTGTCCAGGGTTCCTTCGTGGCTAAAGATGACGTCCACCATCAGCTCGAAATACTCGTTGAGCATGCGCACGATTTCCGGTGGCTCGCGCTTCTCGCTCATCGCGGTGAAGCCACGGATGTCCGAAAACAGCAACGTCACTTCCGAAAGGGCGCCACCCTTTTCAAGCTGCAACTTGCCAGCCACCACCTGTTCGACGAGATTGGGTGAAAGCAAGCGCTGGAATTGAGCGCGGGTCTTCGCCTCCAGCTCGATCTTTCGCGCCAGCATGGAGTTGTGGATGGCAACGGCAGCCTGGTTGCCGACCCCGGCGAAGATCTGCAGATCCTTCTCGCCGAAGGCGTTGGTCGCAACCATGGAATCCAGGTGCATGATGCCCAGCAGCTCTTCGTGGTGGATGAGCGGCACGGTCATGGTAGAGCGAATGCCCTGCATGATGATGGAACGCGCGCCCTGAAACCGGCTGTCCACGCTGGCGTCCGAGGACAGCACGGCCGCCTTCTGCTGCACCACCTCGTTCAGGATGGAACGAGAGAGCACGATCTGCTCGCTGCGTCCGTCCCGTGTCTTGGCTATGCGTGGCTGGGGAACGCCGTCTTCCATCAGGAGGATGACCCCACGATCCGCCGGAATCAGATCGAACGCCTTCATGATGATTTTTTCGAGCAGAAGATCGATGTCGACCTCAAGCCCGATGGACCGGCCCAACTCGTAGGCCAGGCGCAGCTTCTCGTAGTCGCGGCGTAGGGTTTCGGTATCGGTGATCAGACGCTCGGGCAGGAACTCAGCGGCGCTCGCCGCTTGGACCTTCTGGTGAATCAGCGCATCGGCGAGCGCGGCCTGCTGGATGCTGACCCTCTGCGCCGCCTGGGAGGCTTGGCTGGACTGTTTCTGGAAGATGAGCTGCGTCCCACCGAGCACGATTTCATCGCCCTCGGCGAGGATGCGCTCACCGACGCGCTCATTCTTGAAGAACGAACCGTTCAGACTGCCAAGGTCGCGGTAGAGGAAGTGGCCGTCAGGCTGGCGGATGACCTGTGCATGTTCCTTGGAAACGATGCGGTCGAGGATCTGTATGATGTTGTGGGGATGGCGCCCGATGGTGGTCATCGCGCCCAACTCGTATTCGTGCCGCGCGTTGCTTCCTTGAACGATCAGCTTTGCCATACGCTGCCTTTGGGGCAGCCAATTGTATCACGTCACCACTTGATGCGGGCAGCGTCGGTCACCGCCCGCGGTTCGAGATGGAAGTCCAAGGTCTTGTCGAGGACCGGGAAGAAGGCCGTGGCGACGAAGTGCGCTTCGATCGACACCTCTTGCTTGCTACGGGAAAAGACCACCTCTAGCTTGGGATCCTTCACGCCTGCCTTGCGCAAAGCCAGGGGAACCGACTTCTTCAGGTCCGCCATCATGGTGTCAGCGACCGCGCCCGTGCGCAGGTTCGCGCGGTAGAGCATGGGGAGCGCGTCCAAGAGCACGCCTTTGGCACGTGACGATAGCGTGTAGACCGGCCAGGTAAAGGCGATCGCGTAGACTGCCAGGCCGAGCAGAAACAGAAGCCCGATGGAGACCGAATTGATCGACCGGGGCTTCTTGTACTTTACCACCATGGCCTATCTCGCTACGCGGTTGACGCCGGCTGTCTCAGGTTGCGGGCGAGCTGGTTGCGCATGCAGAAGACGCCAAGCGTGGCCTGGACCGCAAGAGCCACGGCTTGCCCCCCCAGGCTGGCCGCCGTGATGGCGGCGGCGGCCTTGGCCGGGTCGTGTGCGGCGCCGGGCACGTAGCGAGAGAGGAGTAGGATCATCATGAACTGCGTGGTTCCCAGTCCCATGACGGCGATGGGCAACACGCCGATAAAGTAGATCATCGGCAGATACAAGATGGCATGCGACACCGGCACCTGGACCCCAAAGGCGCGCAGCGACGTGTAGGTGAACACCATGAGAATCCCAAGGTGGGGAACCCGCACGAGCACGGTCCGAAGGTGTCCGGAGATGCCCGCGGCGAACAAAACATCAAAGATGGGGCGTGATGTCAGCCAGCGCGGCCTGAGCACGAGCAGGATAGAATACAGGGCCAGCGCAGCGTACGCCCCAAACACGATCTTGCGCAGGACAGCGGGCATGTCCGGGGCAACCACCAGCCCGATGGACGCGAAAATGAGCAGCAGAAGGATGTTTGTCCCCATGATCAGCAGAACCGCCGCCGTCCCCCGCAGCAGGGGCACCCCGCGCGACCGGTTCACGAAGTACACGATGGCCCCTTGGCCCACCGTATAGTTGACCAGGGCGAGAAGGTAGGTGGCTCCGCGAACCACCAGGACTTCGCGAAAGGAGAGCCGGGCCACGAACCAACCGAAGGTCTTCCAGATCGCGAAGCAGTCACCCAAGTACACGCCCAGAACGAGTACCACGAATGCGGGGACGGTCCAGTACGGGGCCTCGACGAGCGCCTTCCCCATCTCCCTGAACGAAATGATGCGGAAGAGGTAGAAGAGAAGTCCGAGGGTGACGACCCATGGCAAGATTCTGCCGAGCTTCTTTCGCATAGGTGGTCACTATCGCATGAATTGCCGACGCTGGCCCGGGACCACGCTCCTGTCTTGTGTATTTGAGGCTGGGAAGCGAAACTGCGGCCCAGGCACTCATGGCTGCCGCGGGCTCTTCCCCTCTTTCCCCATCCGGCGATAGTCCGAATGGGGAACGTCCGCCAAAGCCGCCCCTGGAGTCCCTGCCGGTACCGGTCTACTTGATGGTTGAGCCGATGGTGTCGGGCAAGAAGGTCCTCGACGTCGCGACCAGCGTGGGCGGACCGGGTCCTGAGTTCCTTCGACGCGCCGGTGCGGCGGAAGTGATTTTTTGCTTGCCCGACAGGCCAGCGCTGCCGCTGCCCAACGGGGAGGTGGACATCGCGCTGTGCGGCCTGCCCACGGTTTGGTCCGATGAAGAGCGCGGCGTTTGGCTGGCCGAGATCCGGCGGGTGCTGCGCCCAGGTGGTTTCTGCGTGTTGCGCTTGGCTACCGTGGCTTTTCGGAAGAAGGCACAGGGAGGTACGGGCATGCGGGCGGCATGCACGGACCTCTTGCTCGCATACTTCGCAACCGTGGAAATTGTCGAGGAAACGCATTTTGGTGGCGTGTCGTTTCAGGTGCCAGGCACGGACGATCTGGCGGTCAATGAATCCCTGACCAGGCTGTCGGGTGCGTCTGGCCACTTTGTTGCGTTGTGCGCCGACTGTGCGGAGCGTCCATGGAACCTGACTGAGAGTCTTCTGGTCCCGACCGAAGTGGGCGCCTCCACCGAGGCGGGCGCGGCCAGCGCCTCGGCTGGGGAGTTGGCTGCCTGGCGAGCCGAGGTGGCGCGGCTCGAAGCACGTTGCGCGGGGCTGAGCCGCGAGCGCGATGGCGCGCGCGAAGGCACCATGACCGTCCAGGACCGCACCGATCGGCTTGAGCGCACCCTCGCGGTCTTGCGCAGGGACGTCGAACGCTACTTGCGCCAGATCAGCGACGACGGGGCCGCACGTGAGCTTCTCGCTCTTGAACGCGATGACTTGCGACGGAATCTGGCGGTTGCGACCCAGAAAGCCGCGGATGCTTCTCGCGAGGCCGAGAGGCGGCAAGTTGCCTTGCGCGCGCTCGAGAATGAGGTCGTCCGCTTGCGTGCGGCGCGTGCGGGAGCGGGAATCCCGACCGGGAAGATCTGACGACGACGGCGAGACGGCGGTGAGGCGACGCCTTGACCTGGGCCGTCCCGTCCACTAAGTTTCTCAATCTTCGCGGTCGTGGCGGAACTGGTAGACGCGCCAGATTCAGGTTCTGGTGGTAGTAATACTGTGGGAGTTCAAATCTCCCCGACCGCACCAGGAACCCCCGAGCCACGTTCTGGGACCGTGGAGGCTTTACTACAAGCGTCTCGAGCGCGGACGTTTCCGCTTGTTTCAGATCCCGATGGGTGCGAGCTCCGTGGCAATGGATGCCACCGAATTGGCCATGCTTCTTGACGGCATCGACGTCGGGAAAGTGCGAAGACCCGCTCGTTGGACGCCTCCCACGCCAAACTGGAGGCGCTCAATCGGCAGGTCTTTGGCAAGAAGAGCAGAAGAGCGAGAAGATGCCGCCGATGGACCGCGAGGTCCGAAAGAAGCGGCCGCCAGACCCGGCGGTCACGCAGGAACGCCGGCGCAAGAACGCCGCGCTACAGAGATAATCCCATGCTGGCAGAGGGATCGGGGTGCGTCTATTTGCATTCGGCAAGAGAAGCTAGCTTCAGCGCTTCAGAGGGCGTTTCGGAGCTTCTTCGCAGGGCGTGCACGCCCGAACAGGGAATGCTCGCCCGGGCGAGCATTCTCGCTGAAGGGGATTCCGGTGTCGAGCCGAAGCGCGGTGGAACGTCAGCAACTTGCTGAAAGCACGCACGAAACTGGTCCGTCTTGATGTTGGCACCGGTTCGCCCAAAGCACGTCTGGCGACCTGGCGTGCCGATTGCTCCATGCCTGCGGGCAGCCAAGGAGGTCGAGATGGGACGTAAGCGACAGCCCGAAACGGGCTCTGGTGATGTGGGTTTCGGGGGCATGTTCCGCAGCCTCGGCGGCTTCCTGGACCTCCTCTCCAATCTCACCGAGCAGGGAGGCAAGGAGTTCACTCGCTCCGGAGAGGTCGGCGACGACAAGAAGGGGGTCAAGGCGGTCTACGGCTTCTCGGTCCGGGTCGGGGGTGGCGGCAAGCCGCTCGTCGAGCGGTTCGGGAACGTGAAGGACGATGGCCGCAGCGCGGTCGTCGAGGAGGCGCGCGAGCCGATGGTGGACGTGTTCGACGAAGGCGATCACCTGCTCCTGGTAGCGGAGCTTCCCGGGGTCGATGTCGGCGACATCCGGTTCGAGATCAAGGACGACGTCCTGAGCCTGAGCGCGGTTCGGGGTGAGCGGAAGTATCGCAAGGAAGTCCTGCTTCCGGTAGCCGTGCTCACCGCAGGGGCCACGCCCTCCTACCGGAACGGCGTCTTCGAGCTCAAGCTGACGAAGGCGAAGTAAGCCTTGGCAGGAAGAGGTGCGCGGTGGACGCAGAGGTCACTGGTGAGCGGGTGCTATATCTCTATGGCGTCATCCCCAGGGACCAGGGCCTTCCGAGTGAAGCCGGTGCTCCAGTCCAAGCGGTTTCGCATTCGGCGATCGTCGCGCTCGTTGAGCCTGTTTGTGCGCACGAGTTCTCGCCTGACACCCTCAACGACAAGCTGAAGTCGATCGAATGGGTCGCCCACCTGGCGCACAAGCACGAGGCCGTACTCGAGTGCGCCATGCGGCACGGGCCAGTAGTTCCCGCACGCCTGTGCACGCTGTTCAGCGACACTGATTCCCTGCGGCTGTCGCTCGCCGAGAACGAGGAGCGGTTTCTGGCCGCGCTCGAACGGGTGCAGGCCCGTGAAGAGTGGGGGATCAAGGTGTATTGCGACGAGAGCAGGCTCCGAGCCGTGGTCGGGCTGGACGACACACAGGTGCTGGCGCTCGACGCGGCGGCTGCCAAGGCCAGCCCCGGGCAGGCTTTCGTCCTCCAGAAGAAGCGCGACGCTCACCTTGCAGAGGTCGCTGCAGCCCGCATTGACGCGATGGCCGACGAAGCGGTCGAGGCATTGGAGCACGACGCGGCCGACACACGGCTGCGGCCGCTCCTGTCGGAAGAGGCGACGGGAAGCGGGGAGCCGATGGTCCTCAATGTGGCTGTGCTGGTTGACATAGCCGCCCACGAGGCGTTTCGCGCCTCCCTCTCGCGGCTGTCAGAGCGATTCCGAGCCGAGGGCTTTAGCTTCGAGGCAAGCGGCCCCTGGCCGCCCTACAGCTTCTGCGACGGCGGGGAGGCTGACCAGCCGGACACCAACGCCGAGTTCATGAGCGAGGAGGGAGCGTAGCGTGTTCCCGATGTCCGAGACGAGGCTCCACCTGTACGCCGCGGTGCCGGCCGAGGAAGCCTTCACGCTGGATGTCTGTGCGCGCGGTTTCCCCATTCTCTCGTGTGGCCCCCTCGCTGCGGTCTTCGGACATCCTCTAACCTGCGATGACGAGGTTCACGCCGCCGTCTGGCACGACCACATCGTCGGGTTGATATTCGAGACCTGTTCATCCATCGTTCCGTTCCGGATGGGGATCACGCTTGCATCCGAAACGGAGCTCCGGGCAACCCTTAGCCTCAACGTCAAGGAGCTCTCCCAGCAGCTCGCGCGATTCCAGGGCCGCGTCGAGATGGGGCTCAGGGTGCGGCTTGCGGCCGCAGCCGCTGACGAGCCGCTGCGACTCCCGTTCGGCCTCGACCGTGTTCGCGCCCTTGCGCCAGAGCAAGAAGACCGGGTGGAACGTCTGGCGCGCAGCAGCCATGGAAGGATCTTCGAGGGTTGCTACCTGATCTCGCGGCAGTCCGTGGCGGACTTCTGGCGGGCGCTTGATGGGATTCGCCGCCTCGCTCCCGAGCTGCCGCTTCTCGGGAGCGGCCCATGGGCGGCCTACAGCTTCTGCGACGTGCCGCTGCGGTGTAGCGTTGGCCCGCAGAGAGCGGTCATGCAGAGCAGGTGAGGATAGCCGTGCGCCCCATTCGGACACTCGAAGACGTCATCCACACGGCGACGAACTCGCTCAGCCTCATATCGAGCCATTCCCAGTACCTCCTGGGCAAGCTGGAGGGAAGGACGCCGGGGAAGGACGCGCTTCAGATCATCTACGAAGAGGCCGAACGGGCTGCGAGCCTGCTCAGTCTAGTACCGCAGGGGCTGGCACGGATTGCGATCCAGGACCCGATAACCGCGGACTCGCGACCTCACGCAGGATGTACGGGTGCCGGAGACGTGAACCATGGGAAAGGGCAACGATGAGCGAGCCGGGGCTGCCAGAGCAGGCCGAATGGGCGGTCCGCGCGACATCCGGATGCCCGGGAGCCTCCCACGTGCTCGCCCTCTCGACACGGCCGATCCCTGATCGGCCGTGGTACTGCCGCGGGCTGCTGCTTCCGTTCCCGGTCTCGCCAGAGAACGTGCAATGCGCGCTAGGTGATGGCGCGCTCGAGTTGGAGATCGGTCGCGCGTCGCAAGCCGGAGTGGCAGAGAGGAAACAGCCATGGACGAGCGCCTTCGCGCCACCGTGATGGTCGTCGACGACGAGCCCCGCGTCTGTCAGCTCTTCGAAAAGATCCTGTCCGAGGAGGGCTACCGAGTCCTCACGGCATCGGGTGGTGAGCGGGCTTTAGCCATGGCCGCGGAGGCAAGCCCCGACCTCATCCTCCTCGACATCGTCATGCCCGGCCTGGATGGCGTGGCGACGCTGCGAGAGCTGCGGAAGCGAGGACACCGGTCGCCCGTCATCATGCTCACGGCGCAGGGGACGCTCCAGACCGCCCGAGAGGCAATGATGCTCGGCGCCTACGACTACATCACGAAGCCGTTCAACCTCGACTTCCTGAAGTCGGTGCTTCGCGAAGTACTCCACGACCGCCTTCTGGGGGGTAAGGAAAGTGCGTGCGTGCGCTGATTTACGTGCCCATCGTCCACTCGGAGGTGGAACTGGGAAGCATCGCAGACGAGTTCCGGCGGCGCTTCCAGGAGGCCTTCGGTGCCGAGCAATGGACGCGCCGGTTCGCATCCGTCGAGGCCATGTGGGAGGGGCTCTCCAGCAAGCTCTCCGCGCTGCCTCTCCCATGGCAGCGCACGCGCCTCTATCAGGACGGTCTCCCGGTCTGCGGTCGGGAGCACGACATTGTTCGCGACCTCGCTGCAAAGGGAAGTCGAAACCACCAACTTCTCACCGTGCTCATGGAGCGCGGCGCCACGCTGATGGGTACGGAGAATCCGGAGTTGATGATCGCTGAGTACAGGCGAATCCAGAGGCTGGTTCAGGCCGCGCAGCGGCGCGAGCCTAACTCGGTCGTGGAGGAGCTCAGGCGCGAAGGAGAGGCCGTTCTGCAGAATCGCGACGCCTTCGTTGCCCAGCGCATCGACTCAACCCTCGAAGACGGCGAGACAGGGATCCTCTTCCTTGGGTTGCTCCATCGAGTGGACGAGCTCCTCGACGGGAAGTTCGATGTACGACACCTGATCAATAGCCTCCCCTTCGGGGCTGACCCGTGGAGGAAACTGAAGGAGCGCGGTCATGTCGACTGAAGCGAAGAAGCGTGAGACTCCGGCCGATGCAGTGTCCCTCCGGGTCGCGGAGGCGCTCGGCAAGGACGTGGGGCGGGGCATCGCCCGCCTCGACCCCAAGGACCTTGGACGATTGAGTGCAGAGGTGGGCGATATTCTCGCGATCGCTGGCGAACGCACGACTGTGGCCAAGGCCATGCCCGCCTACAGCGAGGACCGGGGCAAGGGGGGGCTCCAGATCGACGGAATCACGCGCAGCAACGCCAAGGTCGGCGTGGACCAGCGCGTAAGGGTGACCAAGATCGGGCACACCCCGGCCGCGAAGATCATAATACGCCCTGTGGGCGAGGTTCCGGCGTTGCAGCGGAACGGCGACACGCGCTATGTCGGGCGACTCCTCGAGGGGCTGCCTCTCCTCGCGGGGGACCGAGTCCGGGCAACGCTGTTCGGCTCGCGCTGCCAGGACTTCGAGGTCGTCTCGACCCACCCCAAGGAAGGCTGCGTGGTCATCCACCCGCAGACCCAGATCGTCATCGAGGCAGGGACGCAGAAGGGTGCCAAGCCGACAGGCATCTCCTACGAGGACCTCGGCGGGCTACGCAAAGAGATCCGCCGCGTGCGGGAGATGGTTGAGCTGCCGCTGCGCTACCCGCAGATCTTCGAGCGCCTCGGGATCGACGCCCCGAAAGGCGTCTTGCTGCATGGGTCGCCGGGGACCGGCAAGACTCTGCTCGCCCGGGCGGTCGCGCACGAGACCGAGGCGGCGTTCATGTCAGTGAGCGGCCCCGAGGTGATTCATAAATTCTACGGCGAGAGCGAGGCCAAGCTGCGGGGAATCTTCGAGCAAGCGCGCAAGAACGCGCCCTGCATCATCTTCCTCGACGAGCTAGATGCCATTGCGCCCAAGCGCGAGAACGTGCAGGGCGAGGTGGAGAAGCGCGTCGTCGCCCAACTCCTCGCGCTCATGGATGGCCTGGAATCACGCGGCCAGGTCGTCGTCATCGGGGCCACGAACCTGCCGAACGTGCTCGATCCAGCACTCCGGCGTCCAGGTCGATTCGACCGCGAGATCGAGATCGGCATACCCGACGCGCCGGGCAGGCGAGAGATCCTCGAGATCCACACACGCGGCATGCCGCTTGACGAGGACGTGGATCTCGGCAAGCTCGCGTCCATCACCCACGGCTTCGTTGGAGCCGACCTCGAAGCGCTCTGCCGCGAGGCGGCCATGACGACGCTACGGAACGTCATGCCGGAGATTGACTTTGCGAGCGAGGAGCTCCCCTACGATCTGCTCCTCTCGCTCAGGGTGACGATGGACCACTTCCTATCGGCTTTGGCGGAGGTTGAACCGTCGGCGATCCGCGAGGTCTTCGTCGAGGTACCCGATGTCAAGTGGGAGGAGGTGGGGGGCCTCGATGCCGTGAAACGTGAGCTCCGCGAGGCGGTCGAGTGGCCCCTCAAGTACGGCGATCTCCTTCGGCATGCTGGCCTTCGCCCCATGAAAGGGATCCTGCTTCACGGCGCGCCCGGGACTGGCAAGACGCTGCTCGCCAAGGCGGTCGCGTCGCAGAGCGGAGTCAACTTCATCTCTGTCAAGGGGCCGGCCCTCCTGTCCAAGTTCGTTGGGGAGAGCGAACGCGGAATCCGCGAGGTGTTCAAGAAAGCTCGGCAAGCGGCACCCTGCATAATCTTCTTCGATGAGATCGACGCGCTCGCGCCCGTGCGGCGTGCCGAAGCAGCCGACTCGGGGGTCACCCAGCGCGTCATCAGCCAGCTCCTGACCGAGCTGGACGGCGTCGAGGAGCTGAAGGGCGTCCTGGTCATCGCCGCGACCAACCGCAAGGACATGTTGGATCCAGCGTTGCTGCGCCCCGGACGCTTCGATCTGCTCTTGGAGGTGCCTCGCCCTGACACCCGGGGACGAACGCAAATCTTCGAAGTTCACCTCAAGGGAAAGCCCCTGGCCGCCGATCTAGGCAACAGCGATTTTGCAGAACGCACGGAGGGATTCACGGGTGCCGACATCGAGACGGTTTGTCGCCGGGCTGCCTTGCTGACGGTGCGAGAGTTCATCGAGACACACGGGGGGGGAGAGATGGATCCGTCACAAATAGGGATCACACGCGAGCGAGTCCTGACTGCAATCGAGGAGTCCAAGGCAGCGGGCAGAGACGCACCGGCCAAGGGAGCCCGGAGGGAGTAGGGATCCATGCTGCTGTCCCTGCACTACCAGGACGCACGGGAACGCACGCAAGCGCTGGTTTCCATCGCGCACCGCTGCTTGGACCTCGATACGCGCTGTCTCTTCTTCGGTTCGGAGGCTGAATGTGAAGCAACCCGCGAAGCGGTCGAGCAGCTTGGGGCCATTCTGCCTTGCCTGAGCTTCCGGTCCCTCGATCTTTCGGCGAACGCGACAGGGGGTGACCAGGCCTCGGTTGCCGGAATTGAGGCCGTTCGAGCAGCACTGATCGAGACTCCCCCGACCGGCGGGGCACCGGTCGCCTGGATCGAACCCCCTTCATCGCGGAATGGAGGCATGACAGTCCAGACGCTGCCCTATCCCGAGTCCATCAAGGCGTGGGCTCAAAGAAGCGCGGCAACCGTCATCAGCCCCTGTCGACTCTCCGATCTCTCGAAGCGTGAGCTCCTCGCCTGCGTCCAAGGCTCGACCGCGCTGATCAGCGCCAAGATGGTTTTCCCGTGTTGCCCCACGTGGCTGATCTCACAGACCAGGGCCAGCCTCCCTGCGGTCGCGGACGTCCCCGTGCCGCCCAGCGTGACCGATGCGATCTTCACCACGACGTGCCAGACCGAGAAGCTGGCGGCGCTCGGGGAACTCGCGGCAGGCGTGGCCCACGAGCTCGGGAATCCGCTGTCCATCATCAGCTCGAGCCTTCAGTACCTCCACCAGCGGCTCGCTGCCGCCAACGACTCCGCGAGCGACTTCACCATGATGGCGCTGCAGAACGTGGAGCGGATGAGCGGGCTACTCCAGACCATGCTCCATTTCGTCGGCGTCAAGAAGCCTCGCATCGAGCAGGTGGACCTGAAGGAGATGATTTCCGAGGTGCTGCGCTTCACCTCAGCTGAGTGCATCCGGCGCAGCATCATCGTGGACGCAGCCTTCGACCCCGCGCTTCCCAAGGCATGGGTCGATCCCTGCGGCTTCAAGCAGATCATCCTGAACCTCGTCAAGAACTCGCTCGATGCGTTGGCCCAGGAGGGGACCACGCTGCACCTCCGCACCTCCATGGACCCGAACCGGCAGGCAGTCGTCGAAATCGAGAACAACGGTCCCGCCATCCCTGCGGATGTCATGGCGAAGATTTTCAGCCCGTTCCACACGACTAAGGTTGGCGGCACCGGGCTGGGCCTCTACCTCTCGCGGCAGATCGCCAGGGACCAGGGCGGCGACCTTGAAGCTGAAAACCTGCAGGGCGCGGTTAGGTTCACGCTCACTCTGCCATTGGACCGACGCATCGACAAAATGAGGGGGGAGAATGGCGCACATCCTGATCGTTGACAATGAACGCGAATTGTGTTGCCTCGTGGCCACGCTCATTCGCGAGCGTGGTCACAGCGCCCAGAGCGTTCACTCCGGCGAGAACGCCCTGCAGGCGGTCGCTGAGCGCCAGCCCGACCTCGTACTACTGGACCTCCACCTCGACGGGATCGACGGCATCGAGACGCTTCGGCTCATGCGAAGGAAAGGACTGGACGTTCCAATAGTCATACTGACCGCCTTCGGGAACGTTCAGGCTGCTGTTGAGGCGATGAAGCTAGGTGCGACCGACTTCACTGTCAAGCCGTTCGACAACCGGGCGCTCCTTGACAACATTGAGACGCTCCTTGGGATGCGGCGCGAGGTTCGCGGCGACGCATCGGCGCTCATCGGAGAGAGCCCCGCGTTCCGCAAGGCCATGGACCTGGCGCTCCAGTTCGCGGTACCCGACATCAACGTGCTGCTTCTCGGCGAGACTGGTACGGGCAAGGAGCTCTTCGCTCGGACGATCCATGCGGCCAGCAAGCGGGGCAGCGGGCCGTTCGTGGCAGTGGATTGCTCGATGCTCCCCAACAACCTGATCGAGAGCGAGCTCTTCGGCCACGAGAAAGGCTCTTTCACCGGGGCCACCTCGGCACGGACCGGCCGACTCGAGATGGCGCAGGGAGGTACGCTGTTCCTGGACGAGGTCGGCAACCTGCCGGTGGAGTTCCAGGCGAAGCTCCTCAGGGTACTGCAGGAGCGACGCATCGAGCGGGTCGGCGGTCGCGAGACGATCCGGCTCGACGTGCGGGTGGTGTCCGCAACAAACGTGAACCTGAAGGAAGGAATCCGCGCCGGAAAGTTCCGGCAGGACCTCTACTACCGCCTGCAAGAGATGACCATCCGCCTGCCGCCTCTTCGCGAGCGCGACGGTGACATCAGTCTCATCGCGCAACACTTCGCCCGCGTCTACGCACCTCGCCTCGGGTTGAGCGTCGGGGAGATCTCCGAGGTCGCTCTTCAGGTGCTCGACAGCTACCCGTGGCCTGGGAACGTCCGCGAGCTGGAGAACGCGATAAAGTCGGCAATGGTGCTGGCGGCTGGGGTCGTGCTTCCCGAGCACCTCCCCGCGGAGATCTGCGACTACGCCAGCTCGAATGTGACAGCCAGCGCCACGTGCGAGCAGGACAGCGAAAAAGGGCGACTGCGACTGGACATCGATGTCGGGTTTGACGCCACCGAGATCGATCTCAAGGCTCTTGGTGCTCAGGCCGCCGATCAGGCTGAGCGCTCGCTGCTCCAGATCCTGGTCAAACGCAATGGGATAAGCGGCGCCCAGATGGCGAGGATGCTAGGGGTGGACCCGAAGACACTCCGGACGAAGCTCCGGCGGTACGGCTTGGAGACGGGACGTGCCGCGGACGGATGAACAGAAACTGATGGGCCGGATCTTGGTTGTGGACGACCAGCCCGACGTGTGCTGGGTCCTCTCCAGGATCCTGTCCGAGCGAGGCCACGAGGTGAGGACCGCAGAGAGCGGCGCTGCCGCGCTCGCGGCGCTGGCGCGCCTCGATTGCCAGGTCGCGGTGGTCGACTACCGCTTGCCAGACTCAAATGGCATCGATCTAATTCTCCATATGACGGAGCGCTCGCCGAGACTGCAGGCCATCCTGATGACCTCCTATGGCGACGCCCTGCTCTGCCAGCAAGTGATTGACCAGGACCTGTTCGCCTACTTCGACAAGCCGTTCAGCAACGAGCTGATGATTCACACGGTCGAGGATGCCGTGCGCGCGTCGGAATCGGGCGACGATTTCCTCGCCAAGAGAAGCCGCTCCCGGACGCAGTTTCCCGGCCGCGCCGTCCCCCAGGCGTAGCCTCCGTCGCTCCCCGCCAGCTTCCAAGCACTATCCACGACCTACGGCTGGAATGCTGAAGCAGCGGTTGCATGCCAAGGATGGCGTTCGGTTTGCATTGCCCCTGGTCAAGCCGCAAGGAAGCGGCCGACGAAAGGAGGTGAAGAAAAATGGCAAAAGTAATGAAGTCAACGGACTCGTCAAGTCTGGCGGAGGTGGTGGACCGGATTCTCGATAAGGGAATCGTCATCGACGCGTGGGCGAAGGTCTCGCTGGTCGGCATCGAGTTGTTGTCCATCGAGGCGCGCGTGGTTGTGGCTTCGGTCGAGACGTATTTGAAGTACGCCGAAGCGATCGGTCTGACTGCGACAGCAGCTGCGCCCAACGCGTAAGGCGGTCGCGGCAAGAGGGTTCCGCTCCCCGGCAGCGGCTTCCAGCAAATCGCTCTCGGGGAGTGGTTCCCACTATCGAAGAAACCGGGTCGTCGTTGCGTCCCGCAGGAAGAGCAGGGCGCGCGACTCTAGTGAGAAGCAGAACGAGAGGAGAAAGGTCATGCAAGTGCATTTCAGCAGTTTCACGCCCGAAACAATGCGAGGCTTCGGGCAAGATCTCGCGGCGGATTTCCACGATCGCCGGGAGTTCGTCGACAAGACGCGCAACCAAATGTTCACTATGTTGGCGGACTCACGGCGGGAGCACTGCGAGGCGGAGGCCCAGCGTCGTCAGCGAGCCGCGGGAGAGGCGGATGGACGGCGGCTGTTCATGAGCGAGATCCGGTCCGGAGTGCACGCGCGCAAGAGCCGCTTCAAGCTCGGCCGACGAGAGATGGCAGCGGACTTCCGCCAGATGGCCAGCGACCGGTGTGCGGCCAGCGAGGCGTTCCGCAACCGTCCCGGAAGGGCTGGGGCGCGATGAGGCGCGTCGCCCTGCCACCACCGCCGGCAGGAGGAAAGGGCGATGAACGGTAGCGGGCAGGGTCTCGCAGTCGTGGCGGAGGCTCCCGTCTCCGCCAGTGTCGCGGTGGAGGCGAGCGAACATTTCGTGTTGACTCCGCAAGTGCGGCGGATGGCGGAGCGGGCGCTGGCCTACCTCAAGGCCGGCTACCCCGTCCACTTCTCCGGTCCTGCCGGAACCGGGAAGACCACGCTGGCCCTCCACGTCGCGGCTCTCCGGGGACGCCCTGTCATGCTCATGCACGGAGATGACGCGTTCGCCTCCAGCGATCTCATCGGCGGTGACTACGGCTACCGGAAGAGCAAGCTCATCGACAACTTCATCCACTCGGTGGTCAAGACCGAGGAGACCATGGACACGCTGTGGGCCGACAACCGGCTCACTCTCGCCTGCAGGAGCGGCGACACGCTGGTCTACGACGAGTTCACGCGCTCGCGGCCCGAGGCCAACAACGCCCTGCTCTCGGTCCTGGAGGAGAGGCTGCTCACGTTCCCCAAGCGCAGACCTCACGGGGACGGCTTCATCGAGGTGCACCCGGAGTTTCGCGCTGTCTTCACCTCCAACCCGGAGGAGTACGCCGGAGTCCATCGAACCCAGGATGCGCTCATGGACCGGCTGATCACCATCCGGGTCGACTACTACGACCGCGAGACCGAGTTGGAGATCACGCGGGCCAAGTCCGGCCTCGCGATCGAGCAGGCCCAGGTAATCGTGGACATCGTGCGGAAGCTGCGCAGCCTGGGCGTAACAAAGCAAGGGCCGAGCTTGCGCGCGTCCATTATGATCGGGCGCGTGACAGTCCAGCAGGGCGCCCAGGTGCGCCTCGGCGACTCGATCTTCCCGGAGCTGTGCAGGGACGTGCTCGCTGGGCTATCGGCGAAGGTCGTGCGTGACGGCAGGAAGGGACTTCAGGCCACAGTCGACGAAGTAGTCCTGAAGCACCTCAAGGAAGCCTCCTGCGCGCACAAGGGCAACGGAGCGTCCGGCGAGTCGGCGCACCCGGTCGTCGAGCAAGGAACGTAGGTCATGGGTGTCCGGGCGAGAGGTGTCCAGGGAATCAAGACGCTCGCCTCCGTGCTTGGGACGGGCGCCCATTCCAATGAGCGGCACGTGCATCAGTTTCAACTCGCGTGCCTGGAGCTTGAGCGCACGCGGCGGGCTCGCGAAAAGCAGGCAGCCTTCCGGCGAATCATGGACATCGACGTGCGGTTCGTCGAGATCGATGATCTCATCCGCAAGCATCAAGAGGCCCTCGGGCTGAAGAATGACGAGGAGCCGAGCCAATGCCATCCCGCTGCACGCAACAAGGGAGGGGCGGCGCCCGAAAAGCGCCGCGTCCTTCGCTACTGAGGCTGGAGCCACAAAATGCGCCCGCCATCACGGCAGGCAGGAAGGGTTAGGGAGCCATGAGGATCAAGCTGAACTGCATCGCCTGCGGGCATTCGATAGAGCTTGGCGACCCCTACGAAGACTACGAGGGCAAGATCCGGTGCTGGGTTTGCCACGCCGTTCTCCAGGTCACGCTTCGCGAAGGGCAGCTCCGGAGCCTAGAGAGGAGCACTGGCACTTCGGCTCTCCAGCCAGACGCCGGGACGTCGAGGGCTCGGTCGCCAACTTTCGACTCGGCCACCAACGAGGGAGATCAAGAAGCGAGGTGATGCATGCCGGCCACGGGGCGCTACCTCTACGGGCTGATTCGAAGTGCGGAAGACTGGGACTTCGGTTGCATCGGCCTGGAGCATGATGGCAAGCCAAGCCGCGTCTACACCGCGCGCGTGGCTTCTGTTGCGGCGGTAGTGAGCGAGCACGGAGCGCGGGAGAAGCTGCTGCCCTTGCGCAAGAACCTCGAGCCTCACAATCGGGTGATCCGCAAGGTCATGGAGAGCGCGACCATCGTCCCTATGAGCTTCGGTCACGTCGCCAAGTGCGAGGACGAGGTCCTCAAGGCGTTGCGCTGCAACCGAGACAGCATCCGGGCGGAGCTCGACCGTGTGGACGGCAAGGTCGAGATGACCCTCAAGGTGAAGTGGGACGTCGACAACATCTTCGAGTACTTTGTCGCCGCCGATCAGGAGCTGACCGCGTTTCGCGACCAGATCTTCGGCCGCTCCCAGGCCCCGTCGCATGCCGAGAAGATCGAGCTGGGCCGCATGTTCGAAGAGCGCCTCGGCAAGGAACGCGATGAACAAACCGAACGGGTGGTCGAGGCGTTCCTATCATGCTGCAGCGAGTTCAAGGTGAACCCGGTCAAGAACGACAAGGGCGTGATGGACGTCGCGTTCCTGGTGGAACGGGGACGCCAGAAGGCATTCGAGGAGCGCGTCTACGAGGTAGCCGGGACGTTCCCGACGCAGTACCTGTTCGACTTCAGTGGTCCGTGGGCGCCGTTCAACTTCGTCGATCTTGACATCCAGTTGCCGGCCGCGTGAGGCATAGACATGGGTGTCTTGACCATACCGTTTCGCGGGCTACTGCGAGTGTTCGATGAGGTTGCCGAGCAGGCAGAGCAGGAACTCTACAACGAGGACGCGGTCAAGGCCGAGCTCATGGACCTGTACCAGAGACTAGAGGCTGGCTCGCTGAGCGAGCAAGACTTCGGGCAACACGAAGCGGAGCTGGTGCAGCGGCTCGAGGAGATCGAGGAGCGGAAGAAACGGAGGGCTGGCCATGGAGCTCACTAGCGCCCGTGTGCAGTGCCGGCCGGCGCACCGGGCTTCCGTGCGCCCGGGCTACGCTTCCCGCCAGCGCCGCGTGAGCCTCTGCGAGACCCTCGACCGCGTCCTCAACAAGGGCGCCGTGATCGCCGGCGACATCGTCATCTCGGTTGGCGACGTCGAGCTTCTCTACGTGGGCCTGAACCTCGTGGTCACATCCGTGGAAACCATGCGCAACTGGGCCAGCGGAGATCCCTGTCCCTCTGGGAGCAAGCCAGTGGAGACCAAGTCGCTCACCGTGCCGCCGGAGGAATCCGCGGTGCGGGCACGGATGGAGGGGTAGCCATGCAATACGGCGAGATCCGAGGGAGGCCGGAGGACATCGAGGCGTTCGCCGAGACTGCTGAAACACCCAAGTCGAGGTTGCCAGCTCGGATCAATCTTGACCGAGAGAACGTGGAGAGGGGGCTCGTCCAGCTCGTCCTCTCCGTCATTGAACTTCTCCGCCAGCTCATGGAAAAGCAGGCGCTCCGGCGCATCGAGGGTGGAAGCCTCACCGGGGACCAGGTCGAGCACCTCGGCACGACGCTGATGCGGCTGGAGCAGCGAATGCTCGATCTCAAGGAGCACTTCCAGATCGACAACCTCAACATCGACCTGGGTCCGCTAGGGAGTCTTCTCGACGACTGAGAGGGAAATCAACCATGCAACGATCCGGACAGAGGCTGGTTCACGCGACTGACACGAGCAACCTGGCCGACATCCTCGAGCGCGTTCTCGACAAGGGGATTGTCATCGCTGGCGACATCAAGATCAAGCTCGTGGACATCGAACTCCTGACCATCCAGGTGCGCCTCCTCATCGCTTCCGTAGACAAGGCGCGGGAGATGGGCATGGACTGGTGGCTACGGAATCCCGACTTCAGCTCCACGGCCGGCCCCGGGCGCAACGCGGAGATCGACGAGCTAGGGCGACGGCTCAGCGAGCTGGAGCAGAGAACCGCCGCCGCGGCGGAGGCCCGGTGAGTGCAGCGAACCGAAGTGACACGCGCCGCGGCCCGCCTCTATTCGACCGGCCGAATCCGACGCGACCAGTTTGCTGATGCGTTGGGTGTTACCCTCGCCGGCAACAGCGTCAGCACAGGTGGCAAGGATCGCAGTAGCACGCGACGGGGCTTGCTCTGGTCGCGGGGCCTCTATGGGCTGTGCGCGGCCTCGCTGGCCGGGGCGTGCTTGTACTTCTTCTTCGCCTACGTGCCCGGGCGGCGGGCGGCGGCGATCAAGGCGTGGCCATGCTTGAGTCCTTCATCGACGGTGGAGCGCGGGAACCACAGCGGTGCCCCCAAGAAGTTCAACCCGAGAAGTTCGGTGCCCGAGCTGTCGAGCCAGACAAGATTGGGGTTCTCGGCCTGCGCCTGCCGCGTGAGGTCGAGCACGCTGCTGCGGTTCGTGCTGTAGAATTCGTGGTTGCCGTGAACGTACACGACGGAGGCGTCGCGGAATCTCCGGCACAGCAGCGCGAGCGCCGGGGGGATACCCTCCGCAACGGCGACGTCGCCGGCAAGCACCAGCACGTCGACGCCGGCTGGGTTGAGTGACTCGACGAAGGTGCGCCCGCCGTCCCCGTGAAACCCGAAATGTAGATCTGAGAGAAGTTGGAGGCGCATACGGGGGCCATCGCCACAGCAGGGTATCCGCCCCGCATCATTGCCATCAGCAGATGCATCCTGCGACTCAAGAATGCCTCCATCTGACCAAGTGCCACTGCAGATACCCCCATTCGGAGGTAGTCTGCATCTAATGGATTGCGCACACAGCCTGTTCGTGTAACAGAAAGCTCGGGCCACTCAGGGCCAGGCTCAGGCACATCGATGCCGGCATCACCACCTCCCGTGCTGTCCGCTTGAGGAAGCTCGCGATGCGCTGCCGGACATCCTGTTCGTTCATGACCCAGGAACATGGTACCGCTTTTCAGGTGCACGGAGTGCTCCAAAAGGGGTCCATGAGTTCGCACCCGGGCTGGGGCATGCCTAAAATCAGCGGTGCCCGCCACCGTGGCCACCGCCAAAACTGCCATGTCCCCCAGACCCACCGTGCGAGCCACCACCAAAGCCGCCGTGGAATCCACCGGCAGCGTGATAGCCGCTACCAGCGCCGCTGCGATAGCTGCTACCACCAACGCCGCCGTGAAATCCGCCGAGAGCGTGCGAGCCACCACCAAAGCCACCATGATAGCCGCCACCACCAACGCCGCCACGATATCCGCCGACAGCGTGATAGCCGCCCGCACCGCGATAGCCACCGCCGTAACCATTCCCGGCACGATAACCGCCACCAAGACCGTATCCACCGTGGCCTCCGCCGCGGTATCCGCCCCAACCATACCCGGCCCGGTAGAGGCCAGCGTACCAACCAAAGCCCATGGGACCGCGGGGGCCAAAGTAGGGATAGGCGCCCCAGCCCCAAATCCAGGGCGCTGCCAGCCACGTCCATCCGTAGCTGGGGTAGTACACATAGGAATAGGGATAGGCGTCGTTGGCCGAGCCTTCGTATGTGTACTGGTTACCGTAGGGCATCCAGATCCAGCCATACTCACTCGTGTAGACCCACTGGCCCCCGCCCGCCGCCTGACTTGCCACCACCGGCTGCTGAACTTGAGGTCGCGCCTGGGATTGGACCGGCGGGGCTGGCGGCTGGAAGGCTGGCGCAGGTGGCGGCTGATCTGGCGCCGCTGTGGGTGGCGGCACCGACTGCGGCAGACCCTCATCGGCCCGCGCAACGCCGAGCCCTGCGAGCAAGAAACAAAGGCAGGCAGTCAAATTGGTCTTCATGACAGCACCTCAATATTGGACGACCGCGTGGTCACTGCTGCTCTACAACGTATCCAACGACGGGTGCTGCAATCCCCGCGCCACTTCGTTCAGGCACCGACAAACCCTGGAACAGCAAGGACCTGGAATCTTGTTCGCGCTACTTCGATGCGCACGCGTGACTCACCCACCTTTTCCACCACATAGACCGATGAGTCATCGTGCCGGATTACTTGCCACGCGTCAGTGGTTCCGGTTGCCTTCCGTGGCACGCCCAGCTCGCTGTGAAGCATCTTCACGGGTACCTGTGCACCATCGGCGCAGGAGCTTCGCCAGCGGTAGTCTTCCTGACCGCGGTTCGCCTCTACGGCGACGTCGCGGCCGGATCACCGACGGGCCGTCTGCCGAGAACCCGCAGCGCGGTCATCAGCGCCAGCGGAAGCACGCCGACTACGATGAAGATCACGTCGGCGCCGATGCGCAGCCATTCCAGCACATGGAAGGTTCCGGTCATCAGGAAGGTCAGCCGCCGCGCGTGCCAGTATCCGTTGGCGAGCGAGTCAGCAAGCTGGATCACGCCGCCTGGAAAGAGATCGATCGCCATCATCAGTACCAGGCCCAGGTTGAGCCCCCAGAAGCTGATCTTCACCAGCCGCTCGGTTCGCTTCCACCCGACGTTGTCGGACAGGCAGCGCAGGCAAAACACCAGCACGGCCAGCGCGAGCAATCCGAAGACGCCGAACATGGCTCCGTGACCGTGGTTGGCGGTCAACAAGGTGCCCACCTCGAAATACGAGACAATGGGCAGGTTGATCAGGAACCCGAACACGCCCGCTCCCACGAAATTCCAAAAACCCACTGCCATCAGGAAATAGATCGTCCACTTGTGGTCCGCGGCTACCGCACGCACGGAAGGCTCGGCGCGCAGGTGGCGCAAACGAATGAAGTCCCAGGCGTCCAGGGTCAAGAGCGTGAGCGGGACCACCTCCATGGCGGAAAAGCACGCCGCCAGGCCCATGTTCAGCGTGCCCTGCCCGGTGAAATACCAGTGGTGGCCGGTGCCAATGATTCCCGCGGCCAGGAACAGAATTGCGTCCAGGTACACCATGCGCGTGGCGGTGCGCACCGATACCAGGCCAAGCTGGCGGAACATCACCGCGACCAGCACCGTGGCAAATAGCTCGAAGAAACCTTCGACCCAGAGATGGATGATCCAGAAACGCCAATTGTCGATGACTGCGAAGTTGGTGCGCGGGCCGAAGAAGAGCGCGGGCAAGTAGAAGAGAGGAATCGCCACGGCGGCATAGAGGAACAGCGAGGCCAGTTGCCCGCGTTCCGGCAGCCGCATGGCGGGCCGCAACGCGCGGAACATCAACACCAGCCAGCCCGCCAGTCCTGCCGCCAGCAGGAACTGCCAGAAGCGACCCAGGTCCAAATATTCCGAGCCCTGGTGCCCCAGCCAGAACCAGAGATTCCCCAGTTTGTTGTTGATGCCTAGGAATTCGCCCCCGAGGCTGCCCAGCACCACGACGGTCAGCGCCCCAAGCAGCAAGAGGACGCCGGTTCTCTGGCCCTTGGGCTCGCCGCCTCCGACCAGTGGCGCCATGAAGAGACCGCCCGCAACCCAGGCGGTCGCGATCCAGAAGATGGCCAGTTGCAGGTGGTAGGTGCGCAGCAGGTTGTACGGCAGGAAGCGCGCGATATCGATCCCGTAGAACGCGCCGGGTTCTACCCGGTAGTGCGCCAGGCCGCCGCCTACCAGCACCTGAAGCAGGAAGAGCAGGACCACCACCGCGAAGTAAAGGCCCGCCGCGCGCTGGCTGGGGGTGATCTTCCAGTTGAGCAAGGGACTGTCGTACACATGCTGGGCTTGGCGCTCCCCGTGCCAGCCGAGATAGTCGAATCGCCCAACCAGAAACAGCACGGCGCCCAGGCCAGCCAGCAGGGTAATCAGACTCAACGCGCTCCACAGATACGTCGAAGCAGTTGGGTGGTTTCCCGCTGCCGGGTCATACGGAAAATTGTTGGTGTACGAATAGTCTTTGCCCGGGCGCTGGGCGGTGGCGGCCCAGGCCGCCCACGCAAAGTACGAGGTCAGCGCCGACAGTTCCGTCGGATTGCTGATGTATCCGCGTGCCAGCCCCGGGGCGGGATTGGATCCCGAGAAGTAGCTCGACCATTCCCTTCTCTGGATCGCGTAGGCAGCGACTTCCCCCCGTGAGAAGACCAGTTTGTCGCTCTCGGCGTGGTAGCGGTTCTCCTTCAACGTGTGCCGTACAAGCTCCGCGGTCTCCGCGGCCGGGCCCATTTCCAGTGCCGCGAAAGGCCGTCCAAAACGCGCGACGGCAATGGTGTCGCGCATGATTTCGGTCAGGCGGTGCAGGTATTCCGCGCTGTAGTCGGGGCCGAGATAGGCGCCATGGCCCCACAGGGTGCCGTGCTCCATCAGCGCATACTTGAGGAAGACCTCCTGACCGGCCTCAACGTCATCGCGGGTGAAGATCGTCGCGTCCCGCTCGTCGGTCACCCGTCCCGGGATGGGTGGCGCGTTGGTGTAGGTCTTGACCGTCACCAACGACAGCACAGCGAAGCCGATGACCATCACCAGGATCACGCCGTGACGCCACCAGGACGACAGAGGGGAAGTTTCCGGGGCTTGGTTCGTCATGGGATGCTCCTCTCAGGGGCCGGCTGCATGCAGTCGGGATTGGATGCTCGTCGGCTTCCTGGTGTGGCGGGGCCATGCTGCGAGGCTGGGAATCGCTCTGAAACGGCGCCCAGGTCATGCCGATTCAATCGCGACGCCCAACCGCTGTCACAAGGCCAGCTTGCGCAAGCGAAGCGCGTTGCCGATGACCGAGACCGACGAAAGGCTCATGGCGGCGCTCGCGATCATGGGCGACAGCAGCAGGCCGAACACCGGGTAGAGGACGCCGGCGGCCAGGGGCACGCCGATGCTGTTGTAGAGAAAGGCGAAAAACAGGTTCTGTCGGATGTTGCCCAGGGTGGCACGGCTGAGTCGCCGGGCGCGCAGGATCCCGCGCAAGTCACCCTTGATCAGGGTAATGCCAGCACTTTCGATGGCCACGTCGGTTCCGCTGCCCATGGCAATGCCGACCTGGGCCTGCGCCAGCGCCGGCGCGTCGTTGACGCCGTCGCCGGCCATGGCCACCACGCGACCCTGGGTCTGGAGCTGCTTGATCGCGTCGGCCTTGGCGCCAGGGGTGACCTCGGCCAGCACCTCGTCGATGCCCAGTTCCTTGGCGATGGCCTGGCCAGCGGCGTGGTGGTCGCCGGTCAGCATCACCAGTCGCAAACCCTCGGCCCGCAGTCCGGCTAGCGCCTCGCCTGCGGAGGGCTTGACCGTGTCGGCCAGGTCGAGCGCGCCGGCGGGCTTGCCGTCGATCGCCACCATGACCACCGCATGCCCCTGGCTGCGTGGCTTCTCTGCCAGAGCCGCGAGGGGTGCCTCATCGACACCCGCCTCGCGCAGAAGATCCTCGCTGCCGGCGAGGACCGCGTGACCGTCGATCTGACCGCTGACGCCGCGGCCTGGCTGGTAGCGGAAGTCCTGTGGGGACGACAGAGCCAGCTTCTTCTCTTCCGCGCCGCGCACGATCGCCGCAGCCAGGGGGTGCTCGCT
>PMIX01000146.1:79093-80055 GCA_003158395.1 Myxococcales bacterium | reverse complement strand
GCGTCGCGCACCAGCACGCCCGCGGCTGCGCCACGACCCATGCCCACCATGACCGACATGGGCGTGGCCAGGCCCAGGGCGCAGGGGCACGCAATGATGAGCACGGCCACCGCGTTCACCAGCGCANNGCGACGACGGCGGGCACGAACCAGCCCGACACGCGGTCGGCCAGCCGTTGGATGGGCGCGCGGCTGCGCTGGGCCTCGCCCACCCGCCGCACGATCTGAGCCAGCAGGGTGCCGGCACCCACTCGCTCGGCGCGCATGACAAAGCTGCCTGAACCGTTCTGCGTGCCGCCCGTGACCCTGTCGCCAGGCGCCTTGTCCACAGGCAAGGATTCGCCGGTGACCATGGACTCGTCCAGCGCACTGGTGCCTTCGGCGAGCACGCCATCGACCGGCACGCGCTCGCCGGGCCGCACCCGCAGTCGCTGCCCGATCTGTACCCGCTCGACCGGGACATCACGTTCGGAGCCGTCCGGGGAGACCAGGCGCGCATTCTTCGGCGCCAGGCGCAGCAGAGCGCGGATGGCACTGCCCGTGGCCTGGCGCGCTCGCAGCTCCAACACCTGGCCCAGCAAGACCAAGGTCGTGATGGCTGCCGCTGGTTCAAAGTAGAGCGGGGGAGACGCCCCAGGCTTGCGGAACGCGGCCGGCAGCGCATCGGGAAACAGGGCCGCCATCACGCTGAACGTGAAGGCCGTTCCCGTGCCTAGTCCAATGAGCGTGAACATGTTCGGGCTACGGCGCACGATCGAGCGCCACGCCCGCAGTAGGAGCGGCCAGCCAGCGCCCAGCACCACTGGTCCGGCTAGCGCCATTTGGATCAAGGCCAACGCGCGCGCCGGCAGAACGTGCAACGCCGCATGTCCGAGCGCCATTTCAGCCATGCCATACAAGACCAGCGGCGCGGACAGCCCGAGCGCGATCCAGAACCGCCGGGTCATGTCTGCCAGCTCGGGG
>PMIX01000146.1:32745-79074 GCA_003158395.1 Myxococcales bacterium | reverse complement strand
CTCCGGCTCGGCCTTGAAACGGGCCAGACACGACGGGTTGCAGAAATAGTAGAGGGTGCCCTTGTACTCGTGCTGGCCAGCCGCGTTCGCGGGCTCAACCGCCATTCCGCAAACCGGATCCCTCTCGGCCATGTGATTCCTTGCCGTGAAATGTAGCGTACGGTGGGAGACGGGCAAGGCAGGGCCTTCAGTTCGCGGCCCCGGCTGTCGATGTCCCGATATACGGGTCTGCCTGATGCCCCTATTCTTGCGTCCTAGTCGTCGTGGCGCTTCGACTGCAGGCCATCCAGTCGGCTGCCGAAATGGACAGGCCGGCGCGGTTCTCGTCATCGTCATGCTGGCCATGATCGGCCTCTTGGGAATCGGCCTCACGGGCGTGTTCCTGACTGGGGGCAACGTCCAGATGGCCGCCAACACCAACCTGCGCAACCAGGCCCTGTACGTTGCCGAGGCGGGTCTCGAGCGCGCGCGCGATATTCTGAATGGCCCGGCTGAGGTCGATTTTCCAGCCATGCTGGGCGGTACGGGTCACGTGGCGTATGCGGCAGACGAGATACCAACCTCGCTCAACAGCAGAGGCCAGCCGATCGGACGAGGTGCCATCATGCGGGACGCGGCCGGTGTTCCCCTGTACCAAGTGTCCTATCCGACCAGCGTGTCCCGCACTGAGCCCATACCGGGCGACAACCCAAACGGCGCACCTAACGCCTTCATGGGCCGCTACACCGTCTATGTTCGCAACGACACCGCTGAATGTCGGAAAAACAAGTTCGTGTCCGACGGCCCTGACGTGAATGGGAATCAGATGGTGGTCATACGGTCCGAGGGAACCGGCTTCGACAACAAGACCTCGGTGGTCCTCGAGGTCGTGATGGGACCGAAGGGCGGGGGTATGACCAACCAAAGCGGAGCTGGCGGTGTGAACCAGGTTCTGTGCAACTCCGGCAAGAACGCCTGCGACGACAACAATTCCGTCATCAACAACATCGTCGTGAACTGACCCGGACACATGGTTGGGGGCGAGAGGCCCTTCGCCCCAGCGTCGGTCATGCTATGAAGAAGCTACATTCTTCATGAGTCGCATCGACGCCAGCTTCAAAGTTTGCGCCCTGCTCGGGCTCCCCGCGCGCCATTCGGTAGGACCCGCTTTGCACAACGCCGCTTTCGAAGCCCTGAGCCTGCCCCTTGTGTATGTCGCCCATGAGGTTGAGCCGGCGCGGCTAGTCGAGGCTTTTGCGGGCGCTCGCGCGATGGACTACCGAGGCCTTTCCATCACCATGCCGCACAAGGTGGCCGCTTTGGGCCTGGTCGACGACGTCGATGACACGGCCCGCGCTATCGGCTGCATCAACACCGTGGTCAACCAGGACGGTCGCTTGCGTGGCGCGAACGTCGACGGGCTGGGCGCCCTGGGAGCCCTCCGGCAGGCTGGGGCTGATCCCGCAGGCCGGCGCGTGCTCGTGCTGGGCTCAGGGGGGGCGGCGCGGGCACTGGCGATCACGATTGGGATGGCCGCCAAGCCGGCCGAGCTGCTCATCCTGGGCGCTATCGAGGACGAGCTGGCGCGCCTGGCGCGCGACGTGGCAGAGCGCACGGGTTGCAGGGTTGGGGCCGAGTTGCTGACCGACGCCGCCTTGGCCGCCGGCCTGGGCAAGGCTCAGATCCTACTGCATTGCACGCCAGTGGGCATGAAGCCTGATAGCGAGCGCAGCCTGGTGCCGCGCGATCGCCTGCGCTCCGACTTGGTGGTCTTTGATGCCGTGTACAACCCGCGCCGGACCCTGCTCCTTCGCGAGGCAACCGCGGCGGGGTGCTGCGTGATCGAAGGGACCGAGATGTTCCTCGGTCAGGCCGCGCTGCAGTTCGAGCTTTGGACCGGCAAGCCGGCGCCGAAGGAGATCATGCGCCGGGTGTTGGACGCGCGGCTATGAATCTCGTGCTGGTCGGATACCGAGGCACCGGCAAGAGCGTTATCGCGCGCCGCCTGGCCCGGAGGCTGGGCTGGCCCGTGGTGAGCCTCGACGATGAAATCGTGCGGCTGGCGGGCAAACGCATCCCTGATCTGGTGGCCGAGCGCGGCTGGGGCCATTTTCGCGACCTGGAAGAACAGACTTGCCGCCACTTCGGCGCCCTGGATGGCCAGATCCTGGACTGCGGTGGCGGCGTCGTCGAACGCGAAGCCAACGCTGCGGCCTTGCGCGCGCACGGGCGTGTCTTCTGGCTGAGGGCTACGCCCGCCACTATCGCCGCGCGCATCGGGGGCGACTCCAATCGCCCCTCGCTAACCGGCGCAAAGAGTTTCACCGAAGAAATCGCCGAGGTGTTGCAGCGGCGCGCGCCGCTCTACCAGGCTGCGGCCCATGAAGTGATCGACACCGACGGCCGAGAGTTGAATGACATCGCCACCGAGATCGCGCGCCGGTGGCGCAGCAGCGCGCGAATTCCCGGCTCGACGACTCCTATTGTGCGATGACGCCGAAACGGACGTTCACGAATCCGGCGTAGCCGGCGGTCTTCAGCACCTTGCTGACCACGTCGGAATCCGTGTCCTTGTCGGCGAGTAGGAGAATCCCGCTGGCCTCGGGGCCCTGGTCTTGTCCCGACTGGGCACGGTTTCCCTTGATGCTGACCAGCTTGGTGTATAGGGCCGGGATGCGGCCCTCCTCGTCGGGCGGATCGACCAGATGGCCCTTGGTGATGCGAGCCACCGGAGCATCGGCGACCTGGATGGCCGTCTGGGTGATCGAGATGGTCAACTGGAGTTGCAGGCGCACCTGACTGGTGGAGACGGGCAGGCGCAGTTCGGACTTGTTCTCCACCTCGGTGGCTTGGGCGGCGTAGGCGGCCAGCAGGAAGAACAACAGGTTCGACAGAATGTCCATCAGCGCCGTCAAGTTCAGGGCAACCATCGGCGTACCACCGCCCCTTCTCTGACCACCGAACACGCTGCGTCCGCCGAAGCTCATTTGACGACCGTGGACACCACGACCGTGGGAAAGAGTCCGACGGCGCGTATGGTGTTTCCTTGCTTGGCCTCGTATTCACGGGCCGCGTCCATGGTGCGAACCAGCACTTCGTATCTTAGGCCAGCTTCGGGGGTGAGAATGACCGTGTCCGACTTGGGGTAGTGCTGCTTGATGGCCCGCAACTCGCGGGTAAGGCTGGCATAATCATGGGCTGAGCCACGCAGGGGGATCTGGCGGGCCATCGCGTCCAGCTCTTCCTGGGAAAAGGCTGTGCCAAGGGCCGCCACCCGAAATCCTTCTTTGTGGATCGACACGTTCATGGTCACCGCGCGCTTCATGTCAGCCACGTCGCTGTCCTCGGCAGATTGCACCGGAACGGTACCGTTGATGACCATCACGATGGTTGCGCCGAAGGCGGCTAGCAGGAAGAACAGCAGGTTCGACAGAATGTCCATCAGCGCCGTGAGGTTGAGCTGCACGAGCGCCACCGGAGCCTCGCCGAACACGTTGGTGCCCGGGCCCGCTGCGTCTTCCTCGCCGGTGTCGCCGCTGCCGGACATGGCTGCTACCTTGCCCCTGCCGATCCACCGCGATCAGCTAGCCCCCGCGTTTCCGGGGCGATCAGCAAGCGGTCTATCAAGGCCGCGGTGGCCTGTTCCATGCGGGTCATCTCGCGGTTCTGCTTGGCGGACACCAGCAGATAGGCGACGACCGTCACCGTCGCGACGGTCAGCCCGAAGAAGGTGTTGTAGAAGGCAACCGCCACGCCCTTGGACAGGGCGGCCTGGCGCGCCGCCGCGTCCACCGCCTGCATGCCCGAGAACGAAATGATGAGGCCGTGGATGGTTCCGAGAAGGCCCAGCAGGGTGGCCAGGTTGGAGATGTGGGGCAAGGCCGCGGTCCCGCGCCGGAAGCGGGCCAGTTCGGTGACGGCACAGGTCTCCACGTTGCGGCGGATCTCCTTTTCACTGCGGTTGGCGCGTTCGATAGCGGCCAACATCATCTTCTGCAGGGGATGCTGGCCGCCGCACAACTGCGCCGCCTTGCCGTAGTCGCCCGCATCCACGTATCCCAGTACGCGGTCGCGCAGGGTCTCGATGTTCAGGCGAAAGCCCAGCCACAAGGTGTAGGCGCGTTGAAGGATGATCCCCACCGCGACCAGCGAGGTCGCCAGGATCCCGAACATGAACAGCCCTCCGGCCAGTAGCAACTCAATAATCACGAGCATCGGATTCCTCCATGGGATGCGCCGCCCGACGGGGCGGGGAAAGAGGATCGCGCGGTGCGATCCGGGTGAACCAGGGTACCTCTCATTCGATCCAGACTCCGCTATCGAAATCTCCGGTTTGGATGGCGTAGCTCTCCTGCGCGGCCTTCCAGGCATCGAGGCGCGCCTGCGCCCTGCTGCGCAGATCCAGGGATGAGGCCCGCTTGTGCTTGTCCTTGGCTTCTTGGGCCTCGATGGCCTTCTCGAAGCCCTTGAGCGAAGCCAGGGGCTCCTTGCCGATCCGCACCAGCTGGCGTTGCTTGACCAGATCCAGACGCGCGCGCGCCGTGCGGACCTCTTGCTCGGCGACCTCCACGTCGGAGTCCGCCACCTCCTGGCGCGCCTCGATGTAGTCCTGCTCGGCGCGAGTGACCTTGCGCAAGGCGGACACGCGCGATGACCCCCCCGGGGTGGCGGAGAGCCGTTTCTCGCTGCGTCCCTGGCGCTCGTCCAGTTGGTCCAAAGCATCGCGTAGGGCGCGCAGGCGCTCCACCGCTTCGTCCTGCCGGTTACGTGCAATAACCAGGTCGTTCTCCGCGTCGAAGATCTCCTGGCGCGCATCGCGCGGCAGCCGATCCCGTTCGGCCCGGCTCAAGCTGGGGGCGCTGGTCCCGCACGCCCCAGAAAGAAGAAGGATTACCACCGGCCAGCGAAGAGAAATCATTTGCCCCTCTCCTTGCCCACCGGCTGGGTCTCAGGTGTGGATCCAAGTTTCAGCAGCAGGCCCAGCTCGGGATGGTCCGCAGGCCCTCCCACGGTGGCGGGTAACCCGCCCGCCTTGCCAAGCTCGGCCTTGGCCTTGTCCACATGACCGTAGAAGGCATAGTGGGCGGCCAGGTTGAAGCGCGCGCCGCGATCGGATCCATCGAGCGAAACCGCCTTTTCAAATGCATCGGCCGCTTCCTGCGGTTCGGCCAGCCGTTGCAGGGTCACCCCGCGCAGGTTGTAGATCTCGGCCTGTTTGGGCGCCAGGGTCTCGGCCCGTTCTAGCAACAGGAGGGCCACGCCCAGATCCCCGGCCGCCAGGTGCAGCTCGGCCAGCTTGAGCAGGGAGGGCACATCCTGGGGGTTCTTGAGCAGTACCTTGCGCAGGGGCGCTGCCGCCGGCAGGTCGGCGCCGGCGCGCGATTTGGTTTGCGGATACATGGTGATGACGTCAGGCATGGGCTCGCCCAGCAGACAACTGCGCGCGGCTTCGGTCACGATCAGGGCGGTCTTGGCCTTCTTGCTGCACAGGGTGCGGGCCTCGGTGGCGCGTGCATCCGCATCGGCGGCCTGACCCTCGATCACGCTCTTGAGCTGCTTGCTCTCCTCGGCCCCCAGCCCAGGCGGCAGTTCAAGGGCCCGCAAGAACACGGCATACTTGGCGTTGGCATCCGCCACGCGCGAGATGCCGGCCATGGCCCAGCGGGCGTCGCGCGAGCCGATCACCGAGGCAAATGCGCGGTTCACGGTTTGCAGCAAGCCTACCTTGCCGTCGACGGTGCCGACCACATCGTCGGGCTTGGGCGCGAAATTGCGGAACTGGGCGTAGGTGATCTCCCCCAGCAGGAAGCGGGCACGCGCGGCTACCTCGGCGGCCGGGCCCGAGGTGGCGGGGTCGAAGGCCACGCGGGCCAGGGTGCGCCCCGCTTCCTCGTGGTCGCCGCGCTGATAACTGAGGTAGCCACGGAAGAAGGTCGCCACGGTGCTGGTGATGCTGCTCGCCCCCAGCACCTCCTCAAGCACGCTCAGATTCCCCGAACGGGCCAGCAGCAAGAGCAGCTCGTCCACGCGCGCACCGTTGCCGTGCTCGGCGTAGTTGACGATCTCCTTGGCGGCCACCGACTCACCCAGGACGGCGTGAATGGAGGCCGCGGTGTACAGACGATCGTTTGCTTCCTTGGCGCCTGGATTGGCGGCCACCGCGGCTGCCATGTATTTGCCCGCCTTGCCCAGATCGGCACTGTCCGACGCCACCGTGGCCAGGGCCGAGAGCACGTCGATGCGCTTGGGCGACCGGGGATAGTCGACCAGGAACTGATCGCCCAGCTCGTAGAAACGCTCGATGTCGCCGTTGGCCCGGGCGACCAGCAGGGTGTTGTAGAAGGCCTGCTCGCCCAGTTCGCTGCCCTTGTGTCGCTTGGCCATGCCAAGAAGTTGCTCCTCGCGATCGCCGGTGTCGGTCACCGTCACCTCGGCCACTTGGCGCTGGGCCGCTTTGCTCACGATGTCGCGCAGCTCGACCTTCAGCCCCTCGTTGCCCAGGCGCGCGTTGGCGATGAGACGATTGCCCAGGGTGGCGATACCTTCAAGATCGTCGGCCTGGCGGAGGGAATCCAAGGTCAGATGCGCAGCAGCCGCGCCCTCAATGGTGGACGGGTACTGCACGGCCACGGCGAAGAAGAGCTGAGCCGCGTGATCGTAGTCCCCGGACTCGTAGATGCTGCGGGCAATGGACAGCTTGATGCCCATCACCGATTCGTGACCGGGCGTCTCACGGATGACTTGGCGGCCCAGGGCGCGGACGCCGGCCCAGGCCATGGCTCGTTCCAGACGTCCCAGACTCGGATCGTCCAGCGCCTTCTGAAAAGCTGAAATGGCGTTGAGCCGCGCCTCCGTGAGATCCTTGACGTTGCTGGCCCCGCCCGCCACGTCTTCGTAGGCCCGTCCGGCCTCGTAGTAGCGCCGGCTGGCCATCAGGGTCTCGGCCAGGTTCTGCTGTATCTCCGTGCGCGAGGCGGAGGCGTCGAAACGTGCCAGGTAGGCGCGATAGGCGTCAGCCACCCCGCCCAGGGTCTGGCTGTCCTGCGAATCCTTGGCTGCCAGATGCGCGCGGGTGGCCAGATCGCGCGCGTAGATCTCGATCTCGTTCACCAGCTGCTCGCGTTTGTCCGCGGGCAAGCGGTAGTCGACCAGCCGGGCGTCGAGCACACGCACCATGCGGCCGATGTCCTCGGCTGGCTGATCGAACACACGCCCCTTCACGACGCTGTCGTGCAGGCGTTGGGCCATCTCGATGGCGTCGTCATCGCCTGGCGAGGCGTTCATGACCTCGCGAAGAACCGCGACCGCCTGCACGCTCATCTCCTTGACGGTGAAGCGGTTGACCAGCCGGCGCATGGCGGCCAGATAGTCGAGGGAAGAGGCCGCCAAGCCGCGGAAATAGGGCACCGCTGGCTTGTCGGGGAACACATCGGGATAGCAGTAGGCCAGATCTACCAGCGCTTCGCGGACCACATTCAGGCTTTTCTGGGTAGAAACCAGGGCCTCGTCGCTCTGGCCTTGCTTGCCCCGATCGCGCAGCACCTGCTCGAAAAGGCGAACCGCCCCTTTGCAGTCCTGGCGGTTCACGCGCACCCAGCCCAATTTGTAGCGAGCGAGGGCGTGCACGTGGCTCTGTGGTGCGGCCAGGATGAGGTTGTAGTAGCGCTCGGCCTTGGTCAGGTCGTTGGCATCGAAGGCGTGATCGCCGAGCGACAGGTACGCATCGAAGCGATAACGGCTCTTGGGGTAGGTGTCGATCAACTTCTCGTAGGTTTCGCGCATGTTGTCGAATTCACCCAGCTCGCGATATTCGTGCGCCATGAGGAAGGTGGCCTCGTCGGCCCGAGCGTAGTTGGGGAATTCGCGCAGCAAACGGCTATACACGCCGATGGCCAGGTTCTTGAGCAGGCGGGCCTCGGGGGCCTCGACCGCGCGTGAATCGTCGCCACGCCCCCGCCGCCGCTCGTACATGACCAGCCAGGCGTAGCGCGCCCGCTCGGTGTAGAGCTCGGCCAAGCGCATGTGCAGATCGGGAAGATACGAGGCGCCACGCGCCTTCTGGATCATGACCTTGGTCTGCGTGATGGCGAAGTCCACCTTGCGGCCGGCTTGCACCCACTGGGTGGTGGGATCGGCCGGTGGCGGCCTGAGCGGCGGTGCCGAGGCGCAGCCGAGAAGCAATCCGAGAAGCGCGGCCGGGACGGCGATCTGACGGCACCTCATCGCAAGCACCTGTCGTCGGAGATAACCGCGAAATCGCCGAGTTCGTCGGACCAGTACTCGCCGTCGAAGCGGAAGAACACCTGGCCCGAGCCGTAGGGCAACTCGCCCGATCGCGCCGTCATAGGACCCGCGCGATTTCCACCGGGCTTCATCAGGCCCGCGCCGATCTCGTAGTCGATCAGGCTCATCTGTTCGTCCACGCGCAGAAGTTCGTCCACCACGTGATCAATGGCGCGCACCAACCCTCGGGCGAGGGTTTCCTCGGTATAGGCCAAGCGCGCGGCATAGAGGGTCTGCAGGTGCTCAGCCAGCCGGTTGTCGCCCACTTGCGACACCAGGGCCTTTTCCGTACGCAGGCGCGTGCGCAGGCGCGCCCAAGGCGCCAGCCGAGTACCCCAGGCAGCCCATTGCTCGATTTGTGGATCTTCGCGCAGGCCCGCCCGGTCGCGCACCTTGCGGACCAGCGCCCCATAGCGCGCACGAAACTCGTTGACCGCCAGGTGAGCTGCGCGGTACTGACACAGGCGGCGGAGAGCCATAGCGCGAATCAAATCGCGTTCTGGGGCAAACACGCGGCGATAGATGGGCGCGCCCAGGCCGACCACCATGCCCAGGGCGCGCTGGTTGTCTTGGCTGGCGATGCGGTCCCAGGCCCACTCGAGCAGCACCACGTCCTGCTCCACCAAGGGCAGACGAACCTGGGCGTAGAGGGTCCACGCCTCCTCGTAGTTCTTGTGTTCGTAGAGCAGGCGGGCCAGGGCGAGGCTGGCCAGATTGCGCACATCGGCCGGCGCCGCCGCATTCTCCAGGATCTGCCGCAAGAGTTTCTCGGCGCCTTCGTCGTTGCGCTGGGACACGCGATCAACCGCCAGAAGGTAGCGGGCACGCCACCCGTACAGCCGATCGCTGGCAGCCAGCGCCTCGAGCCGTACCCGGGCCCAGCTGCCGAATCCCAGGCGCAGGTCGCCCAGCGCTTGGAGATACTCGACGAAGTCCGCCACGTCGGGTTCCAAATCACCATACTGACTGCCGTACACCACGCCGTCGAGAAAACGCCATTCCTCAATGCGGCCGTGCTCATAGAGCGGCTTCAGCGCGCTCAGGGTCTTGCCCAGAAGGTCAGGGGAGCGACGGCCGGTCAAGACCTCCAGATAGTATTCGATGCCAGCCTGAACCAGCCCCAAGTCGACCAGGGCACCTGCGAGGCGAAAAGCAGCACCGTCCCGTCGCAGATCGGTCTCGGGCAGCGCCGTGTACAGGGCATAGAGCACGGCAGCCCCTTGGCGAGTCTTCTTGGCATTCAGGAATTCCAAGCCACGGTCCATACGCTCGTCAGCGTCCGCCGGCGCCTCGGTCGACTGATTGGACCCTGTCGCGGCGGGCGTGGCCGCGGGTTCCGCGGCGGCTGCGAGCCACAACCAGGGAAGGAACGCCGCAATCATCGTTCGGCGCCTCCCCAAGCAAACGCAGCCCCTAGCGACACATGCACCTCTTGGCGTGTATTCAAGTGGTTGAAAAACACGTGTTCGCGCACGTCCAAGCAAAACGAGATGTGGGGGCTGACGAAGACGCGGAAGATGAGCCCGGCATCGGGGCCTGGGAGGTACGCCTGGGGATTGGTGTACCGGGCCAGGGCTATGCCGAACGGAACGGAGACATCTATGTGAATCACCCGCCGGTTGAATACGGATAGTTTCCCGTAGAAGGGCTTCAGCACCAGGTTGGACGACAGGATGAAATCGAGGGCCGAGATGTCGGTCGGCTGCACGTTGAAGTTCTCCAGCAGTTCCTGCTTCAGCCCGGTGTCGAGTTGCTTGTACACATAGGCGCCATGGATGATCTCCCAGGCCCAGGAATTGCTCATGTGGTAGGTGAACGACCCGCCCACGGTCAGACCCTTGTTGAAGGCGTTGATGGGCAGGAATCCGGCGGCCACGGTGAGCTCGCCGCCCAGCCGGAACACCCGGCTTTGCACGGCATAGGCTGCGACCTGCTCCTCGTCGAGATCGTCTTGCGCGTAAACGGTCGAGCCGGCCAAGCTGACGGTGACAAGGGCGAAGAGCGTGGTGCACAGGGATGGAAAGCGTCTCATGCGGGTCTCCATGTCTAGGTGCCGGAGGTGGCCAGTGCGATGGGATAGATGACGGTGACGGAACCGCCACTGGGCGATGGGAACTGCCAGCGGCGTATGGCCGCCTGCATGCAACTCGTGGCCTCGTTGCTCGACAGGGTGGAAGTCTTGATCTTGACCGAGGTAACGCCACCGCCGGTGCCGATCACCCATTCGAAGGTGACCTTGCCCGAGAGGTTGGGGCTGACGATGAGTTGACGTTCGTAGCAGCCCTGCAATTCGTGAATATGGCTGTTGATTACGCGTTGGATTTCGCCCCGGTCCAGATGGCCTTCGACCTTCATGGTATGGGGATTGGACGTGACCTGCGCGCGCACTTGCCCGCTGGGTGCGCGCCCCAGCACGCGGCCCAGGTCCTTGCCGACGTCGTGGGCGGATTTGGTGTCGATGCGTCCAATGCCACTGCCGGCAGCGGCGAGGCGCAGGGAATCACCAGGCAGCTTGCCGATGGCGCCTGAGACCTTGAACCCGCCACCCCGCACCGGGCCCACTGCGTCCAGGTTGCTGATGGCAGTGGCCACCGAGGTCTTGGGTCCCGTGGACATGCTGCCCAGAGCGGACAGCAGTTTCTGCGCTGTGGCCGAGGCCTGCGGTGCAGGGGCGGTGCGCGCACGGGGGATGCGCATCACGGCCACCTTGGGCGCGGTCTCGCTCGATGCATTCTGACTGGGCTCGGGCTTGGGCTTCTTCTTCTCGCGCGCGGGCGGGGCAGCCGGAGGCTCTAGCTCGATCTCCTTGAGCGCGATGCGGGCGAAGCGCCCCGCCTTGTCGTCGACGATGTACTCGCGCCGCACCAGGCTGGTGAGCCCAATGATGGCAAAGACCACCAGGTGGACCAGCAGGGAGACGCCCCCGATCCACGCCATCGACTTGGTGAGCTTCAGGCGGAACGGAGCCCGGGGCAGCGGCGCTGCAGCGGGCACCAGGTGCACCAGGATGCCTTCGCCGCTCGGTAAGGGAAAGACCACCTGCGTGCAGGGATCGAGGGGAACTCGGCCGCGTTTGTCGGCGCGGCCCCGCCAAAGGGCATCGTCAATGGGCTGGCCCGCTTCGCGGATGGCCGCTCTCTCCGGCAAAGCATTGCGGTAAAAGGCGAAACTGCCTCGGCGAGGGGATCGGCCAACCGCCTTGCGCAGTCCGGGGAGGCGCAGACGTTCGCCGCCGCGCAGGTGCCTGAGTTTCATCACGCAGCCGTGGCGGAAGCGGATGACCTCAACGGCGTGCTCGGCCGAAGTGTCCACCACTCCGCCCTCGGACAAACCCTCGAGCAACGAGAAGGTCGGCTCGAAAACCGTGTCCTCGTCATCGTCGTCGTCGGGCCAGGCGCGGGCAGGAGGCGGGGGGGTGGTGACCGCGAAGAGCTTGCTGACCCGCACCTCCTCTTCCTCGACCCGCACCTCCTCCTCGTCGGAGGGGGAGGGAGTCTCTAGGACCGGCGCGGTGGCAAGCGCGGGCGCGCCCTGTGCGGCGGCAGAGTTCGGTGAGGCGGAGCGCGAGGCGTAGGTAAGGGGAGCCGATCCATGGCTTGGGCGCGCCGACGGCGCAGGTATCGATTGCGCGACGAGTGGGGCTGCCATCGCGCTGGGTTTGCTGCCTGGGGAGACCTGGAAGGGTTCCCCAGCCTTCCCGCGATGGTGCGCTGCCGGCAGCGCGGGCGCGCGCGAAGAGCGCGGGGGCCGGGCAGGGTCGGCTGTCTGTCCCGAAGCCCCCGGTGGGGGAGCCGGCGGGCTCCCCACGCGACGGGGCAGCGGGACAGTGGCAAGCGAGGGAGGCAACGGCGGCGGCAGAACTGGGGCCTTTGCGCTCGGCGGCCGGACAGCGGCGACCGGTGCTGCTGACGGTGGGGGAAGGGGCAAGGTCACGGCCGAGACCGACGACTTGGGGGGCGGGGGCCGGGAAAGAGGCGGTGGAAGTTTCGGCGAGGCCACCCCGGCGGGCTTGGAGACCGTGGGCACAGAAACCGGCGCGGGCGTCGCGTCCGGCTTGTGCACCGTGATGCGCAGCCGGTAGCGACCAATGGAAATCTCGTCCATCCCCTCGATGGCCTGGCTCACCACCGGCGCACCATTGACCTCCGTTCCCAGCGCACTCCCGCAATCCTCGATCCGGCAGCTGTCTCCATCAAAGCGCAAGACGGCATGGCAGGGGGCCACGTGGGCATCCGGCAAGGGGACCATCACGCCGGGACCGCTGCCGATGGTCACCTCGGATGAGGTGAACATCAGCGAGCCACGAAAGCGCGTGTCCTCGAAGAGGAGCACTTCGAGTGCGCCACGCTGTCTAGCGGGCATGCTCGTCATTTTTCCCCCTGGCCCGGTGAAAGAATCTGTACCGTGCGTGGCCGGAAGGTGTCAGGGACTTGCACGATGCTCTTGAACTCACTGGGCGAGCGCTGGAAGAGATAGATCGCGCCCGAGGCAGACTGCCCGCGCAGCATGCGCTCATCGAATTCGATGCGTGATTCCTGTCGGACGGTCTCGCGCGTGGCCCCGCGGGTATCACCGGACTGCGGCCGGACTTCAACCACAGGCTTTGCCGTGCCCGGCTTGCTGGCGGACGCCGCGCCCATGTCTATGGCCGGGCTGCGGCTCCGGTTGGCGTGTTGGGCCGCGGGCGTCTTGCGGTGCGAGCCGGACCTGCGCTTGCCAGCGGCCAGCGCCGTGCCTGCCACGCTCGAGATGAACCAGATTGCCACCAGGGCCAGAACGATGCGATTGCGTGCTCTCATGAGATCACTGGGGGGCTAGAAGAAGAAGGTCGTCGTCGGAGACGTGAATGAACGCGACATTGGGGGTCTTGCTGTCCGGGGCCACGAAGCGCACCGGCACAGTCATGGCCTTGTAGATGGTGTTGCCATTTGGAGAATCGAGCGGCACTTCGCCCACATAGAGCAGTAGCGTGTTCCATCCGCGGCCTGGGCGTCCGGTGGGCAGTTCGCCAGTCTCGACCAAGGTAATGTTGCGGACATCCATGTGAAAACAGGTTCGTAGAGTGTTTCTCAGGATCACCCGAACATCGGTCGTAGGCGAACCTGGGGGCGGCAGCAGGGGCGGATCGATGGTGACCATCAACTGGCCGCCCTGGGGTGAATCCAACGTGAAATCACCAGGGCTGGTGAGCGCGATGGAGGCACTGGGATCGTCCTCGGCTCCAGCGGGAAGTGTGCTTTCGTTCTCGGCCCAGGCCAGCCGCGGCGGGTCTTCTCCCGAAAGCCGCAAGGCCCACACCGTGCTGGTCCCAAGCTTGACGTTCAGGATGCGCACACCCGGGAAGGGCTCGTTCGGGGTGGCCTCCAGACGCGTGGTCGCGCCCTGGTCCACCGTGCGGTACTGATAGGCGTATTCCAGGTCGCGCGAAGAATCGTCGGTCCAGGGATCGAGGCCCTCTTTCACCTCGTCGCCGTTGGGGATGCCATCCTGATCGCTGTCGATCAATCGATCATCCACCAACGGATTGCTGCCCAACCGAACCTCAACCAGATCGGGAATTCCGTCACGATCGGAATCGGCCAGATAGGGATCGGTGCGCAGGATGGCTTCCTCGCAATCGTTCAGACCGTCCAGATCGTGGTCCGCCAGCGGGTCGGCTAGATTGGCGCAGGCCGTGAACGATCCCGGTACCAGGGGATCGAACTCGCTTCCGGTCGCCGCCAGCCGGCTCTCGATGCCATCCCCGACCCCATCCCCGTCGCTGTCGGGATTCAGGGGATCGGTGCCCAGCTTGGCTTCTTCCTCGTCGGACAGCCCATCCCCGTCGCTGTCAGCCACTGGCGCAGGACCGCGCAGGAGGGTGTTGGCGTTCATGACCACGACGTCACGCAGAACCAAGCGGCTTCCCGGCTGGGCTACATCCACGGCCAGAAAGTCCAAGGTGGCCGGCGTCTGCTTCACCTCTTCCCCCAGTCCCGCGGTGGCCATGTCCCCCAGCACATCCAGTGCTCTCTGGTCCGAGCTGAGGGCAAAGGTGTGGAGGATGAGACCCTGGCCACCATTGTCGCGCACATAGCTGCGAAGGTCCGCGACGGTATTGCCGTAGAGCAGACGCTCGCAGTCCGTGGGCTTGGGCGTGATGCTGCTGCAGAAACTGGCCGTGAATGCATCCTGGCACTGCGTACTGCCCGGGGTGAACCCCTGGGAAATACACCAGGGCGTCGGCAAGGACGGCGCAGGCGGTCCTGCGGCCACGAACAGCACCAGGTATCGGGTGCGGCTACGTGTCCCCGGATCCGAGGCCAGCAGATCGTCCTCGATGATGGTGGAAAGGACGCGCAGGGTATCGAGGTAGTTGCGCTGCGCTTGCCCGGCACTGGCGGCGATCGCCTCAAGCGCCGCATCGATCTGCACTGAATCGGAGGAAAATCCCGGGAAGAGTATCCTGGTCTCCGCCCCCATGAGCAGCAGCGAGACGGCCTGGTTGAGGCCGCTGTGGCGTCCCAGGAATGAGCGCAGGGTTTCGATGCGGTGGCCGGCCGGATCGCCCCCAACCATATCGGCCGTGCCGTCCATGACCACTAGGGTTTTTTGCGGGAATCCGATGGCTGCTGGATCGTCCGTGCAAAGGTCGCCCTCGAACGAAATTCGGTTGGCCAGGTTGGGCGTGTAGTTCTTGCCGTACAGATTCGCGTCCGTGCACGCCGGGCCCAAGGCCAGCGAGGCCAGCGAGAGAAGGGTGGCCCTGGTCAATGCGCGCCTCCATCGCCAACGCCGCGGACCCCGGGAGGACCGCGCAAGATGGCGCCTGATCGTCCCACGATCCACAGGTCGGTGGCAGACGCTGCGTAGATGCTGACGAGCCAGCGATCATCGGGCGTGGGAATGATGGTCGGGCTCAGTCCTCCCGGCAATTTCGCCACGAAGCCCTCGTTTCCCACGACCCAGGCGTCGCCATCGGCCACGGCCACTCCATGCAGGAAGACCTGGGGCAGGCCGTCGACTTTGGTGGCTTTGCCCGCGGACCAGAAGAAAAAGCCCCCGTCCACACCGACGAAATAGGCGCCGCTCGCCCAGCGTGTGGCTCCCGCCAAGAGCTTCGTGTAGCCAGGAAGAGAAACTGCGCTGATGCTCTTCGCGCCGACGTCGATGTGCGAGACCACGCCGAGACTGCCGATGGTGAATAGGCCATCGTTGCAATCCGCAATTGCATAGTAGTTGTCGTTGCGAGGGTTGGCCACGAGGGTCCAACTGCCGCCAGAAGACACCAGCGCAATTCCCTGCTCGCCCACGGCGCAAGCCGAGGTCCCGTCTGTCCACACGGCGTTGAGCACAGCAGTGGTGACCGGGACATCCGCGCTCCACACGCCGTTCTGCCGGCGCAGGATCGTGCCTTGTTCTCCCACGGTGTAGGTCAGGCTGTCACTCGCCACCACAACCCCGCGCAGATTGGCGGTGGTACCGCTCTCCTCGGGCAGCAAGGCCGTCCCATCCCAGTGCAGAATCGTACCCTCGTCTCCGACAACGAAGACATTGTCGGCTGAACTGCCCGAGACGGCGTTGAAGTTGGTCTGCCCTGCGTCCACAAGTTGCCACTGCGAGGCCAGCGAATCCGTGCCGGCATCGCCACGCGAGCGGACGGTGACCTGATCGCAGGCCGTAGGGACCACGAACAGCAGCAGGAGAAAGGAAACGACGCGCATGGAAAAGAGCAACTAGAATGAAAGCGCTGCAGGGCACTGGTTCTGCGCCTTGCAGAAACAACCACAGGTGCCGGCGCCCATCTCCGAGCAGGAAGCGGGACAGCCGGGAGTCACAGTCTTCAGACGGAATTGGTATTGGCCGCTGGCCGTAAAGTCCCAGTCATCGGCACCTGCGTCGCGCACCTGTAGGTAGTATTTGTAGGTCGCGGGAGCCACGGCCACGTCTTTCTTGGCCGCGAACGAGCATTCCGTGCAATCCCCATCACCAAAGACATCGGTGACCGGCGCAGACGTCGGAACCGAACCGGCATAGGTCCAACTCTCGTGCAGGGCCAGATCCTCGGTGCGCATAAAGAACACCGGCCGAACCGGCGATGGTCCAGGTTGCACATATTCGAAAACCAGACCGCAGTCGGTGCCGGGACAGGGGTGAGAGAACCAGTACCAGTCCTCGTCGGTCTGATAGGAAATGAAACCGGCGATGCTGGTTCCCGCCGCGATCTGCGCCGTGATGTCCTTGGCCCGCGCCTTGTTGGGGGCCAGGTTGGTGGTTTGGATGGGATAGGGATTGTAGAAATTGTTGCGGGCGGTGGGATCGAGACTGGCGTCGTTGACGTCGGGTTCAGGGACCACCCGCACGTCCAGGGTATAGGAGACGTTCGGGTCGTATTGGTCGTCTTGGTTATCGTGCACCACCACATAGACCGGCCCGACGTTGAAGATGGGCTGCGCGGTCTGCAGCAGGTTGGTCCCGTCCGCTCCGGTCTTCATGCCCCCGTCGGCATCGCGTACCGAGAACAGCGTCACGCCGCAGGCGCCTTGACCTGGGCTATCTGGCAAAGGCAGGCACAGGCCCGCCGCCACGCACTGCCGGCACGCAGTGGTCGTGCAGGCCCCGGCTGTGGCGTTCACGCACTTGTGAGACCACTCGCAATCGTCGTCCGTTGTGCAAGCCACTTTCATCACGCTGCAGTCCGCATCGGTTTTGCACGGGCTGGCGGTGTGCGCTTCCAGGATGTCCAAGGCCAGATCCATCGCGGTCGCGGGGATTCTCAGCTTGGCCTCGATGACGGCTGGCGCACTGGTGGCGCGCAACGAGAACAAATCGCGATCTCCGCGCGAACCAATGGCGCCGGTCTGGGTCTTGAACGTCACGTCTGTGCCGCTATACAAGGCTGCGCAGGGCGATCCAGGCCCCGCTAGGCAGGTCGCTGTCGCGGGGGTATCGTTGCGAGTAGGGACTTCGTTTACGTCAGTCTCGGCCCGGCCGGCCAATGTCACGGTGTATCCCGCCTCGGGTCGACGATCAGGGGTCGAACCCTCGCCATAGCCGAAGGTGAAGAACAGGGTTCCGGTGGCGGGCGCGGCCTGGGTAAGATCCAGGGGCGTCGCTGCGGGGGGCACGCTGCCCGTGCCCAGGACCTTGCCCGTGCTGTCCGCGATCGCGTAGGTCAACGCCGCCTTGGCCGCGACAGGGTTGTTCACCTGGAAGGTCAAAATGGCGTCCGTGGGGGCCAAGGTGACCGTGTACACGTCCACGTCCCCCACAAAAGAGATGAATCCCGGCTGGCCATCGGCCACTTTGGCCAGGGCGCGTGTTCCATTGGGTTCATGCGTGTCAGGATCAGCAGCCGGCGTGACCTGAAGAACGTAGCTGTTCACGTTGTCAGCCGCGTCGTTGCCCGCATCGTCAACGCGCAAGACGTAGGATCCAGGCTGGGGAACCGCGAAGGTCGTGACCACGGCACTCTTGCCGTCGTTGGGTGTGGTGTCGCTGGCCACCGCCTGCGGCACCGCCGTGACGCCGTCCGCTTCTAGCAGGCTGACCTCCAGGTTCACCTTGGTGAGGGCCGAGGGATAGGCCAGGTTCACGTCGAGCAGGTTCATGCCCGCGCCCACCTCGATGGCGAAGAAGTCCTGATCCCCTACCGGACAGATCTGGCCCACGGCCTTGTCGCCGGCCTGCAGCGCGATGGCACTTTCTCCACCTTTCGAATCGTCCACCGAGCACCCGCCCGCCGACACATCGGCATCGAGCGGGCCGTTGCTCGTCTTCGACTTGCTGCAACCGATGAGGGCCAATGTGCCACTAAGGAACCACGCAGTCGCGACTCGCATCGAACACCTCCTCGCTCGGCGTGGGACCGAACGCCTTCTTGAATGCAGTCATGGGAATCACCATCTGCCCGGACGAGGGCGTCTTGACCTCGGGGTCGCGCTGGTAGCGGGGCCGCACACACCCGACCTGGTGGTTGCCGAAATCCTCTGGAGAATCGGCAGGGGCCGAGGCCACCCGGATGAGCACGGTGTTGGTACCCGCGGGCAGCCCCATCGCTGCCCCAGTCGGAGCCAGGGTGATGTTGCTAACCGAAAAGTCGTAGCACAAGCGTCCGGGCAGGGCGCTGTCGTCACGCAACAGGCTGATGCTGGTGCGGTAGGCAATGACCGAAAAGTCGGCCACGTCGTTGAAAAGGGGGTCGGTGTGGGCCGCCAGCTCGGTGCCGTTGCGCGCGCCATCGAAGTCCGAATCGTAGAGCGTGTCGGCCGCCGCAGGGTTGGTGCCCATCCGCACCTCCAGGTCGTCGGGGAATCCGTCGGCGTCCGAATCGATCAAACGGGAATTCGTGCCAAAGTAGCGCTCTTCACAGTTGAGCAATCCGTCGCCGTCGTCGTCGAGACGATCGGTGGCCATGCGGCAGTCCGCATCGCCCGAGAACAACGGATCGAGCCCGGCATTGCTCTGGCGAACTTCCAACAGATCGGAAAATCCGTCGCCATCGGTGTCAACCAAGAAAGGCGAGGAACCCGCCAACTCCTCCTCGGCGTCTGACAGGCCGTCTCCATCGGTGTCAACCACGGTTTCACCCTTGACGGGCAGGGCATTCAGGTTCACGGCGACCAGCTGCTTGAGCGCGAAGGTGCGTATGAACGATGTGAAGTCGATGTAGAAGAGATCGATCCGCTGGGTGGCATCAAAGGCGCGAAAGGTGCCGCCGCCCAGGTTGGCCATTTCGGCCAATAGCTCCTTGGCTTGCAATTGCACCGAGTCCGGGGTGTCGGGTGCCGACAGATACACCGTGTGGAACGCAATTTCAGCCAGACGCTGCTGCTTCTGCAGGCTGGCGATGTTCTGTACGGCCTGGCGAATGTCGTCGGGCATTCCATACTCGACGCTGGTCGGCGAAGGCAGGCCGTCCGAGATGAACACGATCACATAGCGCGCGCGGCTGCGCGCGGTCGTGTCCAGGGCGATCATATCCTGCTGCAACATCTCGTAGGCGGTGTCGAGGGCGCCCACGTAGTTGGTCTCGCCCACCCCGACGTTGAGCGCAGGCAGGCGCAGTTTGACCTCGTCGCTGGAAGCGGTAAAGCCGCCGAGTTGCCCCGAACTGTCGCGGGTCTCGATGGCCACGCTGCTTTGAAATGTAATGAGTCCGTATTCCACCCCGTTGCCCGCAGGGTAGGTGTTGAGAATGTCCTCAACTGCCGTCGCCCGACGAGTGAAACAGGCAGCCTGCGCACACGGATTGGGCATCGGATCCGTGATGTTCATGCTCTGCGAGATGTCGACGATAAAGAGGATGCGCACGGGAAACTCGGTAGGCTGCGGAACCTCGGTGCAGAATTGCCCGTGTATGGTCAGCCGATCGTCGCGAACCGCCGGCGGGCGCTGCGCCGGATACAGCGATGCCTCGGAACAGGCGACCAGCAGCAGAGCCCCGAGGGCCCCCCTTTGCCGCATCTAGGGGCCTCCATTGGCCGGGGCGGCGCCGGCACCCGCGTCCACGGGCAGTGGGATCGAGGTGAGATCCTTGCAGTTCGTGGCCTGGTCGAAACGCGCCGCCGCAATGAAATCCGCGTTGGTGAGTGCAACCACGCCGTCCCAGGGCGATTTGACCGCCCCATCCACGTAGCGCACGTCTACGCAAGCCACCCGAATGCTCCCGTAGTCGAGCACGCGTCCCACCGGCGCCTCGTCGAAGTAGAACAGCACGCGATTGACGCCCAATCGCGAGTCGGTGCCCTTGCCCGTGGTGAGCAGCTTGATGTGCCGCACGTCCAGGTCGTAGCAGCGCTGCCCGGTGTCCTTGGTGACCGGCGTGATGTCGTAGAGGTAGCGGGTAGGCTGGTAGCTCGGAGGCGGCGCCACGTTCGGATTGGTATGGGCCATCAGCTCGTCCAGGTTGCGGTCGCCGTCACTGTCCATGTCGCCGAAGGCATCGTTCGCATCCAGGGGATTCATTCCGGCGCGGAATTCCAGTCCATCGGGGATGCGATCGCCGTCGCTGTCGGGCAAGCGGGGATCAGTTCCAAGAAAGAGTTCCTCGCAGTCGCGCAGCAGATCACCATCGGAATCACTCTTGCTGGCGCAAGGGGTGAGCGGCTTCTTGGGATCCAGCGGATCGAATCCTGAGGCCCGGTTTCGGTTTTCAAACAGATCGGTGTAGCCGTCGCCATCGCTGTCCGCGGGATCGCTGCAGGTCGGGCCCGCTCCCACGCAGGTCAATCCGGCCTGTTCATCCTCGTCGCTCAGCCCGTCACGATCCGTGTCAGCCTTCAGGCTGTCGCCGGTATCGATGACCGACAGGTTGGTCGCCAGCAGACCCGCCAGGGCATTCTCCTCTACGTACGGGGTGTAGTTGATGCTGAGAAAATCGATCTGCGAGGCCGAATCGAACTCGGTGAAGGTGCCGAGGCCATGCTCGGCCATGGACGTCATGAGCGCCACCCCGCCATCCCGATCCAGACCAAACGGCACCGCCAGCGGGTCAGAGGCTGCCTCTGGGTCGTAGAGGAACGCCGTGTGCAATCGGATCTCGCCCACGTGATAGAAATCCTGCAGCCCAATGATGTCGTCCACCGCACGCAGAATCTGCGGCGTCAGATTGTAGTCAGCGCCCTTGCCGAGGTCAGGATACATGGTGACTGGAATCGGCGGATTGAAGGCCGTACTCCAATCCTCGCGGGGCACCGTGCACACCAAGTAGTCGTCCTGGCACACGGTGGCGCGGCAGTGTTGGTGGGCGGGGCACTGGCCGGTGCCGCAAGGAGTGGGGCTGGCGCTGCACTGGGGATCGGGCGTGCCGTCCGAGAAGAAGACGATGATGTATTTGGACCGGGCCCGCTCAGCCGGCGAGCTCGCCACGATATCCTCGGAAATCATCTGATACGCGGCGCCCAGTGCCCCCTGGTAGTCGGTCAGGCGATCGGCCTGACTGATGCGCGAATCGATGGCCGCCAGATCGGGCGCGTTGGTGAATCCCCCCTGGGGGGGGAACCGGTCCACCTGGGAATCGAACGCAATCACCCCGAAAAGGACCGCAGGATTGTCTTGATAGCGCTGGAGCACCGCCCTCACGGCCTTGGCGCGGTTCATGGATCGGTCGGTCACGCTCATGGAGTCCGAGGTATCCACCACGAACAAGACCTTCACCGGGAACACCGCGTCCGTATCGGGCGACAAACAGACCTCCCCAGTAAGGCGGAGCTCATTGTCGAAGACCAGGCCACCGGCGGTGCGGGACGGTTCCAGACCCGAATCCGTGCACGAAAGCACAATCGCGAGCAGCCCGGTGGCTGTCGAGAGAAGCGAGGTCGGGGCACGCTTGCTAGGAGAAGGCATAGGCTTTGCTGGAGAGCTCACATCACCCTTGTGGTGGTTGGGGTTGACGAGTGGCGGGCGACGACCCGCCTTTGCGGCAGAGAAGGCGATTCCGCACAGGGAATGCCTTCTCTGCCCTGTCACGCAGGACTAACGACGGCGCCGCCAGAGCATCGCCAGGCCCAAGCCCAGAGCAACCAGCAAGCCGGCTGGACCCTGGCCCGAAATCGCACAGCCACCGCCACTGTTGATCGCTGTCCCGGTCACTGTGATGGGCAATGTGGCCTCGGCGTGCTTGACCGATGGCTCAACGGTGTCGGTCTGGGCCAGGTCCGCAGTCAGGGTCAGCGTGTATTGGCCAGGATTGTGAGGGATCAGCACGGGCCGCTTGCCGTCGCTGAGGGGGGCACACTCGTAGCCATCCCCACAGGTGGCAGTGCCGACCGGGTTTCCTACGTTGTCGTCCGACCCCGAGGGCTGCGTGGTCACGAACCACTTGTAGTTGACGTTGACGCCCTGACGGTTGGCATAGAGCGACAGGTCAATGGTCTCGCCTGTCTTCGCAGTCACGCGCGGGGCTCCCACCACCTGGAAGACGGTCTTGGGATCCAGGCACTGCGTGGGATCCGGGTTCTTCGCGACTACCAGACAGAATCCGTTGGTATCGCAAGCATCACCCATGCCGTCGTGATCCGAATCCTTCTGATCGGGGTTGTATACCAGGGGGCAGTTGTCATTGCCGTTGGGAATGCCGTCGTTGTCCGCATCGGGATCGCAGTTGTCGCCAATTCCGTCGCCGTCGGTATCTTTCTGACTGGGATTGGCAGCCATGGGGCAGTTGTCGACCACATCCAGGATGCCATCGCCGTCGGTATCATCGTCGCAGCCCGTGGTCACGTTAGCCAGGAACGGACAGGGGTCGTCTTTGTTGGGTATGCCGTCGCCGTCGATGTCGGGGTCACAGGCGTCGCCCAGGCCGTCCCCATCGGTATCAATCTGCGACTTGTTGGGGACCAGCGGGCAGTTGTCCTGGGCGTTGGGAATACCATCGTTGTCCATGTCCGGATCGCACACATCGCCGATCCCATCCCCATCGGTGTCCATTTGATCCTTGTTCGCGGCGTGCGGGCAGTTGTCGCAGACATCGCCGACTCCGTCGCCGTCCGAGTCGGCCTGATCGCGGTTGGGCCGGAATGGACAATTGTCGAAATCGTCTTCGTAGCCGTCTCCATCATAGTCATCAGAGGTGGAGTAGGTGAGCCCGATGTCCGTGTTGTTCACCAGAATCGCACCGCCACCCCCGCCCCCACCCCCGCCACCGTTGTTGTTGGGCGTGCCACAGAACCCGGTGCCGCATTCCCCATCGGTTTGCGCCATCACGGGCAGCGCCATCAACAAGGCGGCGGCCACAAAATTCACGGAAAAGAACCTCGCTTTCCTCATCGCATGTCTCCTTTCGTGGGCTCGTGAGCTGGGCTTGGTCCAATCTCCGGCCGAGTTGATCGTAACATGCTTGGAAGACGGCAGATAGCGCCTTTTCCTTTAAGTTTCCGCACGTTAACCGACATTACCGCACTCAGAATATCTGTATTGCAAATTACATCCACGGATTAGTGAGTAAGCTAACTCACCATGAAAACAACACGATTTGGCGTAGCCGCAGTGCTGTCTATTCGCGTGGGGAGCCTGCTGGGCGGACCATTGCTGGGAGGGTTTGGCGAGGCCGAGCGAAGCGAGCGGGGCGGAGGTGGCGGGTGGGGGGCCGAAGGGCGGAGTGAACCCTCCGAGTCCGATTACTGCGCCGTCTCAGTCACGCCGAAGCGCAGGACGTAGGAACAGTAGGCATCGCTCGACAGCTCAACCAGATGATCGCCCGGCCGAGTGGTGTGGATGGGAATGGATATGATTCCATCGGCGCCTGCTTCTTGAAAAATGTCGGCGCCCGCGCTGTCGAAGAGTTCCTTTTCGTTGCAGCTCGGCTCGGAGACTTCCAGACGCAAAGAGGTGCCTGGCGCGTGGCGATTTTCGAGATAGATCTCGAACTTCAGGTCGGCTTCGCCCATGGTGCGCACGATGAACCGACGGGCGCTGGGGAAGTCTCCATCCAGGTAGTGGCTGGCGTCGAGCACACAGCGGGCCGTGGTTCCGCAGGCGGTGGGAATGCTGTCCTCGCAAACCATGCGATCACGGCCCATCGTGAAGAACGAGTCGTTGTTGCAGGCACTCAGCCCGAACAGCGCAAACGCCAGGCCCATCCGTCGTGTCACGGGGCCTCGACCTTCGTTTGGAAATTGCCGTTCAGGGTACGGCCGGCGGGATCCGTCAGGGTGGTGCGGAACCATCCGGTGATGTCCGCGTCGGCAATGGGCTCTTGGTCGAAATGGATCTTGCCAATCTCCATTGGAAAATCCGTGGTGGTGGATTCCACACGCTGGACTGTTCCGCGCGGCAGCCCGTTTGCCACCTCGGTCATGTCGATGTCCGTCCCCGCTACGGGTTGGATGTCGCCGATGCTCACCGTCACCTTCGCGGTCTTGGCCAGCAGGGTCTGCCCGGAGGTGCGCAGGTATTCAACGGAAACCTCGTCACCCACCCGGATGGCCTGCACCTGGTTGAAGTCCAGGCTGAACACCTGGGACACGCTGCCGTACAGACGATTGGGTGGATCACCACAATTGGCGAGGAAGAGGACAGGAACAACAAGAAAGGCTGCGCGCATCAAGGCTCCTTGGCAATGCGCAGGATGGCCCTGCTGGTCCCTGCGACGAGATCGGAGTAGCTCGACTGAAAGGCGATCACGGCTTTTCCGCCTGCGAAAGCTAGGGCCGTGTACGGACCGTCACTGACACCGCTTTCGCCGCTGATCTTCTGAATGTTCCAGGTCCCGGCGCGACGGCGGGCCAGATACAGGCCGTCCTTGTTCATGTCGCAGCCCTGGCCCACGCCGTAGTCGTTACAGCGGTAATAGGCGATGCCAGGATTGCCGCTGTCGTCAAAGGCCACTGACGGGTAGTAGCCAGTGACCCCATCGCGATCCACATCCACCGGTGCTGTCCAGGTGCTGCCGTCGCTGGACTCGGTATAGGTGAGAAGCTGGCGCGTATCATCGCAGTAGGCCAGTGCGTGCAGACCCTGGCTGCTGACCGCAAAGCCAATTTGTTCGTGGATTGTCCCCACGAATAGCTGTTTCGACTCCCATCCCTGGTCGGTCTGGTGGTCCAGCCAAATGGCCGGTTGGGACAGGTTGTAGTGGACAATGGCGGCTTTGCCCGCTGGCGAGAAGCCGAGGCGGATGTAGCTGCCGCCGCCGCGGGCCACGTCGACGGTATAGATGGAATACGCATCACCGATCGCGAACTCGACATCCGAGCTGTTGAAGTCCGTGTCTGCGAATCCAAAGTGCAGATCGCGGAACGCCACTGCCAGATTGTTTGAGGCGGGATCGAGCGCCACCGCAGGCCAGTAGCCTGTGGCATCGCCTTGATTGCACACGTTCTGGGCCGCGCAGTTGACCTGCTGGTCAGCCGGCATGCCGCTCGACTGGGAACTCGCTGCAATGTCGCTCGGGGTGCCCAAGACCCCGCCGCCCACGCTGGCCAACATCATATCCGAGGCCCCGCAGCGCAGATTCGCCGATGGGCCGCCCGTGTAGGCCAGGACCGGCCCGCCCGTCTTGTCAAAGGCCAGACCCACGCCCATCATGGCGGCGTAGGGCTGAGAGGTCGCGATCGTCCCGACGAAGCCGCTGGCGGAGGGAAGCACGACACAGATGTCGAAGACGGTAGCCTGAGCCGCACGGTTCTCAATGGTGCAGGTGGCTTGACTGGTGGTCTGTGCCAGAGTGGCGAAGGCCACTTTCGCACCCGACGCCGCACCCACCGTCTGGTAGCCCGCCTGTTGTCCGCATTCGGGAATATCGAAGAACTGCCAGATCGGGGAGCTCGTTGCCGTGTCCGCCGCCACCTGTCGGTCCCGTGTGCCAGCCCCTGCATCGGATCCACCGGTACTTCCCCCCGAACAAGAGAGGCCGAAGCTTCCGACAACCGCAACCGACAAGATGAGCGTAGTGCGCACGCGCAGTCAGTGTCCACCCGCCGCGCGAGTCCGTCAACCCGGTGGGGCAAGGTGCGCAAGGGTACCCACCGGTACGCATGACCCTGTGAAATCGCGCGCGGGTGGCGCAGAAACNNCTCCGTAGCACCTGGCTGTCAGGACCGCGTACCAGGCTGTAGCCGCGATCGAGCACCTTCAACGGCGAGAGCGCCTCGAGCTTGCCGGCGAGCGCTTCCAGGGTGCGGCGCCGAGGCGCCAGCAGCGAGGTGCCTGCAGCGACCAGGCGCCGCTCAGCCGCGGCCATCGCGGCTCGCTGATCGGCGATCCGACGCTGGGGATGCGAACGGAAGAGGCGCGCCTCGACCGCGCGCAGGTCGGCGCGGCGCCGAGCAGTGGCGGCGTGGAGGGCGCGGGTCGCACCCTCCACGAAGTCGTCCAGACCCTGACGGCGTACGTCGATGAATCGCCGCGGATCGCCGACCGCAGTTCGCGCGCGTTCCAGGCGTAGCCGTAGGGCGCGTGTCTCGCCCCGCAGGGCTCGGCCCATACGCCGACCCAGAAGCTGCAGCTCGGCCAAGAGGTCAGCTGCCACCGGCACGGCCAGCTCGGCCGCCGCTGAGGGCGTGGGTGCACGCAGGTCAGCCACCAAATCGGCGATGGTGAAGTCGGTCTCGTGGCCGACGGCTGAGATGACCGGGACTGGGCAGGCGGCAATCGCGCGTGCCAAGGCTTCGTCGTTGAAGGCCCATAGGTCTTCCAGCGAGCCGCCCCCGCGCGCCACGATGACGACGTCCACATCAGGGACCTTCACGATCTCGGCCAAGGCCGCCGCGATGGCAGCGGCCGCGCCCTCGCCCTGCACAGGCGCGGGGGCCAGAAGAATGGGCACCGGGAACCGGCGGTGAGCCACCCGCACGATGTCGCGAATCACCGCACCCTGAGCCGAAGTCACCACACCCAGCCGGCGCGGCAGAAAGGGCAGGGGACGCTTGCGCTCGGGATCGAAGAGACCCTCGGCGGCCAGCTTCTGCTTCAGTTGCTCAAAAGCCAGCGCCAGCGCACCGGCGCCTGCCGGCTCGATCGCATTCACCGAGAGCTGGAAGCGGCCGCGCGCCTCGTAGATGGTCAGGCGGCCACGACAACGCACCTGCTGTCCATCTTGCGGCCGAAAGCGCAGGCGAGCAGCCTCGCGCGCGTACATCACGCAGTCGAGTTGCGCCTCGGCGTCCTTCAGGGTGAAGTAGAGATGTCCGTTGGCCGAGCGTTTGAGGCCGGACATTTCGCCTTCGACGCGCAGACCGGAAAAGCGGGATTCGAGGGTAATGCGGGCTGCGCGCACCAGCTCGGACACGGCGAAGATGCGCGTGTCTTGGGCTGCAGGCGATTCGCCGTCGGGCAAACCGTGCGCCGGCGCGTCGCGGTTCACCGCGGGTTGGGCAAGGGAGCCCGCCGGCGCGCCGCTAGCACCGGCCATGCGAACCGGCGGGGCGACATCGGTCGGCGCTGGCGTCCCGGCGAGCGAGGCGGAGCGCGATGGCCGCTGCCCGGCCAATCGGCTGTCGAACGAAAGCTGGTGTGAGTCCTCCTCAGGCACAGGCTTGGAGGCCGCCTCCGGCGGGCTTTTGCCCCGGCGCGGACTCACCGCAATCCTCTCGCCGCCGCACGCTCGTAGTCCGCGGCGTTGGTGCGCAGGGCTTCCAAGTCCGCCCTGGCCGCCCGCTTGAGCGCCTCCGCCTGATCGCCAAGGCCGGCAAAGCCCCAGCCGAAAGCGGGCCGGCTGGTCTTGCGAAAGAGGAGACGACCGGTTGGCAAGGCGATCTCAGCCTCGGTAGCCGCGGCATTCATCACCGGCTCCCGATCGGCCGCTGCCGCGAGCTGCGCGGCCAGGGCCGGCCATAGATCGGCGGCCAGCGACCGGGCAAACAGCTGGGTGGCATTTTCGCTGGTGGCCGCCCGCTCGAAGCGCCGGATCATGCGCTCGCGCTGCTGTCCCTCGGGAAAGTTGCTCAGGGTGATATCGTACGACTCGCGCCCGGCGCGATGGACGGTCATCCACGACCACTGCGTGGCCAGATCCAGCGCATCCCAGAGCCGGGCCGGATCGCGCGCCGCCACCGCCGCTGCCAGCCGCTCCTTGGCTTCGGCCGGCGTCTTGGACCCGCGGTGCCGCCAGCAAGCCGAAAGCAAGAGCATGGGCAGCGCCAGCAAAATCGCCGCGAGGATGACGCTAAAGAGGGATCGGGTCTTCACAGGCCGTGACCGTTCAATCGAGTGGTTCTTGCAGCGAAGCTAATGCTGGCCGACCCAATACGCAACGGTTGCAGGTCGTCGCCGCAACAGCCGCAGGAGATCGTGGCCCTGGCCGTCCAGCGTTCGCACGTCGCCCCACGGTTCCCGGAACGGATTCGTGCTAGATTGACGCGCGCTCGACGGTGACCGACGAAACCAAGCCCACCCCTATTCCGGCTTCAGGGCCGCTGCCCGACGGCCTTGCTGCGCCCGCTGGCGAGGACGAGTTCAGCGGCATCCCGTCTTCGCCCGGGCGTCATCCCGTGATCGCCTTGGGGACGGCGGCGCTGGCGTGCTTCTTGGTCTTCCAGATCAAGGACGACCTGCGCTACGCCCTCTCGCCCGGTGTGGCGCAGGATTTGGGCGATGCGCGTCCGGTCAGCACCGCCAAGACCGCGGCGCTGCCTGTCAATCGATACGTGCGCCTGGCAGGCCATGCCGACCGTGAGAGCGCCGTGGTGCTGGATACACAGGGGTCGTGGCACTTCACGCAGCTCTTCCGACTACTCGGCACCAACAATCGGATCTTCGTCAGGCGCGCGGCTGACCCCTTGCCAGCCGAGCTGGCCGCCCGTGACGTGTTCGCCGGGCGGCTCCTGCGTTTTTCCGACTTGTCGTTCCAGGCGGCCATACGTCGCTACTTCCTAGGTCATGTGAGCGCGACGCACTTTTTTGCGCCCGCGGAGGTGCGGGCCGCGCTGGCCCAGGCATCCGGCGGCTCGTTGACGCTCACCGACCTCCTCGGCGATCGCGTGTCCCTTGCTGCCAACGACGAGTTGGCCATCGACCTGGAACGTCCCGGCCAGATCCGGGCTACCTTTCCGCGCGAAAGATTTTCTGACCAGGCCGCGGCCCGCGCCGCGGTCGAACAGCAAGGGGGGCAGGTGATCGAGGCACCCGGCGACGCCGTCGATCCCAAGAGCCTGGACCTGGTGGTGACATTCCCGCCCGAGCGGCGTGACCAGGCCCTGCACGCGCTGGGCGAAATGGACCGTCGGCTGCATATCCGGCCTGTGCACACCACACACAAGGCGCGCGTCGCTGACCTTGGCGCCACGGCCGAGGCGATCGTGATCAAGACAGCGGACGCCAAGTCGCAGGCCCTTCCGGTCGCCCAGATCCAAGGCATCGCCACCCTGGCGGGAGTGCAGATCCCCGACGATGCGCTCATCCTCTTGGAAGGCGAACGGCCGCGCGAGCACCTCAAGTCGCTCATCATCGCGGTCTTCCTGCTCGGCTTTGCCGTCGTCAATCTGTTGGCCCTGCGCCGCCGGGGCAACTCATAGGGGGGCCAATATGATTCGCCTGCACGACACGAGGGCCAAGAAGAAGGTGGAATTCCAGCCGCGCGAGCCGGGCAAGGTCTCCCTCTACGTGTGCGGCGTGACTGTGTACGATTTCTGCCACGTTGGTCATGCGCGCACGGCGGTCGCCTTCGACGTGATTGTGCGTCACCTGCGCGCGCGCGGGTTTGACGTGCGCTACGTGCGCAACATCACCGACGTCGACGACAAAATCATTCGCAAAGGGCTGGCCGAAGGACGGCCTGCCGCCGAGGTCGCGCGGATCTACGCGGAGGCCATGGCGGCCGACATGGACGGCCTGGGCGTGGCCGTGCCCGACATAGAGCCCCGCGCCACCTTGCACATCGCCGAGATGATCGACGTCATCCGCCGGCTGGAAGAACGCGGTCTGGCCTACGCCGCGGGCGGTGATGTGTACTATTCGGTGGCCGGGTTTCCCAACTACGGCCGCCTCTCTGGGCAAAGCCCCGAGGAACTCCAGGCCGGCGCACGCATCGAGGTGGGTGAGCACAAGAAGAGCCCGCTCGATTTCGCGCTGTGGAAGGCGGCAAAGCCGGGCGAGCCGTCGTGGGAGAGCCCTTGGGGGCCGGGCCGCCCGGGCTGGCATATCGAGTGCTCGGCCATGTCGCACCGTTATCTGGGTGAAAGCTTCGACATCCACGGTGGCGGTTCGGACCTCATCTTCCCCCACCATGAAAACGAGATTGCCCAGTCCGAAGGCGCATTCGGCGCTTTCGCGCGCTACTGGATGCACTCCGGGATGCTCAACTTCGGCGGCGAGAAGATGTCCAAGTCGCTGGGCAACGTGGTCACCATTCGCCGCGCGGCCGAGACGCACGATCTCGAGGCCCTGCGCCTCCTGCTCATCAGCGTGCACTATCGCAGCCCAGCTGCATTCAACATCGCGCGCGACAGCGCGGGCCAGCCGGCGTACCCCGATCTCGATGAGGCCGAAGCGCGGCTCGACTACTTCTATCGTACGCTGGAACGGCTGGACACCTTTGTGGGCGCCCTGGCGAACCCGCCCACGCCGCCCTCGTCGGACCTGGCCACGCGTTTTGTCGAATCCATGGATGACGACTTCAATACCGCCGCCGGCATCGGGCACCTCTACGACGCGTTCGTGATGGCCAACAAGCTTCTGGACGATCCCAAGGTGGCGTCCAAGCCAGAACGGCAGTCGACACTGACAGCGCTCAGGCGTGACGCGCGCCTGGTGGGCGCGACTCTCGGTATCATGCGGCAGCCGCCGGCGCAGTTCCTGAACAGCCGGCGTGCGCGCCAGTGCGTGCAGCGCAAGATCGATCCCCAAGCCGTCGAATCCAGCATCGCCGAACGTTCCGCGGCCCGCGCGGCCAAGAACTTCCAGCGTGCCGACGAGATCCGCGCCGCACTCAAAGACCGGGGCGTGGAGTTGATGGATGGCCCCAAGGGAACGACGTGGCGGGTGGTCTAGCCCAAGGTCTATTCAGCGCCGGTGATCGCCCTTTGACAGGTACGCCAGGATCACGTCATCCAGGCTCCGCGTGCTGACTAGACTCTCGGGTGGGGGCTCTCGCGGAACGGAAGGGGGTGCGGCGGTGCGAGGCGCGGCGGAAGAGTCGGCCGTTTCGCCCATGGGCGTGGCGGGCGGCACCCCGTGTTCGGGCTGGCGGCTCGCCAGGAGGTTGGGGTGGCTGCCTTCCTGGACGACATACGGGACCCCGCCGCCAGGACGGCGCGGCCGCGGCACCATGGGGCGAGCCGCGCCTGGGTTCGTGGCGCCTGCGCCCACAACGATCCGGCGCTGGACGACGACGGGCGAGGCCGGGCCGCCAGGGGGCTGGGACGTCGGAAACCGTGCGCCGCCGCGCGGCGCACGGGTTTCGCCGGGGCCAGGGGTCGCGATGTCGCGCACGGGTCGCCTGAAGGTGTAGGTCTCCGGCCGGGACACGTGGGGCCGGATGATGGGCATGGGCAGCGGCTCGGGCGTCGGCATCCGCTCCGGCGGCGGCGTGGGAATGGAATCCAGATCGAGGATTTCTGGGCCTGGAATCGGGGTTGCGTCCGATGGCAGGGCGGGCGGTTCGTGGGGCGCGTCCGTGTGCGGTGGCGGCGCTTCAGTTTCGGTCGCCAGCAGCCCTTGCGAGGCCTCGGTCACAGGAGGGGGGGTGAAGATCTCGCCCCGCGCCGCAAAGAAATCCCCCAGGCGGTTGTCATACAGGCCCTGCTTCAGCTCTTTGAGGATCTCTTTGTGCTGGCCCTGCATCAGTCCGCGCACGCCGTCCTCGGGGAACGCGGCGTCGTACTGATGCCGCTTGGTCGCCAGAATGCTGCCTTCGAAGAAGAGATGGGTGTGAAGGAGGGGATTGGCCGGCCCCGAATCCTCAGTCTGGACATGGAGGATCCGCCCTCCGTAGCGCACGTTGTGGTTGTACCCGAGCAGTGGGCGTCGAGTCGGCTTGCCCATTCAAATCCTGAGTATAGCGCCTGCGCCACCTGTGCTAAAATTGCTAAATAGAGGTCCCTGATGGTCAACGTCACGGCCACCAAGATTCGCGACAACACGCAGTCCCGATCTGCGCTTTCTGGAGTGGGCCGGCCGTACATTGGCTACCTCATCAGTTTTCCCACCGTCGGTCGGGGCATGGTCATCTTTCGCGATCCCAGCGGCCACCGCATGGTGACCACGCCCGTGCGGCGGGTTTTGAGCGAATTCGGTGCGCCGGACATCTACGTCGAGACGGAGAATTCTGTCTATCGTCTCCGTTTCCGGTCGGCACCGGCGGTCGAGGGTGCTGCAAGTGCCACGGTGACGTCCGGTTAGAATTCGACGCTACGCTGGCGGTGAAAATCCGACAGCGTGGGGTCCGGGGCAGCAAATGAGCAGCCCGCGGCCTCGATTTCGCGTTCGCAAGCAGGTTCCGTCCCTCGTGGAACAGCGGTTGCAGGAGAAGCAACCATGACCAGCATCTCGTGCTACGCTGTCCGCCACACCAGCATGGTTCGTCATGCCCTGATTCTTGCGGCGGGACGCGGCCGCCCGGTCGCCGACGCGGAGACGCCCAACTGCCTCTCTGCTGTGGCAGGGGTTCCTTTGATCCTGCGCACGCTGCGTGTGCTGGCCGGCGCGGGTATCCGGCGCGTGGGTATCGTGGTTGGCTGGAGAGGCGATGAGCTTCGCCGGCGCATCGAGGCCCTGTGCGCGTCCGAACGCGGCCTTTCGCCCGAGGTTCTCTTCTTCGACAACCCAGCTTGGGACAAGCCGAACGGATTGTCGGTTCTGGCCGCGCGCTCGTTCGTGACCGAGCGGACTCTGCTGGTGATGGCCGACCAGATCGCGGCGCCGCACCTAGTGTGCGACATGGCCAACTTGTCTGCGGCCGGCGCAGCCACCGTGCTGGCCGTCGATCGGGATCTGTCGCGCGTGTTCGATTTCGACGACGCTACCAAGGTGCGCCTGGCCGCTGTCCAGGGCAGCGAGACCCTGTGCCATGTCGCGTGCATTGGCAAAGATCTGGCAGTCCACGATGCAGTGAGCGCTGGTGTCTTCGTTATGTCACCCTCGCTCATCGCCTGCCTCGACACCTTGGCTGCCTCGGGCCCTCCGTCGCTGACCGAAGGGGTGGCCGAGGCTGCGCGGCGCGGGCTGGTCGAGGCGTACGACGTGGCCGGGGCGGTGTGGCAGGACGTGGATTCGGCGGACATGCGCCAGCATGCGGAATGGCTGCTGCGGGTCTACGGCGATGACCTACGCCACCCGGATGTGCGCGGCACCGCGCGCTCAACCGGCACCGACACGCTGGCCCTGATCGAACGCCTGCTGGCCGAGAAGGATGCTCCTCGCTATACGCTCTTCAATCCAGGGCCCGTGATGACTTCCGCGCGGGTGAAGGCGGCCCTGGTCCACCACGACATCTGCCACCGTGACGAGGACTACTCGGGCGTGGTGCGCCGGCTGCAGCAGAAGCTGCGCCCCGTGTTCGGCGCGTCGCCCGAACATGAGATGTTGCTGGTGACCGGCTCGGGTACGGCAGCCATGGAAATGGCGATCTCGTCGGTGGTGGCGCCAGGCAAGAAGATCCTGATTATCGAAAATGGCGCTTTTGGCGAGCGCCTTGCCGAGATCGCGCAACTTCACCACCTCGAGCATGTTCGGCTCGCTTGCCCGTGGGGCAGCCTGCCTGACCCTGCCGCGGTCGAGGCGACGCTGGCGACTGACCCCACCATCGCCGTGGTGGCCATGATCCACCACGAGACCTCAGTGGGCGTGGTGAATCCGGTGGGTGCCGTCGGCCGGGTGTGCCGGCAGCGCGGCGTGACCCTGGTGGTGGACGCGGTGTCATCCCTGGGCGTCGAGGATCTGGACGTCGTACGCGACAGCGTGGATATCTGCTACTCCTCGGCCAACAAGTGCCTGCACTCCTGCTCGGGCGTGTCGTTCCTGTGCGTGGCACCCACGGTGTGGCCGCGCATCGAATCCATCCCGCCGCGCGTGTACTACTTGGATCTGCGGCGCTATCGCCGGTATCTGACCGAGGTGGCGCAGACGCCATTCACCCCGGCGGTGTCGTCCTTCTTCGCGCTCGAGACCGCGCTGGACGAGTTGTTCGAGCAGGGTGGGGTGGCGGCCCGGCGCGAGACCTACCGCCGGCGCAACCTGCTTATCAGGCGCGTGCTGACCGATCTGGGCTTCCAGTCCCTGACCAACACCGGCCGTGAGTCGCACACCATCTCCACCATGCGTGTGCCTGCCGCGATTGCGGTCGACGAACTGTACGCCCGCCTGAAGGAACGCGGCTTCATCATCTACCGCTGCAAGGGCGCGCTGGGCGCGCACTACGTCCAGATCTCGAACATGGGCGAGCTGCCCGACGCCACCATTGACGCCTTTTTGGGCGCTGTGGCGGACGTGGTGGCCGCGGCCCGCGAGGCAGCGCGAGCCAAAGATCGCGGGCGCCTGCGCTCGGTGTAGCGGGCGGTCTGTGGGTGAGGCGCGGCTCGCTGGGTGCGCGTCTCGTTTCTTGCGCGATCACCAACCCCTACAGGTCGCTGATGTCATTTATTCGACATGGTTAGAAAGATTACATAAGATAGCGCGCAGTAGTGCTGAAATTTTCAGAGCCGGTAACTCAAGGAAAGTCGACCTGTGGAATTCTCTCGTGGAGGCCAGAAAGCCATCTTCGGACATAAAAACATAGCAATGACAACATGTTATGGATGGCAGTGGGTGTACATGTGGTGACCTGTGCTCACATTATACCACAACTATTTAGTGATTAATAGCACAAAAACTTCGTGACAAGAAAACGTTGAATATCTACTATGACTGCATCGTCAGTTTTTCGACACAGGAGCTGCTTCGCGAAAGAGCGAGCAGGGAGAGGAAGAAAGGAAAACATGAGAATCGGCAAGCTGCTTTTCGCCCTGACCACAATCGGTGTTCTGGCAGTGCTCTCCGATGGCCCAGTCGTGGCAGGCAACGCGACGGCGAATCTGAGCGTGAGCACCACGGTCAGTGCAAACTGCACGATCTCGACCGCAGCCGTCGCTTTTCCCGCATACGACCCAATCGTCACGAATGCAAGTGTGAACGACGACGGCACGGGTTCCGTGACCATCACCTGCACCAAGGGCACTGCGGCCACGATCGGCCTCGGCCTCGGCGCGAACGTGTCCGGCAGCCAGATGCGCATGAAGGACGCCACCACGGACTACCTCAACTACGCGCTCTATCAGGACTCGGGCAGAGCGACGGTCTGGGGCAACAGCGGTGCCGGTCTTCTGTCCCCGGTCGCGGCTCCTGACAAGAACCCGCGCACGTTCACCGTCTACGGCCGAATTCCCTCCGCGCAGGACGTTCCCGCGGGCTCGTATACCGACACGGTCGTTGCCACGGTCAACTTCTGATTCTGACCTCAGCCACGATCAGGCAAGGAGCACGCGCGGGGATAAAGAGACATGAGAATCGGCAAGCTGCTTTTTCTCCCGACGACAATAGGCGTTCTCGTAGCGAGTTCTGACAGCTCGGTGGTGGCGGGCAGTGCGACCGCGAATCTTCAGGTCAGTGCCACGGTGAGTGCGAACTGCACGATTTCCACGGCACCGGTTGCTTTCCCTTCCTACGACCCGATTGTCACCCACGCAGGCGCAAACGATGATGGTACGGGTACTGTGACCATCACCTGCACCAAGGGCACCGCGGCCACGATCGGGCTCGGCCTTGGCGGAAACGCATCGGGCAGCCAGCGCAGGATGAAGGACGCCACGACCGACTACCTCAACTACGCGCTCTATCTGGACGCGGCCAGAACAACGGTCTGGGGCAGCGCCAGCCCCAACCTCCTGACCCCGGCCGCGGCTCCTGACAAGACCCCGCGCCCGTTCACGGTCTACGGGCGAATCCCTTCCGCGCAGGACGTTCCTGCCGGCGCGTATACCGACACGGTGGTTGCCACCGTCAACTTCTGAAACTGAATCCTTCCAGGCAAGCCCTGCAAAACAAGAATCGGTGGACCAAGAAAGAGAGGACGAAAGATGAAGATGACGAAACTGTTTCTGTTCCTGGCGTCGATCAGTGCTCTAGTTATTAGCTCCGACGGCTCGGCGTTGGCCGCTGGGTCGGCAACCGGGAGCCTTGGCGTGAGCGTCACGGTCAACAACAACTGCACCATCTCGACTCTCCCGGTCACTTTCGGCGGCTACGACCCGCTTTCAGGGACCGCGGCTGATAGTACCGGGGGTTCCGTGACCATCACCTGCACCAAGGGCGCGACAACCACCATCGGTCTGGACAACGGTGCGAACGCGTCGAGCGGCCAGCGCCGCATGAAGGACGGAACGACGGACTACCTAAACTATTTTCTCTTCTCGGATACCGGCAGGACCACCGCCTGGGGAAACGCTGCTGGAAGCTGGGTCGTCCCGCCTGCGGCTCCCGACAAGACGGCGCGCCCCTACTCGGTGTACGGCCGGATTACCGCTGGGCAGGATGTCCCCGCTGGGACCTACAACGACACCGTGATTGCCACGGTCAACTTCTAGGCTCCGTCAAAGGATTCGCATTCGTCCAGGTGGGGTCCACCGATCGCCCTGGCGCGAGGCAGCCCGGCCTGGCCCTGCCAGGCCGGGCGTTGCCGAGCAGGAGCTTGGATTGAGGCGCTTGCTCCGCTGGGTGGCCTCCCTGAGCAGATGCTAGGATCCCAGGAACCGGACGGAAGGAAAGTCCCGCATGGTACGCAGAACGCCAAGGCCGGTATTGGTTGGGGCTTCGCTGCTCTGCGGCTTGATTGTCGGCGGGCCACAAGCCGCCAGTGCTGCCAGCCAAACAAGCGTTGTCGCGGTTTCCGCCTCGGTCTCCCAGAGTTGCACCATCGGCACCGCTGCGATCGCCTTCTTGCCCTACGATCCGGTGAACGCGAACGCCACCGTTGCCGACGATCAGACCGGTGACATCACCATCCGATGCACCAAGGGCATCAGCGGCATTACGATTGACCTGGGGAACGGCGCGCACAGCACCGGCCAGCAGCGGCGGATGGTCAATTTGGCGTCCTCCGGCATCTTCCTCAACTATGAGGTCTACAAAGAGACAGGCCGCACCAGCGTCTGGGGAGCTGGTGACGGCGGATCCCTTCGTTCCGGCTCGGACCTGGACGGTACGGGCAGTGTTGTGGCTGTGACCATGTACGGCCGCATCCCGCCCGGCCAGCTCTCGGCCCTCGCGGGAACGTACACAGACACCCTGGTTTCGACCATCAACTTCTAGCAAAACCGCGGAATTTCCAAAGCCGCAAAAACCAGCGTATTCTCACCGGCTATGAGGAAAGTCACACTTTCAGCTCTTCTTCTGTCTGGCTGTCTTCTGGGCCTGGGAAGCAGAGCTGACGCGAGTTCGTTCACGGTCAACCCAATCACGGTCGTGCTGTCGGGCAAGGATCAAAGCGCCCTGCTCACCCTGCAGAGTCAGACCAGCGAGGAAATCCGTTTCAAGGTTCTTGTGCAGGAATGGAAGCAGAGTCCGCAAGGAGAGATGCAACTCAAGGACACCAAGGACATCGTCGTCTACCCAGGCCTTCTGACCCTGGCACCCAACGAGGAACGCAAGCTGCGCATTGGCTCGACCGTGCCGGCAGGTGCCGCCGAGCGGAGCTACCGGGTTTTCGTCGAGGAGTTGCCCCCACTCCGGGCGCCTCAGACGGTCAACAAGTCCGAGGTCAAGGTGCTGACCAAGATGGGCGTCCCGATCTTCGTGCGGCCAGGAAAACCCGTGGCTGCGGGGACTGTGGAGGGCATGGGCCTGGCCAAGAGAAAACTCGCTTTCACCGTGAAGAACGCCGGCAACGTTCACTTGCTGCTGCAGTCAGTGCGGGTCAAGGCCCTTGATGCCAAGGGCGCGGCCGTGTTCGAAAAGGATGTCGAAGGCTGGTACGTGCTGGCCGGGGGCACGCGGGCGTGGGAGGTCGAGATCCCGAAAGACGCGTGCGCCAAGTCGAAGGCGCTGGCGGTGGCAGTCGAGTCAGCCGAGGCCAAGTTCAGCGGCCGCATGGAAGTGCCCGAGGCGGGCTGCGGTCCGTGAGCGACTAGTGGATGTGCTGGCCCCCGACACGATACCGGCGGCCTGTATGTTTGGCTGCCGTGGTCGTAGCGGGGTTGGCCAGCTCTGCTCTCGCCCAGCCGCGTTTCTCGGGAGATGTCGACGCGCTGCCCAACTTCCCTGCGGTCACCAGCCCGGCGTCGGCTTCGTCGCCGCGCGAGCCTAGGGACGCGGCCCCAGGGGACACAGCGCCGGACGCTGGGGCGGCGCTTGACCGGCCGGACGGCTCGGGTAGCGCTGAGGCAGGCTCAGAGGGGCAGGCAGATTCTCAGGATACGAGCCCCGTTCTTTCTCAGCCCGACGTCGCGTCGACTGAGGACAAACCGGCCTTCTTGCGCGCCACTGTCAATCAGGTCGACATCGGCGATGTGCTGGTCATCCTGCGAGGGGATGACCTGATCATGAAGGTGACTGATCTGGAGAAAGCGGGGATGCGCGTCGAGGGGGGCAGACGGGAAAGACAAGGCGAGGACAGGCTGGTGTCGCTGCGGTCTTTGGCCCCGAAGGTCACCTTCGTCTTTGACGAGCGAGGTTTGACTCTGACGATCACCGCAGATCCGAAGCTCTTCGGAGTTGTCGTATTTGACCTTCGGGCCAAGCGGCCGGAGGGCATCATCTACGACAGCACCCCCAGCCTGTTCGTCAACTACCGGGTAGGGCGCAGCGACCTTCAGAGCGACTTTCAAAGCCCCGACAGGGCTCGTTGGAACGGGTTCGCAGAGTCCGGGCTCAGCGTCCGTGGCCACTTGCTGTACTCCAGCGGCCAGCTCAATCCCACTGACGGATCGTGGGAGCGGTTGCTCACCAATCTCACGCTCGACTTGCGGGACCGGCTGACAAGCATCGTAATCGGCGACGTGAACGCCACCAGCGACGCCCTGGGCGGGGCAGCCTTGGTGGGCGGGGCGAGCGTGGCACGCAATTTTGGCCTCGACCCCTATTTTGTGTTTCTGCCCACCCAGCAGCTCTCGGGTACAGCCCTGACACCCTCTACCGTCGATGTCTACGTCAACGGCCAACTCGTGCGTCGCGAGACGTTGCCGCCGGGACAGTTCACCATGCAGAACCTGCCGGTGACCAGCGGCAGTGGCCAGACCCAGGTCGTGATCCGGGACGCGTTTGGCGCGACACAGACGGTGATGAGCCCCTACTACCTGGCGCTCGGCACGCTGGCCAAGGGGCTGCAGGATTTCAGCTACAACGTCGGCTTCACGCGGCAGAACTACGGTACGCGGGGTAGCAGCTGGAACTACGGCCAGCCGGCCTTCCTGTTTCGTCACCGTTTCGGCCTGACCAACTGGCTTACCGTCGGGGCTCGCGCTGAAGGGACCCTGCATATGCTCAGCGGCGGCCCCAGTCTGGCCCTGCGCCTGCCGGTAGGAGAGTTGGGGGCAGCCGGGGCCGTGAGCGGCCAGGACCGCTTCGCCGGTGGCGCGGCGCTCCTGTCCTATTCCTATGTCGGGCGCCTTCTCAACTTGCAGGTGGGCGTTCGCTATCAAAGCAAGGAATACGCGACGCTCAACCTGGCGCCTTCCAGCATTCCGCCCCTGAGCGCCTTGCCCTTGGGGGTCATTTCCCCTAGCCACAGGCAGCGTATGGATCTGCTTGCGTCGGTTGCTCGAAACATCGGCAGGGTGGCCAACCTGTCGCTGCAGTACGAGGCGACCGAGTGGCTCGACCAGGGCTGGACCCACCGAATCACTTTCGCCGCCAACCGGACGCTCATGCGCTGGATGTACGCGTTTGCGACGGTGAGCAACATCTACTCGAGCGCGTGGCCAGTCGAGTACGACACCTTCGTAGGACTAAGCTTTGCGCCGGCAGAAAGGGTTACGGCGGGCGCCAGCCGAAGCGACCACTCGGGCGGGTCTTCAGGTCACGGGGGAACCAGCCAGGCCACGCTTCAGCAATCCCTGCCCCTGGGCCCAGGTTTCGGATATCGAGTGGTAGCTTCGCAGGGCGAGAACGCCGTGAACGAAGCCAATGCGCAGTATCAAGGCGCGTACGGCCGAATCGAGGCCGACTATCAGCACCTGGGATGGGGCACCGGAAACGGGGGCCATGCCTCGCTGACCGCAACCGGAGGTCTGGTCCTCATCGGCGGCAGCGCGTATCTCACCCGGCCTGTGCAAGACAGCTACGCCCTCATCCGTGTGCCGGGTGTGGGAGGTGTCCACGGCACGATGAGCAACCAGGTGATGGGAACGACCGACGGCAAAGGGGATCTCTTGATTCCCAGCTTGCTGCACTACTACGGCAACCGCATCGGGATCGACGATAGGGACATCCCTCTCGATCACGACATCGGGGCCACTGAAAGGGTTATCGCGCCACCATATCGCGGCGGGGTGGTGGTGAGCTTCCCGGTCCGGCGGGTTCAGAGCGTTTCGGGGACGGTGGTGATCGAGGATCAGGGTGTCACCACGTTGCCGACCTACGGGCAGATCGTGGTTCTGGTCGACCAACAGCGCGCGGTCTCGCCCCTCGACGAGGCCGGAAACTTCTATCTCGAGAACGTGCCGCCCGGATCGTACTCGGCCGAGGTTCAGTACGCGGCCGGGGTGTGCACACTCCCGCTCGATGTTCCGGCTGTTTCTGCGGCGCTGGTCAACGTGGGGACGATCCGGTGTATTCTTGCCAAGAAGGAGACGAAATGAGCGGCGTACGCTGGTTGGTATCGCTCTCCGTGCTGGGTGCAACGTTGGTCATCGGTGGTCGCTCCGCGTCAGCTCAAAGCTGTACCTTCACAACCACATCGGTGGCCTTCGGGGTCTACAACGTGTTCGACCCGACTCCGCTCGCCTCCACCGGCAGCGCGACGTACCAATGCATTTGGTTGGCACAGCCAAGAACTGTGTACTTAAGCAAGGGCTCTGCACCGAGTAACGAACCGCGGCAGATGGTGAACGGAGCCGCCCGGCTGAGCTACAACCTCTACCTGGACGCCGCACACACCCAGATTTGGGGAGATCCAAACCCGTTCAGCTACAGCGCCAGTGGGTTTGTGTTGTTCCCAAACGTGACTCTGACCGTCTACGCCTTGATCCCGGCCGGCCAGGATGTGCCTACTGGGAGCTACTCGGACAGCGTCGTGGCTACGTTCAACTTCTGAGTGCCCAGGGGCTGGTGGCTTGGATGGGCTGCGGCCGGGTTGTTGTCGGCCGGGTGACTGCCCAGCAGCTCCATTCTCGCCGGCTGGCCGACTATGATAGCGCAGCGAAGGCCAAAATAGTAAACAATTCATATGGTTGGGATTCATGAGGCGCCGGCACGGAAGCTGCTATTACTGTGGGCGTGGTTACATGTTTTTCGCGACAAGCTCCCCGCGCCCAAAAGGCAGTGAGGCGGTGGCTTTGTCTCGCGTCCCTGGTGCTTTTAGGCACCACCGCTGCCCTTCCTTCGCGAGTCGCGTTTGCAGGTTCGCGCAGCTCGCTGGTGTTCGTGTCCGTTCAAGTGGTTCAGAGCTGCCGCGTTGATGCGGTTGGGAGTCAGACCGGCAATGGCGTGAACCTGAATATGCTCTGCAATTCGGCGGCTAGGCCAAACGTCGGGCTGGCAGGACAGTCGACCGCGGCGCCTGCCCAGATGTCAACGACTGTCACGGGCGCTCGTGCTGTGAGCACCGTCAGCCTCACGCCGACCGGATCAGGGGCTGAACAGCAGATGCTGCGCATCGACTTCTAGTTTCCTGCGTTCTGCGCTTGACACGGGAACCGCAGCCCTATATCACTCTTACGTAAACGTAAGGGTTTGATTGTGACAAACGAATTCAGCGCAGAATCGCTATCCCTACTCAAAGTTGGTGATATAGCGCGTCGAACGGGAAAGACCGTCCGAGCCATACACCTCTATGAGGAGCTGGGTCTGCTCAATCCAGCGGTGCGGTCCAAGGGCGGCTTCCGCATGTACCGGGGTGACGGGGTCAAGCGCATCGAGTGGATCCAGAAGCTGCAGGACATGGGTTTCTCGCTGACCGAGATCAAGGTCTTTCTGCGCGTCTGGGGGGAGAGCGCCACCGCGCCCAAGGCCATGGCCACGGTGCGCGAGATCTTCACCGACAAGCTGCGGGAAACGCGCGAAACCATCGCCCGCTTGACCCGCCTGGCTGACGAGCTTTCCGAAAGCCTGGCCTTCCTCGAAGGTTGCCGTTCTTGCGATCAGAGCCAGCACCAGCGCGAGTGTGGCGGCTGCGGCCGATCCGGCCCGGATCACGAGGTTCCCCTGCTGGTGGACGGAATCGCCAAACGCTGAACCATGACCCCAAAACTTCCCATCTATATGGACAATCACGCGACCACCCCGGTGGATCCGAGGGTGCTTGACGCCATGTTGCCTTACTTCCGCGAGGAGTTTGGCAACGCCGCCAGCCGGTCGCATGTCTTCGGCTGGAACGCAGAGCGGGCGGTGGAACAGGCGCGCGAGCAGGTGGCGGCGGTGATTGGCGCCTCGGGCCGGGAGATCGTCTGGACGTCGGGAGCCACGGAATCGGACAACCTGGCCATCAAGGGCGCGGCCGAGTTCTATCGCGACCGGGGCAACCACATCGTTACCGCAGTGACCGAGCACAAGGCTGTGCTCGACACCTGCAAGCGGCTGGAAAAGTCAGGCTTCCAGGTGACCTACCTGCCTGTCGAACGCGACGGCCGTGTGAACCCACAGGCCGTGGCCGACGCGCTGACCGACCGGACGACCGTGGTTTCCATCATGTTGGCCAACAACGAGGTGGGCACCATCAATCCGGTGGCCGAAATCGGCCAGATGGTCAAGGCCCGCGGGGCGGTGTTTCACATCGATGCGGTCCAGGGCGTGGGCAAGATNNGCTCTACGTGCGGCGCAAGCCGCGTGTGCGCATCACCCCCATCATCGACGGGGGCGGCCACGAGCGCGGCATGCGCTCGGGCACGCTGAACGTGCCGGGTATCGTAGGATTCGGCAAGGCCGCGGAGATCAGCGCGGCTGAAATGCCAGAGGAAAGCAAGCGGCTGCTGGCGCTGCGCGAGCGGTTGCGCTTGGGCATCGAGGCGCGGGTCCCCAACACCGTGTTGAACGGATCGCTCGAGTACCGGCTGCCAGGCAGCTTGAACATGAGCTTTGCCTACGTGGAAGGCGAGGCCCTGATGATGGCTCTCAAGGACGTCGCGGTGTCGTCGGGCTCGGCTTGCACGTCGGCTTCGTTGGAGCCTTCCTACGTGTTGCGGGCCATGGGCGTGCCGGTGGAAATGGCGCACACCTCAATTCGATTCGGTCTCGGCCGATTCAATACTGAGGAGGAAGTCGACTACGTGATCGACCTGGTGACGCAAAAGGTTAAAAAGCTCCGCGAGATGTCGCCTTTGTGGGAGATGGCGCAATCCGGAGTCGATATCAAGAGCATCCAATGGGCAGGACAGCGGTAGTACTAGAGGAAATGCATCATGGCGTATAGCGGTAAAGTCATCGACCACTACGAGAACCCGCGCAACGTGGGCAGTCTGGACAAGGACGCGCCCAACGTGGGGACCGGACTGGTGGGGGCGCCGGCCTGTGGCGACGTGATGAAGCTGCAGATCCAGGTGAGCAACGCGGGTGTCATCGAGGACGCCAAGTTCAAGACCTTCGGCTGTGGCTCGGCCATTGCCTCGTCGTCACTGGCCACCGAGTGGATCAAGGGCATGACGCTGGATCAGGCCATGTCGGTCAGGAACACGCAGATCGTCCAGGAGTTGGACCTGCCCCCGGTCAAGATTCACTGTTCCGTGCTGGCCGAGGACGCCATCAAGAGCGCGATCGCTGACTATCGCAAGAAGCAGCGCAGATCGCAGGCACAGGCAAGTCTAGGAGAAGGCTGACATTGTCTATCGAAGTCACAGAACGAGCGGTGGAGGAGATTTGCAAGGCCGCGTCCAAACGGCCGTCCCCGCCCAAGGGCCTGCGGGTGGGCATTCGCGGGGGTGGTTGCACGGGGTTTTCGTATCTGTTCGAGTGGTCGGACACGGAGGCGCGTGTCGAGGACAAGGTGCTGGAGTTCGCAGGCGGCCAGGTCAAGGTCTTCATCGACCCGAAGAGCTACCTGTTTCTTGATGGATCGACGCTCGACTATGCCAGCAGCATGATGGCCCGCGGGTTCAAGTGGACCAATCCGAACGTAAAGGGAACCTGCGGTTGCGGCGAGAGTGTGCAATTCTAGTTCCCAGCCATGATCTGCTGGTCTTGTGAGAAGAACGCCGGTGGCGGCATGTTGTGCGTCGGGTGCGGGGCCGTGCAGCCGCCCGATCGGACCGCTGACCATTTTCACGTGTTCGGCTTGCCGCGGAGGTTCGACCTGGACGTCGCGGATCTCGAACAGCGCTACAAGGAGATGACCAAGGTTCTGCACCCGGACAGGTTCGCACGCGCAGATGGTCGAGCGCGGCGCGCGTCCTTGGAGCGCTCTGTGCAGCTCAATCTCGCGTGGCGAACCCTGTCCCAGCCAGTGGCTCGCGCTGAGTATCTACTGTCGTTGGAGGGCATCGATCTAGGCGAGCGCACGGGAAGCAAGCAGCAGGAGGAGGATGGAAACTACGCAACGCAGCGCGTCGATACGGCATTGCTGGTCGAGGTGATGGAGCTGCGCGAGGCGCTGGCCGAGGCGCGTGGCCATGGCGATCGCGCGAAGGCTGCCGCCTTGGTCGCCGGCGTGCAAGCCCATCACGACAGGGAAATGGCCGAGGTGGCCGCGGGTTTTGCCGCCAGGCAGCCCAACCTTCCCGCCATCGCCGCACACTTGGTGGCCGCGCGCTACTACCGGCGTTTTCTCGAGGAGGTGCAGGCCGATCGGGAACGGGAAGAAGTGCAGGGCAAGTAGGCGACAGAATGTGCCATGCCGGTAGACGCACTCTTCGATATCTCTGAGCCGGGCGAGGCGCAGACCAAGGAGGTTTGCAAAGGGCGCGCGGTGGGCATCGACCTCGGCACCACCAATTCGTTGGTGGCCGTGGTGCAAGCTGGTCAGCCCATCTGCCTGTGCGACGAACACGGCTCGCTGCTGCCGTCGGTGGTGCACTATGCGGCCGATGGCAGCGTGGTGGTGGGCCAGGCGGCACGCGGGTTGGCTGCCCGGGCGCCGCAGGACACCATTGCCTCGGTCAAACGATTCATGGGCCGTGGGCCTCATGACGCCGAGGCCACGCGCCGGCTGACGCCGTACCAGTTCGTCGCTGGAGGCGACGACGAGGCGGTGCTTCGTTTTTCGCTGCTGGGCGGCCGGCGCGCGGTCACGCCGGTGGAAGTCTCAGCCGAGATCTTGCGCGTTCTCAAGACGCGTGCCGAGGCCGCGCTGGGTGGTGAGCTGGACGGCGCGGTGATCACCGTGCCGGCCTACTTCGACGACGGGCAGCGACAGGCCACGCGCGACGCGGGTCGCTTGGCGGGGCTCGATGTCATGCGGCTGCTCAACGAGCCCACAGCCGCGGCCTTGGCCTATGGCCTGGACAAGAAGGCCGAGGGAACCTTTGCCGTGTTCGACCTCGGGGGCGGCACGTTCGACATATCGGTCCTGAAGTTGGAAGGAGGCGTGTTCGAGGTCAAGTCCACGGGTGGCGACTCGGCCTTGGGCGGCGACGACCTTGATCGCGCCCTTGCGGCGCATGTGCTGCGGCAGATGGGCTTGCCCGAGGATGCGGCCGGCGACCGCACCCTGACCCGCCGCGTGCTGGATGCGGCGCGGGATGCGAAAGAGGCATTGACCAAGCTCACCGCGATCGAAGTTGTCGTCGAGCGCCGGCCGGGCAACATCTGGCGTGGGGTGCTCACGCGCGAGGAGCTGGACACCGTGGTGAGGCCGGTCCTGGATCGGTGCGAGCCCCCTGTGCGCCGGGCGCTGCGCGACGCCGGCCTGGAAGCGAAGCAGCTTTCTGGCGTGATCCTGGTGGGTGGCGCCACCCGCATGCCCATCGTGCGGCGAATGGTCGTCACGCTCTTCGGGCGCGAACCCCTGGCTGACATCGATCCCGACGAGGTGGTCGCCCTGGGCGCCGCTGTGCAGGCCGACCTGCTGGCGGGCAACGCGCGCAAGGATGTGGTTCTGATGGATGTGGTGCCGCTCTCGCTGGGCCTGGAGATGATGGGCGGGGTGGCGGAGAAGTTGATCCATCGCAACACCACCGTCCCTTGCGGCGCGGTACAAACCTTCACCACTTACGCCGACAACCAGACCGGTTTCGATCTGCACGTGGTGCAGGGCGAGCGCGAATTGGTGGCGGACTGCCGCTCCCTGGCGCGTTTCAAGCTGACTGGGATCCCGCCCATGCCGGCGGGCATGGCGCGCCTGCAAGTCACCTTTCTGGTCGATGCCGACGGCCTTCTCGGCGTGTCGGCGCGCGAAGAGACAACCGGCAAGGAATCGTCCATCCGGGTGAGGCCGAGTTATGGCCTAACCGACGACGAAGTTGAGCGCATGATTCGCGACTCCTTCGCCCACGCCGAGCAGGACGTGAGCGAGCGCCTGCTGGTGGTGGAGCGCGTGGAGGCCGACCGCATCCTGCAGGCGACGCGCGTGGCCTTGGACGCATCCGCCGATCTTTT
>PMIX01000146.1:31467-32641 GCA_003158395.1 Myxococcales bacterium | reverse complement strand
TCGAGGTCAAGCTGGGCACGACGATTCTTGAGGCGGCGGAACAGGCAGGGGCGCAGCTCGGGTCGGCGTGCGGTGGCGTGTGCGCCTGCGCGACCTGCCACGTCTACGTCAGCGAGGGGCTGGACGGCTTGTCAGGGATGGACGAGTGCGAAGAAGACATCCTGGACAAGGCGTTTGACGTACGTCGCAACTCGCGCCTCGCCTGCCAGGCCCGCCTGCAGAGCGAGGGCCGCACCGTCGTCACCATCAGCGGCGCGAGCCGCCAGACCTTCTTCGACGAGCACCCGGAACTGCGGGCCCGGCAGTGCTAGCGCAAGACCACCACCTTGGCCCGATGGCCTGGAATCGAGGCCAGGGCTCGGTCTCTGGTCAGCAGCGGCGCGCGAAGTCCTTCGGCGAGCACCAGGTAGAGGGCATCGTAGATCGTCGTATTGTGGCGAAGGTCGAATGCCCGAGCCAGCAAGGGACCGTGTGCGAATCGCTGAATGGGCAACGCCGCCAGGTCATCGAGGGCATCTCGCGCGCGCGGTGCAGACAGGGCGCGGCTTGCAACCAGCCGCCGCAGCACCTGGCCGACCTCGGCATCGAGCAAGTGAGGCGCGGAAAGCGGTCCTGTGTCTGCGATCAGGTGTTCGATAGCTGCGGCGTGAGGTTCCATGCCCAGAAGCAGGTCAACCGCCGCCGAGGCGTCAATCACCATCACCGGCGGGCTTCACGCTCCGCCCGCACCAGCGCGGCAGAGTCGATGGGCTGAACCGGCCGGCGCCGCCTGCGAATTCGGTCGACCACCTCGTCGAGCGTGGGACGATTTGCAATCGCGCTGACCTCACGCAGAAGAAACTCCGACAGAGCCATGCCTGACTGGGTGGCACGAACCTTCAATTTGCGGTGAATATCGTCCGGCACATGCCGGATTTGCACCATGACAGCCATGTTCAGAGCATGTGAGCATGTGCCGCACATGTCAAGGTCGGGGGACAACCGCCGTTCGGCGATCGCTGCAAGACATCGTGGCCGGTTGTGCAAGGGCCACCGCAGGTCGCCCCTACTCGTCTTCTTCTGCCGCGACTTTGGCCTCGGCGACCACCTTGTCCATCAGGTTGCTGGGCAGCTCGTCGTAGTGAGAGAATTCGAGGGCGAACGAGCCACGGCCGCCGGTCATCGAGCGCAGGTC
>PMIX01000146.1:0-31331 GCA_003158395.1 Myxococcales bacterium | reverse complement strand
CGCGAGTCCGAGTCCACGTCATGGTATTTGCCGTCGAACAGACGCACTTTCACGTCGGTCACGCGATAGCCGGCGATGACCCCTCTGGCCATGCGGGTGCGCATCCCTTTTTCGATGGCTGGGATGAACTGGCGGGGGACGGCGCCGCCCACAATGGCGTCCTCGAACTCGAAGCCGCTTCCGCGGGGCAAAGGCGAGATATCGATGTAGCACACCCCGAACTGACCGCGGCCGCCGGTCTGCTTCTTGTGCTTGCCTTCGACGTTCTTGGCTGTGCCTTTGATGGTTTCGAGGTACGGAATCTTGGGCGGCAACAGGTCCACCTCGACGCCCATGCGGTGCAAGCGATCGACGGTGGCCTCGATGTGCAGTTGCCCGGTGCCACCGAGCAAGATCGCCTTGGATTGCGCGTCGTGGATGACCTTGATGGCCACGTCCGAGTCGATGATCTCATTCAGCTTGACCGCAACCTTGTCCTCGTCGCCCTTGGACTTGGGCTGCAGCGCATAGGTGATGAGCGGCGCGGGAATGACCGGCCTGGGCAGGGCGAAGGGCGCCCGTTCGTCGGCCAGCGTATCGCCCGTCTTGGTGGTCTTCAGCTTGGCCACGGCGACGATATCGCCTGCGAAGGCCTCGGCGACCTGGTCGCGCGCCTTGCCCTGCAGAACGTAGAGTTGCCCCAGGCGCTCTTTGGAATCGTGGTTGACCGAAATCAACGTAGCATCGCCCGTCAGCTTTCCCGAAAGCACCCGCATGATGGACAGGCGGCCGATGTCCGAGGTGCAGGTCTTCCACACGTAGGCGGCCACGGGTGCCGCGGGATCGGCGGCGCGCTCGGCGGGCTCGTCGCCCATCTTGCCCTTCCAGGCCGGCCGGTCAGTCGGCGCGGGGAAGCATTCGACGATGAAATCGAGAAGGGGTTGGATGCCAAGGCACAGGCCGGGCGCGGCGGCCAACACCGGCACGACGGCCTGGCGCCGCACACCCGCGACCAGACCTCGGCGCGCTTCTTCGTCGGTCAGGGTGCCGGCTTCCAGATACTTTTCCACCAGGGCATCGTCGGCCGAGGCGATGGCTTCCAGGAGGACCTCGCGCGCCTTCTTGGCCGCGTCGACCATGTCGGCTGGAATTTCGCCCTCTTTGACTTCGCGGCCCTCGCCCGAAAAGCGGAGCGCCTTCATGGAGAGCAGATCCACCACGCCCGCGAAGTTGGACTCCTGGCCAATGGGGAGCTGCAGCGCCACGGCCTTGTTGGAAAGCGTCTCGCGCACGTCATCGAGCGCCCGCTGGAAATCGGCGCGCTCGCGGTCCAGCTTGGAGATGAGCACGCAGCGGGGCAGCCCGAGCTCGTCGCACATGGCCCACGTCCGCTCGGTGTAGACCTGCACGCCGTCAGAGGCGGCCACCACCACCACGGCCGCATCCGCGACATCGAGCGTGATGCGCGTGTCGACCAAGAAGTTCCCATTGCCCGACGTGTCAAGGATGTTGATCTTGTTCTTCTTCCACTCCACGTGGCCGGCGGCGGCAAAGATGCTGGTCTTGCGTTTCTGCTCCTCGGGCTCGAAGTCGAAGTTCGACGTGTCGTCGTCCACACGGCCCAGCCGCTGGGTCGACTTGGTCGAGAAAAGGATTGCCTCGCCCAGCGTGGTTTTGCCGGCGCCGCCATGGCCGACCAGTGCAACGTTTCGAATCTCGTTCGCCGCGTAACTCTTCATGCATTGCCCCTTCAGATGAACCGGGATCGCCCCACCGACCTCACCGAAGTCTGGCGCTTATAAATCACCTGACTACGGAAGTCGAGGTGGTCATTTGCACCAGGCGCGAGGGGGACGCAGCGCGATGCTGGGTCAGTGGTGTCGGCCGGTCAGTTCTGGCTGGGATCCAGGACGCGGCCCATGAAGAGGATGGCGCCGGTGGGCTGGTCGCGCAGGAAGTAGAGGAAGGGACGGTTCGCGTTGACGACTAGGTCGGGCGGGGGAGGCAGGCTTACCGTCTTCATCACGACGCCCGTGGCGGCCGCCGCCTCGGTGCCCTTTTCCGCGACATCGATGAAAGCCTTGTGGAACACGTCTGCGATGTAGAGGTTCCGGGTGCCATCCATGCCCGAAAAGTCGGCGATACCAGACAGGAAGGCCGACGGCATGCCGAGAGTCTTGAGGAGTTCGTTCAGCTTCGTACCGGTCTCGACCTTGAACCGCGGAAGGGCAACCGAAACGTGTTGGCCGGTCAGCCCGGCCACCAGAGCACCCAGCGCCGTCGCATCCAGCGACGATTCGACCTGGCTGAACTTGCCCGCATCCGGCACCACCACCAGGAGCGAAAGATTCTTGTCGGCGTAGGGCAGGGACGCGGCAACGAAGTTCGTACCTTGCATGGCCGGGAGGGCGAAGAGATCTGCGTCCATGAATTTCACGGTCACGCCGCTGCCGTCGAGGAGTGTGAACGAGCCGTCGTAGGTGTCGTTCGGGTCAAAGGGTGTGTTCCATGCAGCATTGAAGTAGACCGCATTGGTCAAAACCAGAGCGGTCGAGCTGTCGATGGAATTAGGTGGCAGCAGATCCTGGATCTTGTTCTCGGTCTGGTCGGCTACCCATGTGTTGATGGTCAGACGCGATGGCTCTGGCGCATCGAGGAAGTCGAGCAGGTTCACGCCGGCGCCGTAGTTCGCGGCCAGGGTGTCGAGGAAGTCGGACCTGAAAGCGTAGGTTTTCTCGGCCCACGCCGCGTTGACGATGTGGAGGCGCATGGGCCCGCCATCTGCGCCGAGCTTGCCCTGACCGCGCGAGGCCAGGGCCTGGTCCAGGGCATTGAACGCCGGGTGCAGCTGCGCGGGCGGCAAGGTGAAGTGAAGCGCCTGGGCCATCTCCGTCGCGGTGCTGCCCGCCGCGCCGGCGTAGGTCATCGCAAGGGCGATGGAGATGCTGGCCGGTGAAAAGATCAGATTGGTGTTGGTGGCGATGAGCTGCTTGTAGGCGGCAAAGGCAAAGGCGGCGTTGTCGGAAGCCAGGGTAGTGCTGTCGGCGGACGGCACCTGTGGATCGGCGATGCGCTGGATCAAAGACATGGCGGTGCTGACTTGCGGGGCAGGTGCAGCGTCGGCTACCGCGACGCTGTCCGGCGGCAAGGAGGCGTCGCCGCCGGTGCTATTGGGAGTGGATCCGGCGTTGCCTGAACCACAGCCAGCAAGTGCGGCGCAAGAGAAAGCGGAGAGAACGAGGGTAGCTGGAATCGAGCGAGTCATGGGAGCCTCCGGGTTGGCTGCGAAGGTTCTCAGCAAGTTTGGGGCCAAGGCCCAGTGGGCCCCCTGGACCTGCGAATACGCCAATGCGTGGCTTCGATCCCTCAGAAATCTGAGGCATCGCCGGCGCTTCGGTCGCAGAGAGGGCGATTGACGCAGTGGGAAATGGAAAAGACTGCGGCAGCTATTGGGCAGAGGTCAGCAGCGACGCGGCATCCTGTGGCGGCTTCCGGCATCAAACAAAACGAATGAGGACCGAACCCGCAGCAACGGCGCTTTCCCAGGGTCAGCCCCTGACTCCCGAGGAGGTCACGCTTGCGCGGATTTCTTGGCCACGATAGTAGAAGCGACAACGTTCACGCATAGGAGAGCAACATGGCAGACCTACGAACTACCTACATGGGTGTCCCTCTCGCCAATCCGATCGTGGTGGGATCCTGTTCACTGTCGAAGTCGATCGACAGCATCAAAAGACTCGAACAGGCGGGGGCTGGCGGCCTGGTGGTGAAGTCGCTCTTTGAAGAGCAGATCCAGTTGGAGGAGGAAGAGTTTCGTACCCGCTTGGGGGAACTTGAGCCCGGGTTCGCCGAAGCGGTCAGCATGTTTCCCAAGATGGAGTACGGCGGGCCCAAGCAGCACCTATACTGGGTCGAGCAGGCGCGCAAGGCGGTCAAGATGCCCATCTTTGCCAGCCTCAATTGTGTCAGTCGAGTGACTTGGGGTGACTACGCGAAGCAACTCGAAGGCACCGGCGTGAAAGGGCTCGAGCTCAATTTCTACTCGCCGGCCATCGACCCGGAGATTGCTGCCTCCGACATCGAACGACGAGAGATTTCGATACTGGAGGGCGTGCGGGCGGCGGTCAAGATCCCCATCGCGGTTAAGCTTCATCCCCACTACACCAGCCTGATCAACGTGGTGTCCCGCATGGAGACCGCTGGGGCCAACGCCTTCGTGCTCTTCAACCGCTTGCTCCAGCCTGACATCGATGTCGACAGCCTGACCCGGCATTCCTCGGTCAGCCTGAGCGCGCCGGGCGAGTCGTTGCTTCCGTTGCGCTGGATTGCCCTCCTGCACAACCGGGTCCAGGCCGACCTGATCGCGACCACCGGAATATGGACCGGGCGTGATGTGGCCAAGATGGTGTTGGTGGGCGCCAAGGCGGTCCAGGTGGTCAGCGTGCTCTATCGCGAGCAAGCCGGCCACATTCAGAAGATGCTCGGCGAGCTGGCGGGCTGGATGGACGAACACAAGTTCGCCAACCTGGATGCCTTCCGCGGCAAGCTAGGGCAGAAGCAGGGCATCGACGCGTGGTCCTTTGCGCGCGGCCAGTACATCAAGGCGCTGGTGGGCGTGGACTAGCCGGAGCCTGCTGGGAAATCCTGGGCCGCCCGAAGGGCCGGCGCGCGGGTCGCGGCTCGCGGGCCGCGTGTGCGAGTGCGTGGGCGTGTCTGTGTGGGGTACGCGGGAGGCGGAAGGCGTAGGGTGAGGGCGTGAGCGGTTCGGGTGCCGCGGGGCGCGCACCCCTGGGGGGCTTCGGGNNGCTCGCCCGTCGCGCTCACGCAAGCCGCCCACGCAGGCCGCGTTCCGCGGGCCGCTCACGCTACCGCTACCGCTCACGCTGGCCGAGCTGCGCTGAACCGGAAGGCCGATCGCCCATGTGAGCACGGCACACAGGCGATCGAGCAGGGCCCGCAAGGTCAGGATCCGACTCTCGGGGCGAGGTTGAGTGCAAGCACGCCCTCGCCGGCCGGCGGGTGTTGGTGCTTGGCGCAGTTCGAGCTGGAAGTGCAGGCAATCATGGCATACAATGCAGGCATGCAGTACACGCTACGAAGGATCCCCAAGCAGCTTGATGCGGAGGTTCGCCGGCGAGCGCACGAGGAGCGCAAGAGCATGAATCGGGCGCTGCTGGAGGCGCTGGCGCGTGGAGTGGGCCTGCAGGGCGAAGCCCAGCGCCAGCGCGACCTCAGCGATATTGCCGGGACCTGGAAGAAGGATGCAGTGTTCGATCGGGCCATCGCGGAACAGGACGAAGTCGACGAGGCGCTCTGGAAGTGAGAGTTGCTCTCGATACCAACGGCTACGTCGATTTCTGTCGCGGCAAAGCGGAAACCGTCGACCTTCTCGAGAAGGCGGACTCGATTCACCTACCTTTCGTGGTTCTGGCCGAGCTTCGGGCCGGCTTTGCCGTGGGCCGGCGTGGATCCGAAAATGAACGGGTGCTGGGCTTGTTTCTCTGCAAACCTGGGGTTCAGGTGCTCTATGCCGACGATCAGACAACCCACCTGTACGCGTCCCTATACCGTCAGCTCCGCCGGCAGGGCACGCCTATTCCCACCAACGACATATGGATCGCGGCCCTCGTGCTCCAGCACGGTCTGACCCTGCACGCCCGCGATCGGCACTTCGACCACCTGCCGCAACTCCTGCGCAGGTAGCGGCGGAGGGCTCTTGGCCAGCCCAAACGCGGTGGGTGGCAGATCTCACTCTGGTACTCTGCGTGGTGGCGGTTCGCTACGCTACCCGTTTGTGGAAACGTAGACTGGCCACAGTCAGCAAAGCCAGGCCGAAGCCAAGCAACGCCAGTAGGCGCCACCAAATATCGACCAAGCCGGCTCCCTTGAGCAGCACCGCGCGCAGCACTTCGATGTAGTAACGAACGGGATTGAAGGTGGTCACGACCTGCAACCAGAAGGGCATGGCGCGAATGGGGGTCATCACGCCGGAAAGCAGGATAGCCGGCATGGCAAAGAGAAAGCCGGCCAGAAAGGCCTGCTGTTGGGTGCGACTGACTGTGGAGATCAACAGGCCGATTCCCAGCGTGCACAGGACGTAGAGCACGGTTCCCGTTGCCACGAGTGCCAGGCTGCCGTGCAGGGGGACGCCGAAGATCCATACCCCGGCGGTCAGCACCAGCAAGACGTCAAAGCAGCCGATAACCAGAAAGGGCGTCATCTTGCCGACCAGCAGGAAGAGCGGCCGGATGGGCGTGACCAGCACCTGTTCCAGCGTGCCCATCTCACGCTCGCGCGCAAGCCCCATCGCGGTGACCAAGGTCGTTGTGATGACCAGCAGGATGGTCATCACCCCGGGGATCATGTAGGGCGGTGTCTTCAGGCTGGGGTTGAACCAGATGCGCGGCGTGGCCCGAATCAGTGGCGGCGGCGCAATCCCGTGCGCCGCGAGGCGCTCCTTCACCATCGACTCGGCGGCCTCTCCGAAGTAGCGCGAAGCGGCCCCTGCCACGACCACAGCGCGGTTGGGATCGCCGCCGTCGAGGATGACCTGCACCTCGGCCGCGCGCTGGGCGGCAAAGGCGCGCGCCAAGCCCTCGGGCAACACCAAGGCGGCGGCCGCGTCGCCGGTCTGCAGTTTGCGCTGAACCGCTCCCAGCTCGGTGGTGTGGCCGGCGTCGCGCAGGGTTCCGTCGGCCAGCAGCCGGCGAATATGCTCACGGCTTTGCGCGCTGGCGTCGTGGTCCACCACCAAGGTGGGCACGTGGTCGAACTGGAAATCGACTGCGAAGCCGAAAACCACGGTCTGCAACAGCGGCGCGACGATGAGCATGAACATGATGCGCCGGTCGCGGACCGTCTGACGGATCTCCTTGCGCACGACTGCGCGCAATTGCACCGACCAGCGCGGGCTTGTGATCATGCGAGTTTCCGCCGAAAGCGCGTGGTGGCCAGGGCAAGAATGGCCAGGGCAAAGATCGTCAGCGCGACGAGATCGGTCCAGAGAATCGACAAACCACTGCCTTTGAGCATGATTCCGCGCATGGCGTGCACGAAATAGCGTGCCGGGATAACCGATGACAGGGCCTGCAAGATGCGCGGCATGTTCTCGATGGGCACCAGCATTCCCGACAGCAACAACGACGGCAGCAGCGACGACAGCGCGCCCGCTTGCGTGGCCACCAGCTGACTGCGCGCCACCACCGAGATGAATAGGCCCTGGCCCAACATCCCGGCGAGAAAGAGAAAGCCGACGAAGAAGAGCAGCGCCACGCTGCCGCGAATGGGCACATCGAAGATCACCGCGCCGACCGCGACCACCAGAAGGAGCTGCAGCATGCCGAGGCCGAGATAGGGCAGAAGCTTGCCGAGCACGATCTCCAGGCGACCCACCGGCGAGGCAAAAAGCTGTTCCATGGATCCGCGTTCCCACTCGCCGGAGACCGTGAGCGCGGTCAGCAGCACGGCGGCAATGGCGAGCAGATACACGGCCAGGCCGGGGACCATGAACAGGGCCGAGCGGGCCTCGGGGTTGAATAAGGTGAACACTTTCACCTGAAGGGGCGGCTCGGCGGCAAGGTCGATGCGGCGCAGGCTCTCCGCGCGCACCAAGCCGTCGATCTTGGCCAGGATCTGATTGGCTACCACCCCGTCAGCCCCGTCGACGATGAGCTGGACTTCGCCGTCGCGGCCGGCGGCAAGGTCGCGTTGGTAGTCCGCGGGAATGGCCAATGCGGCCAGGGCTTGGCCCCTGCGAATCATGCGCAGGGCGGTGGCCTCATCGCTGTCGGCCGCGATGACGAACTCGTGGCCCGCGCTTACCGCGCGAACCAGGGCGCGCGAGGCCACGCTGCGATCGCCGTCGAGCACCACCAAGGGGATCCGGTCCATGTCGAAACTGACGCCAAAACCGAAGATGAGCAGCATGACTACCGGCATGGCCAGCGCCATGTACAGGGTGCGCGGATCACGACGGATGTGCATGACTTCCTTGGAAGCCATGGCGCCCACCCGAACCAGAAAGCGCATTGGTCTAGTCATGGCGCACCTCGCGGGGTCGGGCCACCACCGCCAAGAACACGTCTTCCAACGTCGGCTCGCCGGACTCGACTTCCACAGCTTGCGCGCCCGCGCTGGCAAGGGCTTGCGCGACCGAGTCCGCGTTCCAGTTTTCGGCCGCCACTTGCAGGTGCAGTCCGGCGCCAAAGGGCTCGACCGCGATGATGCCGGGGCGGCTGCGCAGGCTAGCCGCGGCCGAGGCCAGGTTACGACCGCGCACCGAGAGCACCCGGCCGGGGACGTAGCGGCGCTTGAGCGCGGCGGGCGTGTCGAGTGCCACCAGGCGGCCGTCCACCATGAGGCCGATACGGCCGCAGTATTCGGCCTCGTCGAGGTAGTGGGTGGTGACGAAGATGGTGGTGCCTTCGCGAGCGAGACGGCGAATGAGGCGCCAGAAGTGGCGGCGGCTGACCGGATCCACGCCAGCGGTGGGCTCGTCGAGAAACAGCACCGCCGGCCGGTGCAGGATGGCGCAGCCCAAAGCCAAACGCTGCCGGATGCCGCCCGGGAGCGAGCCGGTGATCGCGTCGCGTTCGTGTTCCAGGTCGCACAAGCGCAGAACTTCGTCGGCGCGGGCCGCGAAGTCTGGCCCGGAAAGCCCGTAGGCCCCGCCGAAGAAGTCGAGGTTGTCACGCACCGGCAGATCCAGATAGAGCGAGAACTTCTGCGACATGTAGCCGATGGATGCCTTGACCGACTCGGGGGCGGTCTTCACGTCGAAGCCGGCCACGCGTGCCTCGCCCGCCGTCGGGGCGAGCAGCCCGCACAACATGCGGATGGTGGTGGACTTGCCGGCCCCGTTGGCGCCCAGGTAGCCGAAGATTTCGCCGCGGGCCGCCGAGAACGACACGTCGTCCACCGCCAGGAACGATCCGAATCGCCGCGAGAGGTGGACCGCTTCGATGGACAGCTCGCTCATGCGGCCTCCTGGCGTACGCGCGCCAAGAACAGATCTTCGAAATTGGGCGCGACCGGACGAAGCGAAGCAGCCAGGGGCGCGAGGGCCCCGGCCACGGTGCCGGCCGATCCGCGGGCCACCGCGATTCGCAGGGTCGCGCCGGCGGGCGAGGCGGCGTGCACCTCGGCCAGGCTGGCCAGCCCCTGGTCGACTTGCTCGCGCTCGCCGCCCTCGACCTCGTAGGTCTCGTCCTCGAAGGTGGCGAGCAGGGCGCGCGGCTCACCGGCCAGCAGGAGCCGACCGTGATGGATGAGGCCCACGCAATGACAGCGCTCGGCCTCATCCATGTAGGGCGTGGAAAGCAGCACGGTCATGCCGTCGTGGACCAGCTCGTGCAGAAGCGCCCACAGCTCGCGGCGACTGACCGGGTCCACGCCATTGGTGGGCTCGTCGAGCAGCAACACCTCGGGACGGTGGAGCAGGGCGCAGGCCAGGGCCAACTTCTTGTACATCCCGCCCGACAGGGCATCGGCGCGGCGGTCGAGAAACGGCCCCAGGCGCGTGATGTCGAGCAAGCGCGCAGAACGCTCGCGGAAAAGCGCGCGCGGCAGGCAGTAGAGGCGGGCAAAGAAACGCAGGTTCTCGGCCACCGAGAGATCGGGATACAGGCTCGCCTGCTGAGGCATGAGCCCGAGCGACTCGCGCACAGCGACCCCGCCCTTGGCCGGATCGCGGCCCAGAACCAGCGCGCGACCTGCGTCGAGTGTGATCAATCCGGCCAGCGCGCGAATGGCGGTGGTCTTGCCTGCGCCGTCCGCGCCCACCAAGCCAAAGAGTTGGCCGCGACCAACGGTGAAGCTGAGACCGTCGAGTGCCCGGGTGGCGCCAAAGCAGCGCACGAGCGCTTGCGCCTCCAGCGCGGCGCCAGCCTCTATGCCCATCGTGGTCCCGCCTGGCGTGGCAGCGGGCGCCGTGCTCATCAACGGCGCTCCGTTCCCGGCAAGGTGACCTGCACGGGCATGCCCGCGCGCAGCTTGCCTGCGCGATTGGCCAGCACGATCTCGACTGGATAGACCAGGCGATCGCGATCGCTGCGCGTCTGGATGTTGCGCGGGGTGAACTCGGCCTTGAAGGCCACGGTCGAGACCTGGCCGGAAAACTCTTCCCCCGGATAGGCATCAGCCACCGCCACGGCAGGCGCGCCCAGCTTGACCGCGGCCAGTTCGGCGTTGGGCAGATAGAAAGTGGCGCGCACCTCGGAAAGGTCGAGCAGGCGCACGAGCGTGGTCCCGGGCGCGACCAGCTCGCCTACTTCATGGGGCAACTCGGTGACCCAGGCGTCGCGGGGTGCCGCAATCTCGCACTCGTCAACCAGCAGGCGCACGCGCGCCACGCTAGCGGCGGCTGCGCGGGCGCTGGCGTGGGCGCCCTGGGCCTGTGCCGCGGACGCCTTCCAGGTCGAGCCCGCGGCACGGACCTGATCCTCGCTGGCGCGAGCCTGGGCGCGCAGGGCTTCCACCTGATGGGCCAGGCCATCGGCGCTGGCGCGGGTCTGGTCGCGGGTGGCCAGCGCCACGTCCTCAGTCAACGCTTCCAGCCGGTTGGCTTGCCGGAGGGTGGCGTCGCGTTGGGCGGACAGCGACGACGCCTGCGCCTCGGAGGCGACACGGGCAGCGCCGGCCACCTGCTGGGTGGCGCGGGCTGCGCCGATCGATGCCTCGGCCGCGCTGGCCTGGTCCTCGGCCGCTGTCTGGCGCTCTTGCGCCTCGGACAGAGACGCGCGCGCGTCTGCGCAGTCCAGGCTGACCAGCAGGTCGCCCTTCTTGACGGCCGCCCCCTTGGTCACGTGCAGGCGGGCCACGCGTGCGCTGATGCGCGACGAAAGGTCGACTTCGGTGCCCTCGATTTCGCCTGAACCGCCCGTGGGCCCGCGCTGGGCGCGTTCCTGCATCCACAGGCGCGCAGCCAACAAACCGGCGAGCGCCAGCACCAAGACGACGAGAACGATAGCGACCCTTCTCATGAGGACTCCTTGCTGGCTCGCAAGTCAGCAAACTTCATGCCCAAGCTCCTTGTGCACTTTCGCAGCCGGCCCACGCAAGACTGTAAAGACTTCCGACACCCTGTTCGGTTTTCCGAACAGAAGAAGAATGCCTTTTCACCACAGAGAAGGACGGGCAAATGACCCCGCGGGCGTACGCCTCGCCTCTGTGTCCTCTGTGCTCTCTGTGGTTGAACAGCATTCCTTTTCTCCGGCATCGGTTTTGCTCTCCAAGGCGGGCGGAAGACAAAATGAAATCGAGCAGGCTTGCTGGTGCCTTGTTCTTGTTGGTCCTTGGCATCGAGCATCTGGCATGGGCCGAGGATGATCGGCCGCTGAGAGCTTTGACCCTGGACCAGGCGCTGGCGGAGTTGGATAGCCAGAGTCCCACCTTGATTCAGGTGCGCAGCCGGGTGGCGGACGCACGCGCGCTTGCCACGCAAGCAAGGGTTCCACTGGTTCCGACTGTGGTGGCAGCAGGCGGGTACACCCGCAACAGCGCTGATGCCGTAGTCGACTTCACCGGCACGCCCCTGGCCTCCATCCATCCGGGCGCGCTGGTCATTCAGCCTTTGGGCGTGTGGACAGTTGCGGGCACGGTGCGCGTGCCCTTGGTCATTCCCAACGCGTGGGCTGACTGGGCGGCCGCCCAGCGCGCGGCCGACGCGGTCGCGGCCACTGCCGAGTCCGCGCGCCTGCAACTGCGCGCATCGCTGGCCCAGGCCGCTTGGGCGGCAGCCGCGGCCGAAGAGATCGTCGATGTCTCGGAACGCGCCGTGACCGTGGCGGATGAACACCGAAGAAGCGCTGCCCGCGGCGTGACCGCGGGCACGGAGGCGCCGCTGTCGGTGCTCAAGGCTGAGACCGAAGTGGTCAAGCGCCAGAGCGATCTGGCGCAGGCGCGCGCCAATTGCGAACGCAGCCACCTGGCGCTGGGCGTGCTCTTGGGCAAGAGCGAGCCGTTGCGCGTGCTGCTGCCGCCCGTCGCGGGCGGCGAGGCCCCGCGGCAGTTGGAGAGCCTGGTGGCCGAAGCCCTGCAGACCCGGCCCGAGCTTGCGGCCCAGGAAGCTCAGATTCGTTCCGCCCAGGCGCAGGCGAACTCGGCGCGCCTGCGCTGGCTGCCGCAGATCTCCGGCAGTGGCGCGGTCTTCGCTGCAGACGTGCCCTATCCGACGGGAAAGAAACAGGGCTGGCGCCTGACCCTGGACGCCCTGTGGTCGCTTTACGACGGCGGGCTGGCCCGCGGCAAACGCGATCAAGCCGAAGCCGACCTGGTCACGGCGCGGGCTGCCGCCGAAGCGCAGCGGCTGAGTATCGTCCAGGAGGTACAGGACACGCGCCGTGATGTCTCGGTGGCCAAAGAGCGACTGCGCCTGGCCGAGCAGCAGCGGGACCTCGCGACAGCAGCGGCCGCCTCGGCCAAGCGCACCTTTGAGGCAGGCGTGGCCAGCTCACTCGATGTGTTGGATGCGAACGACAGGTCGTACCAGGCCGAGTTGGCCATGGCCGATGCGCGGGGAAGGCTGGGCATCGCGCGTGTGGCGCTGGACAAGGCGCTGGGGCGGATGCGCTGATGAACCAGCCGTCTTCTGCCCAGCTCACCGCGAGTACGCGCGCCGACGCTGGCAGTCCCGGTTTTGACGAGATCGAGCGCGAGGAACTCTCCCGCCTGTTCGGCCGCGTGGTCTGGGCGCGCGTGGCTGTGTTGCCGGCTTTGGTGGGATTGGTCATGTGGCTGCTGGCCACCGACGAGACGCCGTGGCGGCGCTGGCTGCTCGGCACGCTCATCGTGGTGGCGTCGGCATTCTTCCTGGTGGAGGCGGGGCGTCACCGAGCATCAGCTCTTCACCGCGGCACGATTGGTGTCAATCTGACCTTTGCGGTGCTGGCGCAAGCAGGTGTCACCTTCGCCACCGGCGGCCTGGGCAGCCCATTCTTGTTTGCCATGTTCCTCATCGCGATGGTGGTGGCCATCACCATGCGGCCCCCGGCGGGCTTCGTTCTCGTGGGTTGCCAGATCGTCGCTCTGTGGGCCATGGCCCTGGCTGAGGCCGAAGGGCAGGTGCCCAACCTGAATCTGGTCGCTTTCGGGGGTGGCTCGCGGGCGGGTTGGAGTGACACGCACCTTTTCGCCAATGCAGCCTTTGCCAGCGCCGGCCTACTGATGGTCGCCAGCCTCGGACGGATCATTCGCGGCGCCTTCGACGCGATGATTCGGCGGGCGCTCCGCGCGCGACAGGAATCGGTGCAGGCCCATGGCGAGCTGTCGGCCCTGGCCGGCGAGATTGCGCACGAGCTGAAGAATCCGCTGGCCAGCGTGAAGGGCTTGGCCGGCCTGCTGGCTCAAGATGCGGGCACGGGCAAGTCGGGCGAGCGGCTCACCGTGCTCCGGCGCGAGGTGGACCGCATGCAAGCAATCCTGGAGGAGTTTCTCAATTTCTCGCGCCCGCTGGTGCCGGTCGCAGCCGAGAACGTCGATCTCGATGCGCTCTGTCGTGAGGTGGCGGCTCTGCACGAGGGCATGGCGCACGAGCGCGGCGTCTCGATCGAGGTCCGCGTCGCGGACACGACCGCGCTGTGCGATCCACGCAAGATTGAGCAGGTTCTGCTCAACCTGGTGCAAAACGCCTTGGAGGCGAGCCCAACCGGCACGACGGTGGAGATCGAAGCCAGCCACGACAGCGAGGGCGCACAGATTCGCGTGCTGGATCGAGGCCCGGGTGTGGCTCCGGAACTTGGGGCCAGGGTCTTCGACCCGGGGGTGACCAGCAAGGCGCAGGGTTCGGGCCTGGGCCTGACCATTGCGCGCGCGCTGGCCCGCCAGCACGGCGGTGATCTCGATCTCAGCGCCCGCGAAGGTGGCGGCTGCGTGGCGGTGCTGCGCTTGCCTGCGGCCTGTGGTGAATCGGGGCCGCGCTGGAAATGAGGTGACGATCGCGCGTACCATGGCCGCCATGGCCAAGGTCAACGCCGACCAGATCTCGTTGCGCGACGGCACCTCATGTTGAAGCCACGTGTGCTGGTGGTCGACGACGATGCTGGCGTTCGCTATACGCTACGCGAGATCTTGGAGTCGTCTGGCCTGGAGGTGGACGTTGCATGCGACGGGGTCGAGGCCCTGGAACGTCTGCAGCTTCAGCCGGCGCAGTTGGTGGTGACCGATCTCCGCATGCCGCGCATGGATGGCATGGAGCTCTTGCGCAAGCTGGTTGCACAAAACCCGGCCGCGCGGGTGGTGGTGATCACGGCCCACGGCTCGGAACGCCAGGCGGTGGAAGCCATCAAGGCCGGCGCGCTCGACTACTTTCGCAAGCCCTTCGAGCCCGACGAGCTGGTCGCGGTTATCAGGCGGGCCACCGAGGCGGCACGCCTGGCGCTGGAGAACGAGAGGCTGCGGGGTGAACTGGCGCTCTCGCGGACGCTGGTTTTTGCCTCGGAGGCCATGGGAGCGCTGGCCGTGTTGGTGGCCCGGGTGGCTCCGCGCGACAGCACCGTGTTGATCACCGGCGAAAGTGGCACCGGCAAAGAGCGGCTGGCCGAAGCCATCGTGCGGGCCTCGCGGCGCGCGGCCAAGCCCTTCGTGCGTTTCAACTGTGCCTCGCTCACCGCCGAGCTGGCCGAGGCCGAGCTGTTTGGTCACGTGCGCGGAGCGTTCACCGGTGCGGTGCGGTCGCGGGGTGGGCTGTTTGGCGAGGCTGATGGCGGCACCGTGCTGCTCGACGAGGTGAGCGAGCTGGCACTGCCTCTACAGGGGATGTTGCTGCGGGCCCTGCAGGAAGGCGAGATCCGGGCCGTGGGCGAGGATCGACCGCGCCACGTCGACGTGCGGGTGCTGGCGGCCAGCAACCGCGATCTGAAAGCCGAGGTAGCGCGGGGCGCGTTCCGGGAGGATCTGTACTGGCGCCTGGCCGTGGTGGAATTGCACATTCCACCGCTGCGTGAGCGCCCCGACGATATTCCGCTGCTGGCGCGGCACTTCCTCGACCAAGCTGCGGAGCGCCTGGGGGTCGCCCCGTTTGACCAGTCGGACGCTCTTCTGGCGCGCCTGGCGGCCCACAACTGGCCGGGCAACGTGCGCGAATTGCAGAACGCCATCGAGCGCCTGGTGGCCCTGTCCCCTGATGGAGAGCTGGATCTCGCGCTGCTGTCGCCGGGCCGGCCCCCGCCTTCATCCGATGATCAGTCATGCCTGCGCGACAAGGTGGACGCGTTCGAACGTGGGCTGATCGTCGATGCCTTGCGCGCCTGCGCGGGCAATCGCACCGAGGCCGCGCGCCAGCTCGGCATCTCGCGCGTGACCTTGCACGACAAGCTGAGAAAGCACGGCATCGGCGGCAGCGACGACGCGAAGTAGGCAACCTGTGCAATCCCCAGGGGGGCGTGGCCGCGGTCCTGGCCGGAGTGATCTGCAGCCTGGTTGCCCCGACACCCACGACCCCTTATGATCCGCGTGATGGAAGCGCTGCTTGCCCGTGCCCGCCGGGAACAGGCCGAGTGGGAAACCTTGCGAAGCAAGGTGCGCGAGACACTGCCCGGGCTGGTCGCCGTCCTGGTCTGCGAGTATGGGGTCCGGCGGGTCACGCTCTTTGGGTCGCTTCTGCGTTGCACGCCATCGGAGCGGCCGGACATCGACCTGCTGGTCGAGGGGCTCGATGCGAGCCGGCGGGCAGAGGCACTTGGTCGCCTCTTCTTGCTCGCCCCGCTGCCCGTGGATCTGGTGCCCAGGGAGGTGGGGCGTCAGGAGATCGTGCAGCGAGCCCTCGATGAAGGGGAGATCCTATATGCCGCCTGAGCACAGGACCGCTATTGAGCTGCGGCGCCTCGTGCGCGACAACGAGGCGGACGCCGGCGTGCTGGATGCGCTGCGGACAGAGATCTCGGCCGTGGACAGCCGCCCAGGACCGCTCGGGCCCGAGGCTGCTGCCTACCTCGCTGTGAAATTGCACGCCTGGTACACCGCCTTTGAATCGATCCTCGAACGAATTGCGCGCGTGGTGGAGGGAGGCTTGCCAGGCGGACCGTCGTACCATCAAGATCTCTTGCGGGGCATGGCCCTGCCACTTGCGGCGGTAAGGCCAGCGGTGCTCGACCCGGCGCGCCTGGCAGATCTCTCTGAGCTGCTCGCCTTTCGCCACTTCTTCCGCCACGCCTATGCCGTCGCCCTGGACGACGCGGAGCTGCGACGCCACGCGGGCCGACTGGAACGAACACATCCGGGCGTGCGCGGCGACCTGCGCGGCTTCGAGCAGGTCGTGCTGGGCTGGATCCAGAAGTTGGAAGACGGCGCCAGGTCGTAGGCTGCCGGCGGGTGGCCTTGCGGGCGGGTCGCCGGCTCGGTGCAATCCACCGGCGAATCAAACGGAACGAGCAGTGGCGGGGCAACGACTTCCGGAGGCGCGCGCCAACACTGTTCCCACCATGGTTTTCATAAATTTGCAATCCGATTGCAAATCCATGAGTCTCGTCGTACGCTTGCGCCACTGCCGGGAAGCCCGTGGCCCGGAAGTGGACCTGCTAGTGCAAAGCGAACGGGGCTGGATTATTGCCGAGGCCAAGTCTGGCAGCACCGTGGACGCTTCCTTCTTCGCAGGCATGGAGACATTCACCTCGCGTCTCCCCAAGACCTCTCCCGTCGTCCGCCGCCTGGTCTACGGCGGCAGCGAAAGCCAGAAGCGGCAAGGGGTGGTCGTCATGCCCTGGGCGAAGATTCAGGATGAACGCTGGTAGATCTGCCTCTGGGGCGACCGCAGGTCGCCCCTACAAACCGCAGGTCGCCCCTACGTAATCCCGCGAGCCAGGGGTGCAGACGTGGCGTCGTCCGTCGCCGTAGGGGCGACCTGCGGTCGCCCCGGAGGCGGTCGTGCTCGCTGCTATCGCTTCGCCGCCGGCGTGCCGCCGCCGCCCTTGCGGAAGCGCTTCCACACCACAGCGTCAAGCGCCCAGCGGCCGCAGCCCAGCATCAGGATGGCCAGGCTTGCCGTCAGGTAGAGGACCGTGGTCTCGCGCTGTCGCCAAGGCAAACCGGCCTCGCCGGAGAACAACGTCAGTCCCAAGCTGAAGGCGAGCAGCAGGGCCGCCAGCCGACCGGCGAGGCCGAGCGTGACCAGGATTCCACCGACGAATTCTGCTGCCACGGCCAGCATCAGGCTGTGGCGATGGCCTATGCCAAGACGGTCAGGGAAGCTGTTCACAAGCTGACTGTAGTGGCGCGCTTTGTCCAAGCCGTGCAGGAGAACCACGTTGACCCCCACGCCAAGGCGCAGGAGGAAGAGCCCCAGGTTGACGACATTCTCTCTGCTGAAGACCGACACGGAGCCAGCGTCGCACATCTGCACGAAAGACCCAAAAGAATGGGCATTTCGTCGCTATCCACGCTTCATCGCGTCCGTCACCTCGTCTAGCGTGGTCAGGCCGGAACGTGAGCCCAAGCTGCGGCACGCGAGTCCTGCAGCGGCATTGGCAAAGGGCAGGGCGCGCTCCAGCGGCCAGCTCTTGAGCTGGGCATAGGCGAACGCTCCGCAGAAGGCGTCGCCGGCGCCGGTGGTGTCTTCCACGAAGACGTCGACGGCGTCCTGCTGGACCAACTTGGTGCCCTCCAGGGCAACTGCACCGGCCTCGCCCATGGTGATGACCGCAATCCGCGGACCCAACCGCGTGATCTCGCGCAGGCTGGTCGCCAGCTCGTCAGAAGGCGCCAGCTCGTTGGCGAAACGCTCTGATCCCACCACGATGTCGGACAGGGTGAGCAGCTCGCCCATGCCCCCCGAAAGTTGGCTGGCGTTGAGCAAGACGGTGATCCCCTTGGCGCGCGCCTTTTCTGCGACGGCGGCCTGCAAAGCCGGCTGCGATCCATCGATACACAGCAGCTGCGCACCGTCGAGCAATCGGTCAGGCAAATCGCGCGTGGACAGCGGCGTCACGTTGCCCCGGGAAAGCAGGATCTTGCGCTTGTGGCTCAGTTCATCGATTTGGATGATCGAGACTGGAGATACCTTGCCCTTTTCGATCGCCAGCACAGACGTGTCGATGTGCAGTTGTTGCAGCGAGCGAAGGATGAAACGGCCGAACTCATCGTCGCCTACGCGACCAAAATAGCGGCCGCGAACCCCGAGCGTGGAGAGCACAGCCAGGATGTTGGCGGCCGACCCTCCCCCTTGCATGCTGAAGACCGAGACCTCCACCAGCCGTTGTTCGACGCGCGGCACAACGCATAGCAGGTCCACGGTTGCCAGACCCACGCCCACCGCCAGATCGCTGTGCGCAGCAGCCGTGCGTGGATGGGAAGCCGGCCGGGGCGGCACGGCCGGCCCCGTTTTCTTCCGGCTGCGGGTCTCACGCACTTTCACCATAAGCCCATGCTACCACCGCGCCGAAAATTTTTGTCTTTTGCTAGTTGCCGCCGAACCCGGCCGAGGCCGGCAACAACGGCCGACCGAGCGCACCCTGGCCATCGATGAAGCGTTCCAGTGCCGCCACGGCTTTCGCGCAGCTCGCGTTCGCGTAGTACGAGCGGCCCAGGTAGTAGAGCAGCTCGGGCCGTCGCTTGACGTACTCGGCGTTGTCAGCCAGGGGCTTCAGCTCGTCGATGGCGTCACCGTAGAACTCGGCCTTGTATTCGAGAAGGCCAGTGAGCAGGGCGACGTCTTTGCCCAGCTTCCCGCCCCAGGTCTCCTCAGGCCAGTCATCGACCACTTTGAAGGCGCTGGCGAACTTGTTCTTGTCCACCAAGGCTAGGATCTGCTGGTACTCCACCCGCACGCGCTCGGCCACCGCAGGTGCCAGTCCGGGTGGCGGCACAGGCGGTTGCAGTCCGTCGTCCGGGGCGAGCGCGATCTCGGGATCGCGATCCTCGCGCGTGGCCACCAGATCAAGCAGAAGGCGCGAGTGTGCCACCTCGGGGCCGCTGCCCGCAGCCTCGGCCCGGTGTTGCCACAGGTGGGCCTCGCGCGCCTTGCCGTGAGCCAGCAGGCTGCGCGCCAACCGCGCCATGGACACCGCGCGGTCGGGGCCATCGTAGCCCGCCACCAGCTCGCTTAGCCGGCCGTAGGGCCACATCGGGCCGTAGATCTTGGCCAGGTATGGATCGAACTTGGCGTAACCCAAGAGATCGCGCGGAGCCGCAAACTCGATGAGCGCGTTGTCATCGGTATTGACGGCCGCGCCGGCGGTAAACGAGCGCAGCTCCTCCGGGCCGAGCAGCAGGTAGGCGGGCACGTCGTGGGGCGAAGCGAACCCGGCTCGCTTCGCCTCGGCGGCGGTGATCGGGTTTTCAAAAGCGCGCGCGATCTGGCGCACATCCAAATTGATGGGGTGCCGGCTGGCGATGAGAATCGTATCGGAGGACAGATCCTCGGCCGCAAACACCATCACGTAGGGAAACTCATCGGCCAGCGTGCGGTAGATGGCCTTGATGTTCCACGGGGCCATCTCGTAAAGCTGCGCCCACTGGCAGAAGATGCCGTCGTCGCGCAGGCGCGCCTTGATGTCCTGGAAATACTCGCGCGTGAATAGGTTTGAAACCCCCGTAATCCAGGGATTGGACGGTTGGCTGATGATGACGTCGAACTGGTCGCTGCGCTGGCTGAGGAAATTGCGGCCGTCACCCACCAGGGCGCGGACTTTGGAATTCTCCAAGGGGCGCTGATTGACACTGTCGAAGAAGTGCGACGCCTCGTAGATGGCCGGCTCCAGCTCTACCACCTCGATCGAGGCGATCGGGTACTGGGTGACAGCACCGGCGGTCACGCCCGAGCCGAACCCGATCAGCGCTACCTTGGGCGGATGGTCGTTCTGGTAGAGCAAGAGCGGCAAGAGGCCCACGCTGATCTGGGTCGGCATATCGGCATCGTTGGAGGCGTCGACTTTGCCGTTGTTTTTTAGCGAGAACGTCTTGCCCCACTGGTCGACCGACACCGTCGTGGCGATGCCGTCCTTGTAGTAGACCAGTTTGGGCACCTGCCATTTCTTCTTCTGGTGGCGGTGCTCGACCATTTCGATGTAGTCGCGCGCCATGGAAACACGAAAGAAGCCGATGGAGAAGTCGGTGAGGTTCCAGCGTGGCAGGGACAGGGCCAGTAGCGCCATGCCGGCCGCGCCCGCCATGCCCAGGATCCGGCGTGAAGGTGCAAGGCTGCTGGAGACGGAGAAGAGAAGCGCCGCCAGCCCCAGATCGAGCACCACCGAAACGTAGATGCCCCTTTGCAGCCCGAGTTGCGGCAGGACGACGAAACCCGACAGGAACGATCCGACGATTGCACCCACCGTGTTGATCGCGTAGGCCGAGCCCACGTCGCGGCCCACCCGGTGAAGGCTCGCGGTCACCACCCGAACGGTGAGCGGGAAGATGGCGCCCATGAGGAAGGTCGTGGGCAGCACCGCGATGCAGGCCAGGGTGAACTGACACACCAGAACTGCGTCGGCCGTGATGGAGGTCGACGACAACAGATACGTGAAGACGTAGGGCAGCCGGTCGGTGACCAGATAGGAAACCCCGATCGCGGCCACGATGCCCAGGTGGACCGTGGCCAGGCTGCGCACGGGGTCGCGGAATCTCTGTGCCAGACGACCAAAGGCTGCCGAGCCGGTGCCCAGGCCAATGAGGAAGGCCAGCAGGATGATGGTGAAGGAGAAGATCGACGAGCCGATGATGACCGCCAGGGCGCGCGTCCAAAGCACCTGCAGGGTCATGGCCGTGGCGCCGGAGACCGCGAAGGCGAAGAGAACCGCGCGCCGAGCCGCGAGCGTGATAGGGGGCAGGCCTGTCTCAGCCGGCTGGGCCTGGGCGGCCAACTCGTCGAGGGTGGGTCCTTTGGGCGCCGCCGGCCAGCGGCGGCTGAACTGCCGGGCGATCAGGATGGCCGCGGCCAACGACAGATTGAAACTGGCTGCCAGGAAGTTGGTGTTGCGCACCCCGACAAGCGGCAGGGAGATGAACCCGGCCAGAAAGGAACCACTCACCCCCCCGAAGATGTTCACCGCGTAGAGAGTGCCGAGGCGCAGGCTCACGCGGCCAAACTCGAAGGGACGCGACACGAAGTAGCGAGCCAGCAAGGGTAGGGTCGCGCCCATGAGCGTGGTGGGCACGATAAGCAATGCGGCCGAGGCCACGAAACGCAGCAGCGAGAGCACGGTGTAGTGATCGCCGAAGGCGGCCCACAGCCAGTGGTTGAGTCCTGGGTAGAAGTGGATCAGCCAGGGCACGGCCAGCGCGTAAAGCCCGATGGCGGCCTCGGCCAGGGCATAGGCACGTACTGGATTCTTGATGCGGTCCGCAACTTTGCCCGCCAGGTAGGACCCCAATCCGAGCCCGCCCATGTAGGTGGCCAGGACGGTGGACACGGCNNCGGTTGGCATCGAGGACTGCCTTTCTAGCCTGGCCTATCCACGATGCCAACGGCTGCGGGCGCCAACCGCGTCGTTTCTCGTCCGTGTGCAGGGCGCCGTCGTGCGTCCTGCGCGGCTTTCTCCAAATTGGCCCCTGGCGATGGTATCGTAGTTCTTCGATGCGCTACGGTATCCTCTCGGACACGCACGCCAACATCGAGGCGCTGGAAACGGTCCTGAAGGCGTACGAGTCGGAGCAGATCGACAAGTACATATGCCTCGGCGATACCGTGGGCTACGGCGCGAGCCCCAACGAAGCCTGCACCTTGATGCGCTCCCGCGTGGCGCAGGCCGTATTGGGCAATCACGATGCGGCGGTGGCGGGGCGCATGGACTATTCCTACTACTACTACGCCGCACGCCAGGCTCTGGACAAGCACGCCCAGCTTCTCACTGCGGAGAACATGGAGTGGCTGAAGGGCCTGCCCTACGACTTTCGCGAAGACGACATTCTCTTCTGCCACGGCTCGCCCATCAACATCCGTGAATTCGACTACATCTTTGCGCGCGACCAGGCCGCGCAGTGCTTGGCCATCTGGGACCACCTTCCCCCGCTCACCGTGATCGGCCATTCCCATCTTTGTAAGTCGTTCGCCATCAACCCCGACCACCCCGGCGCGCAGGAGGTGGTGATGCTCAAGTTCGAGCTGCGACCAGGGTGGAAGTACATCATCAGCGCGGGCTCGGTGGGCCAGCCGCGGGATTTCGATCCGCGCGCCTGCTACACCATCTTTGACACGGCCACGCGGACTTTCGAGTTCAAGCGCGTGGAATACGACACCAAGGCAGCCGCAGCGAAGATCCTGGCCTCGGACCTCGAACCGAACTTCGGTACCCGCCTGTTCCTGGGGATCTAGTTCTTCGTCACGTCTACGCCGGCAACACGAGTCAGGCTGGCGACCCCGATGTTGTAGTCGTACAGGCCCTGTAGACATCGCAGGCGGGCTTGGAAAAAGGCCAGCAGCGCGTCGGAAAAGTCCCTGGTCTCGGCCAGCCCCACGGAAACGTTCTGCATGACGGCCGCGATCCATTGCCGCGCGGCCTTCTCGCCCTTCTGCACCGTCTTGAAGCGCTGGTCGGCTTCCTTCATTTCAGTATAGGCCTTCTCCACTTCGAAGTTGATGCCCCCCAAGGCCTCGCTGCGCCGCAACTCGGCTTCCTGGGCCTCGGCGCGCAGCCGGTGGGCGTGCGCGTTCTTCACGAAGAGATCGAGCGGCATGCGGAACGCGGCTGCCACACCCACGCCTGAGGTGTTGAAGGGGTTGTTGGCAAAAGCATTCGTCGGGTGATCGATCGAGCTGGCGTAGGCGTAGGTGGCGGTACCCAGCAACACCAGGTCAGGATACTGGCGGCGCCATTCCAGATCAGCCAGGGCGTGCTTGGCGGCGACCGCCCTGTCGAGGGCCTTGACCTCAGGACGGTTGGCGCGTGCCAGATCGCTGTAGGCGGCCAGCTCGCGGGCCGGCAGGTTTTGCGTTTCCAGCGGGGCATCGTCGACATCGAGATCGGCCGGCGCGCTGGGGCCAATCAGGGTGCGCAGGCCAGCCTTGGCCAAGTCGGCCCCGCGCCGCGCCTCGGAAGCGCGCGCTTCGATGTCTGCGCGCATGGTGCGCAGGCGCAGGCGGTCGGTCACCGAAGCATTGCCCGAGCCATCGGCCAGTTCGTCTTCGATCTTTTTCTGCGCGTCGTTCAGGTAGTCCAGGCCCTCGTCAAGCATGCTCAGCATCTCGCGCGCCAGCTTGGCGCCCCAGTAGGCCTTGCGAACATTGAGTTCCACCTCGGCCACCTGGCCCGATTCTTTGCTGTGCGATGCCTCCACGCCCAGATCAGCCGCGTTGATCCCGGCCGAGATCTTGCCGAAGGTGTAGATGGGCTGGACCAGTTTGACCTCGGTGCGGGTGAACACCCCGCGCAGTTTGGTGATGGCGTCGAAGGTCTGCGAGGGCTGAAAGGAAAAATTCGTGCTCGCGCAGTCGTTGTCAGCCGTGGCGTTGCAACGGATCTCCGGCACCGGCGCCACCGTCGACGACAAGTCTCCGGTGGGCCAGTAACTCCGGTGCGCTTCCAAGGCTTGCGCCTCCACACCAGCGGTAACCTGTGCGTTGGCAGCCAGGCCAGGGTTTCCTTTTCTGGCCATGTCCAACAGTTCATCGAGCTTGTAGGCCTTTGCCTGGGCGGCGCCTGCCACAAGCAGACCGGTGCTGGCGCACAGAAAAGCGACAAATGCAGAACCAGAGAAACGATGTGTCTTCATGGCGGTGACCCGATGGAAAGTCGACGGGTTTGACCTAGGGGGGAGCGCATGCTACCGCAAACCACATGCGGACAGTCAAGAAGCGGCAGTCGGCCGCTTTGAAGTATTCGATGCGGGCCCCCTTGCGAGGGCGTGATGTGCCCGCTTGAGAACCTGTCCCCTGCGCGAGAGGGCGTCGCACGGGTCGGCGCGGGCGCGATCGCGATTCTGCGCTGCACCGGTGCGGACCGAATCGGTTTTCTGCACAGGCTGACCACCGGCAGCGTCCAAGGCACCGCGGTCGGGGCTGGCTGCCATTCGCTTCTGCTCGACAACAAGGGTCACGTAGCGGGCGATCTGCGCGTCTGCGTCAGACCGGACGAGGTGCGCCTGGTGGTGGCCGCGGCAGCGAGGCAGGGGATTGCCTCTGCCCTGGCACACTATGCGGTCATGGATGACTTCGCCGTCGCCGTGATGCCCGACATCGCCCTGACTGCGCTCCACGGGCCGGGCTCGGCGCAGGCGCTCCGTGCCACCGGTGTCTCTGTGCCCGAGGACTTCGCGGCCCGGCCGCCCTGGTCGCACACGGACGCGACCAGCCCGTTTGGATTGCTGTGGCTGGTGCGCAGCCACGCTCTGGGGGCAGACGGGCTGTGGGCCTTTGGCGCTGCCACGGCCTGCACCGCGCTGGCCACCAACCTGGACCTGGCCGGCGTCCCGGTCCTGGCGCCCGAGATGGCGGAGGTTCTGCGCATTGAGGCGGGCGAGCCGTGTGTCGGCGCCGAGATCACGGGCGACACCCTGCCCATGGAGCTGGGTTTGTCGAGCGCGCTCGACCACAAGAAGGGCTGCTACCTCGGCCAGGAAACCATCGTGCGTGCGCGCGACCGGGGGCTGGTGCGCCGGCGGCTGGCCGGGCTTCGCTTGTGCGGCGATGGGATCCCCGCGGCCGGCGAACCGATCGCATTCGAGCAGAGCCCTGCGGTGGGACATGTCACCAGCGTTGGCCGGGTTCCTGGCCAGGCTTCCGTGGCGCTGGCACTGCTGGCCTCGACCGTGCCGGTCGGGGCCCAGGTTCGGATCAGCCACGGCGCAGAGACGCTCTTGGCCGCGGTTGTCTTTGACCGGCCGGTCTGGTGATACAATTCCCTTGTAAGGTGGGGGAAGCTCGCGGCACCAGAGTTTTGGCCTGATGGCTCACAACTCGCTTTCCGACGGCACTGGTCGGGTGGCAACCTCCGCCGCCCGCGTCCGGGAACGCTTGTTGGACTCCCTTGACCAGCTCTACGAAACCCACGAGCCGTTGGTCGAGCGCTGGGTGCGCCGCCTGGCTGGGCCAGGAGCTGAGGTGGAAGACCTGGTGCACGACGTGTTCTTGGTCGCGTTGCGGCGGCGGCATGAGTTCCGCGGCGACGCCAAGATCTCTACCTGGCTGTTTCGCATCACCGAACTGATCGTGCGCAAGCGGCGTTTCCGTCGGCGGGTGCGCGGTTTTCTCAACCTGGTCTTTCGCGACAACACGACCGCGCTTGCGCCTGCCAGCCCGACGCCGCTCGAAGAGCTGGAGCGTCGCCAGCAGTGTGCGCTCCTGTATGCCGCCCTGGATCGCCTGCCGGAGAAGTACCGCACGCCTGTCATCATGTTCGACATCGACGGCCGTTCAGCCAGCGAAGTGGCAACTCTGCTTGGAATCAAGCCCAACGCTGTCTGGGTCAGGGTACATCGAGCGCGGGCGCGGCTTTTCGATGATCTGTCCGCCGGAGGCAACATCCCATGAGGATTGGAAGCAAGGCACCGCCCGAGTCAGCGACGAACCGGAACCTGGGGCCGCTGGCATCCCTGGTGCGTGCTGCTGAGCCGCTGGAGGAGCTGACGGCAGGAGAGCGCGAGCGAATCAAGCACCGACTCCGGATGGCCTTACTTTCCAATCACCGTCCCGTGGCAGGATTTCGTTGGTCGACGGCGCTGGCCGCCCTGGCCTTGCTGCTGGCCGGCGGGCTGGTGTTTGCTGCGGCGGGCCACTTCGGGCTCATCCCTTGGCCGCGCGAAGCCAGACCACGGGTCGCCAGCGAGCAGGCAGTCGGTCAGGCGCGGCGGCGTCCAGCGCATGCAATCCGGCCCAGGTCGGCCGCCGAATCAAGACCGGTTGGAACGGTCGACCATGCAGCACCAGCGCTTGAAGAGATACCGGTGGTCGCGCCGCCGGTGATCGCGCCGTCGCCTGCGGGCGAGCCTGCCCTGTCGCCGCCGTCCTCCGCGCCGGTCGCTGCGCCAGGTCCTGGTCCGCGACTGGCCAAGTTGGCGCTCGCCACCACCAGCCCGCGGGTCGTCCGTGCGTCGCATGTCACGCCGAGCAGAGCGGCTCCGTCTCCGATGGGCGCTGCAACTCCCATGAGCCGACAGACAATGCTTGGCGGTGCGCTGCAGAGTCCCTACAGGGAGATGTCGGCCGTCGCGCCGTCGCCTGCGCCCGAGCCCAGCTTGTCGCCGCCTCCCTCCGGGCCGGGTGCCGCGCCCGAGGCTGGTTCGCGTGTGGCCATGCTGGCGCCTGCCACCACCAGCCCGCGGGCTGCCCGAGCGTCGCATATCACGCCGGTTACGGCGCCGCCCCCAGCGACAGGTGCCGCAGCTTCCCTGAATGGGCAGGCCATGCTTGGCAAGGCGCTGCGCAGCCTCCGCACCGACCGCGATCCGGCCGGCGCCCTCGCCATCCTGGCCAGGCACGAGGCCCAGTTCCCGCAGAGTCCCCTGGCCAGCGAGCGGTCTGTGCTGGAGGTCGAGGCGCTGCTGGCGCTGGGCCGCAACGATGAGGCTCTGCTTCGTCTGGACAGGATGTCGCTCGACTACACCCCGCGCAGCGCGGAACGCTATGTGGTGCGTGGTGAGCTGCGCGCGCGGGCGCAGCGGTGGCGCGAGGCTGGCGCGGATTTTGACCAAGCCTTGGCTCACGGGAGAGGGACTTCGCTTTGGCAGGAGCGCGCCCTGTGGGGCCGCGCCGTGACGCGCACCCGGGCCGGGGACCAGACAGGCGCCCGCGCCGACTTGCAGCTCTATTTGCAGATCTATCCCACCGGCCGTTTCGCCTCCGAGGCAGCGCGCTTGCTGGCAGCCACACGATGAGACGAGCGGTGGCGCTCGGGGCGTTGTGCCTGGCGGCCATGCCTGCGTCCGCGGCCCCGCGGGTCACCAGCGATTCGGATTGCCCGTCGGCGGCCGAGGTTATGACTCGCCTGGGGGGCCTATGGTCTGCGGACAATCCGGTTTCGGTCGCAGCCCATGTTCGCATCCAGGGTGGGCAGATGGCGGTAGAGCTGGCCAGCGAAAGCGAGCCTGCGACCAGTCGGATGCTGCCCGCAGAGCCCGACTGCGGGTCGCGTGCCCAGGCCGCCGCCTTGGTCATCGCGGCCTGGCTCGACGGCATGCCAGCGGATCCCCTCGGCCGGGTTGACTCGGTCGCGGCCCTGTCGGTTGAGCCACCCAGCCTTCGAGCGCCGGTCACACAGACGCCCCTGCCAGCGCAGTCGCGCGCGTCGCTGGGGATTGGCGGGTTTGCTTCGCTCGATGGGCGGGGCGCGGGCGCAGCCCTGTCCGGCGAGGCCGCGTGGACACGTCTGGCCGGCCGGTTCGGTTTGGCGGCTGTACTATCAGGCCCGCTTCCTCGCGAGGTCAGTGTGGGAAAGGGTACCGCGCGCTGGTGGCGCCCGGTTTTGGCGCTGGCTCTGCGCGCTCCGCTGACCCAAGGGAGGTGGATTCTGGATGGAGGCGTCGGGCCTGTGTTTGGNNGCCGGGCTCCGGCTGGTGCACACGGGCGCAAGCAGGTGGGCCTATTGGGCCGAGCTGCGCACACTACTGTGGCCAGCCGCGCAGAACATCCGTAACAACGTGGAGGGCAGTACAACCCCCAACCTCGCGGCCCTGCCGCGCATCGAGGCCCAGCTTGGCCTGGGCTTCAGCTTCGGATTCTTTTAGACGTCGGTTGTAAGGTTGATCGGCGTTCGGGGACAAGAACGGTCATGACAAACCACACTCGCTTCAGCCAAGTTTCATTGGCCGCGCTCCTGCTCGCAGGGTTGTCGGCCGCGTGCATGTCCGATCCAACGGCAGGCACAAGCTTGCCCGACGACGCCGGCCAACCTTCAGGGGGCGGGACTTTCGGCTCCGCGACCGGGGGCACGACGAGCGCAACTGGGGGCATCGGCGGCACGCCGATCACCGGTGCGGGCGCCGGGGCCGCAGAAACCGACTTCTCAGTTCTGGTCAGCCCGGAGCGTATGGTCGACATCCTGTTCGTGGTCGACAATTCACCTTCGATGGACCCCAAGCAGCAGGCGCTGGCCGCGAACTTTCCATTGATGATCCAGCAATTGCAGCAGGTGCCAGGCGGGTTGCCTGACATCCATATCGGCGTGGTCAGCAGCGACCTGGGGGCTGGCACCGACGATCTTGGCCAAGGTTGCCCCCGCTTCTTGGGCGACCGGGGCCTGCTGTGGGGAAACGATCCGAACAATCCCATCGCCTCGGTCGCTCCCGGCAACACACTCTACGCGTCAACTGCGAACATAACCAACGGCTGCGGCCTCAACTCAGGAGCCCGCTGGATCGTGGATGTCGCGAATGCGAATGGGATCGGACGGACGCAGAACTACACCGGCAATCTCGCCGACGTCTTCACCTGCCTTGCCACGGCCGTGGGAGTCAGTGGCTGCGGTTTCGAGCACCAACTGCAAGCGACCCGCTTGGCACTCAACCCGCAGAGGCTAACCGACGGTACTGACATCAACATGGCCAACGTCGGCTTCGTGCGCAACAAGGCCTACCTGGCCATCATCCTTATTACCGACGAGGATGACTGCTCTGCCCCGGTCGCCGACGCCGGCAACTATGGCCCAAACAACGACAACATGTTCCTGCAGAGGCTGCCGGACGAAACTGCCAGCATGAGATGTGCGATGCGCGGGAGTCTCTGCAACGGCGCCCCGATTCCTGGCTACGACCCGGTGAATGGCTACACCCCGGTAAACGGAATCCCCTTCTCGACCCCTCTTTCCAATTGCACGGCCAGGGAGCCGGCTAGTCCCCAGGACTCCACCTACCTCCCGCTCATCCCGGTTGAGGACATCATCGATAGCATCAACAGCGTCTCCGTCAGCGGGGTCGCTATCCCCAAGAGGCCGGATCAGATTTTCGTGTCGGGCATCATCGGGTGGCCGCAGAACATGGACCCGAGCACGGTTCAATTCCAGATTGGCAAGGATGCCACCTCGATTCCCGTATCGCAGAGCACTCTGTGGGACTACATGCCCATTTGCACGGTTCCCACTCAGAAGTCCCTTGACGGCAATATCTACAAGGCCTACGCCGGGCTTCGCCTGAAGAAGTTTCTTGATGCGTTCGCCAGGAACGACCAGAACGTCTTTAGCATCTGCAACCCGGACAGCTTCACGTTCGCGATGACCTCAATTGGCAGCGCGCTCGTTCAGGTATTGAAGCCCGCCTGCATTTCATTCCCGTTGCTGGACACTGACCCGAACACCCCGGGAATCCAGCCCGAGTGCCAGGTTGTTGACGAGATCGCGTGCGACACGCCGGGCGCCACGACCGCCCAAGGCCTGTGCCTTGCGACCGGCTATGCTGAGAACTCGCTGCCCGAGTGCATGAACGGTACGGATCCGCTCGACCCAACAAACCCCCAAATCAACAATGTCCCGGACTCCGCTCGGCCCTGCTGGTACCTCTACTACGACGGAAATCCCGTCACCGGCTGCCCGGACGCGCCCAACTACCAGCGGATCACGGCCTTGCGCAAGACTGGACAAACGGCGCCCGCTGGCACCCTGCTGTCGATGAAGTGCTTGACCTGTCCCGCTTCCAACCCGAATTGCACGGCTCAGTAGGCTCCGGCCACGAGCACGACGTCACGCAGCCATGGCGGGGAGTTTGCCTCCCCGCTTGACATACGGGGCTAGTTTCCCAATAGTGGCTGCCGCATGGGAAAGCACGACAATCGCCGTTCGAAGAAGATGCGCCAACGCGTAAGCCAGAACAAGTACAAGGCGCGGCTCAAGAAGCAGAAGGCCGAGCGCCAGGCTGCCCGCGGGGCGCCAGCCAAAGCCCCGAGAAAGCCGCGCTCGGCGGCGCCCGCGCCCGCCAAGGAATAGTCTCTCGCCGGGCCTCCGCACAGGCTCAAGGAGGTCACGTGAGCGGCGAGACGGACAACCGCGCGAAGGAGGTCGGGCCGTCGCCGGACGCGCCGGCTGGGCCGGTTGACCAGCCGGCGACCGCACTCATGCGCCAGTACCTTGAGGTCAAGGCGCAGGTCCCGGATGCGATCGTGTTTTTCCGCCTCGGGGACTTCTACGAAATGTTCTACGAGGACGCGGTCTACGCGTCCCGCGTGCTTTCGCTCACGCAAACTACCCGCGACAAGGGCAAGGAGAATCCGGTACCCATGTGCGGGGTGCCGCACCACGCCGCGCGCGGGTACATCGCCCGTCTGACCGAGCTGGGCCATCGGGTCGCTATTTGCGAGCAGTTGGAAGACCCGAAGCTGGTCAAGGGTCTGGTCAAGCGTGGCGTGGTTCGCATCATCACGCCCGGGGTGATTCTCGACGAAGAATCGCTGGAACCCCGTGCGCCCAACTACGTGGCGGCGGTGGCTGGCGACAGCCGCGACGGATTCGGCCTGGCTTTCATCGACGTGACCACGGGCGACTTCCGTGCCACCGAGGCCGCCACCAGCGAAGGTCTGCTGGACGAACTGGCCCGCGTCGATCCGCGCGAGATCCTCCTGCCGCGCGGGCAAGGCGAGCTAGCGGCCCTCATCCGGCGCGCCTACCCGCGCCTGGCGCAGACCCCGGTCAGCATCGACGGCGAGCCCGCGCCCCTCGATACCCTGGCCGACGGGCTCGGACCTGGACTGGAACGGGACGCGCTCGCTCGCGCCCCGCAAGCCAGCCTGGCCGCCAGTCGAGTCCTGCGCTACGTGCGCGCCACCCAGATCTCGGCCCCGCTGCCCGTGACCCGCCTCGATCTCTTTCGGCGCGACGAATTCCTGGTCATTGACGAGCAGGCGCGCTGCCACCTGGAACTCATCGAGACCATGCTCGAGCGCAAGCGAGCGGGCTCCCTGCTCGATACCCTGGACGTCACTGCCACTGCCATGGGCGGCCGGCTGTTGCGTCGCTGGTTGCTCTTCCCGCTGCTCGACCTGGCCCGCATCCGGCGGCGCCACGATGCCGTCGAACGCCTAGTGGAGAAACAATCGGCGCGCGAAGCCGCGCGCAAGATCCTCTCGGAATTGGGTGACCTCGAGCGGCTGGTGAGCCGCGCGCGCCTGGGCGTGGCCAGCCCGCGCGATCTGGTGGTGCTGGGCCGCTCCTTGCAGCAGGTCCCCGACCTGGCGGCGGCCTTGCAGCAGGCCATGGATCCGATGGCAACGCTGGCCGAGCGCGGAACCGGCAGTGACCTGCTCGATCTGGGCCAGGACCTGGCGCAGGACATCGCTGACCGCGTTGTCGCCACCCTGGAAGACAACGCGCCTGCGATGACCAAGGAAGGCGGCTTCATCCGGCCTGGCGTCTCGGCCGAGCTGGACGAGTTGCGTGCCATCGCCTCGGGCGGGCGAGACCAGATCCTGGCCATCGAGGCGCGCGAGCGCGAGCGCACCGGAATCGCCTCGCTCAAGGTCAAGTACAACAGCGTCTTCGGATACTACATCGAGATCACGCGCGCGCACCTGG
>PMIX01000454.1 GCA_003158395.1 Myxococcales bacterium | reverse complement strand
GCAGCCAGGGACGTAGACATCCACGGGGATGACCTTGTCCACGCCCTTGACCACCGCGTAGCTGCACTGGAAAAGCCCGCCACAGTTCGCGCACGACCCCATGGCCAGGACGTACTTGGGCTCTGCCATCTGGTCGTACAGCAGTTTGGTTCGCTCGGCCATCTTGTAGCTGAGCGTGCCGGCGACGATCATCAGATCGGCCTGGCGCGGGCTGGCCCGGAACACGGCAGCGAAGCGGTCCAGATCCGCGCGCGGTCCCCCGGTCTGCATCAGCTCGATGCCACAGCAGGCGAGCCCGAAGAGCAGGTAGTGGATGGAATTCTTGCGCGCCAGGTTGACGAGGTCGTCGAAATGGTTGGTGTTGGTGAGCAGGACGCCGGCACCCGGGCCTGATTGGACGATCCTTGTGATTGCCATCCGTGCTTCCTAGCCTGCTGCGGGACGGTCGTCTGGTGTCGCGCTACCTGCCGGCCTTTCGGCGGCAGACAGCTTCTTTACCCATTCGAGGTCGCCGTGGGCCCACGCCCACACGAGACCGATGATCAGGATCACGGTAAACAAGACCAGTTCACTCAGGGCAACCCAGCCGTTGCCCTTCTTGGTCCATTCCGCGTAGACCACGACAACGGGAAAGGTCAGCGCAATGTCGACCTCGAAGATGACGAACGCTAGCGCGATCAGGTAGAAGCGCGGGTTGAAGTTGTACCAGGCCGCGCCGACGGGGCGTTCGCCGCATTCATATATGGACACCTTGTCCGCATTGGGGAAGCGCGGCCGGATGATGGCGCCTATCAGCAGCGCCACCAGGGCGAAGAGCACGGCGACGACCGCAAACGTGAGCACTGCACCGAATTGGAAGCCCATGAATTCTTCTTGCGGTAACACTTCGTGGACCGGAAGCCCGGGTGCGACTTATCTATAGGTCCGGCCCTCTGGGGTCAAGAGCTCCAGAAACTGCACGGCAGTCTCGGCGTTGTGAGGTTCCGATGTGGTATGACTCCGGCACCGCCCAGCTTGCGAGGAGAATGTCAAGCCGCGCAGAGCGACACGTGAAATGCCTGGAGGACTGTGCATGAGACGGCATACGTATAGCACGTCAATTGGGATAGTGGTCCTTGCCTTGGGCGGCATCGTTGCGCCTGGATGCCTTGACAACCGGGGCCTGTGGTTGAACGAGACAGATGGTGGCGTGTCCGTCGCTGCGGCCGGTCGGGACGGCACCGGCGACGCCGCGGGGTCAGGAGAAACAGTCGGGTCAGGCGGTGCCAAAGCAGGCAGCAGTGGCGGCGTCGATGCGGCCCTTGACGTCTCGAGGTTAGACGGTGGCGGGACGGTCGACCGTGCAGCCGACGCTGGAGCCAAGGACGCATCGGCGTCGGATACGCGAGCTCTTGGCTCGTCCTGCACCCAGATCTTCAGCGCAACCCTGTGCGGCGCTAGCGTCAACTGCCGTTGGCTCGCGCCCGGTTGCGCCGTAGCCAGCGGAATACCCCCACTGGCCGCCGCGGGCTGCTACGATCAGGCGGGGGTCGGATGCACCACGAGCGCTACTTGCTCGGACAGCCGAACCTGTATCCAGCGTGTGATCAATCCGTGCGCGGGCCTGGCCTGCCTCACCTGCGCAAGCACGCTGGGCATCTGTTTGTGAGTCTCCGACGAGATCGGCGCACTGGGCAAGTCGGACCGTGCTGAGCTATGCTGTCTTCGGATTGAGAGATGACTGAACCTGAGTCGGCCTCCGGGCCCCCGAGTGATTCGCCGGATTCCGGCCCTGTCAAACGGCCGTCGCGCAGCGGCCCCCGCTACGGCAACGAAGCGATTGCCCCATACTTCTTTCTGATCATTTTTGGCGCTGCTTTGATCGCGGTGGGGTACGTCCTTCTGCCCTTCCTCGGCGACATGGTGATTGCTCTGGTGGCCGTCCTGCTTCTGTCGCGGCACTACGAACGGCTGCTGCGTGCGTTGGGTAATCGCCCGGTCCTGGCATCGGGGCTCACCGTGGTCGTGGTGGTGGTGGTGGTGGCCATCCCGGTGACCCTGGTGGGCTCGGCTCTGCTGGCTGACATCCGGCACGCGGCCGTGACCTGGGGCGGGCCCGAGGCCTATGTCACGCTCAACGACTTGACGAGCGAGAATGGCCGCGTGGCGCGTGCTCTCACGAATTTCGCCCAGCGCACCGGTCTGCCTATCTCGCCTGACGCCGTCGGGGACGCCGTGGTAGAGGCGGCCCGCGCTCTGAGCCAGGGCCTGTACAAGCGCGCCAATTCATTGGTGTCCGGCGTGTTGCAGTTCGCGCTTCACGGAGTCATCACCCTGTTCTCGATCTTCTACTTGCTCATGCAGGGAGAGAAACTGCGCGGCTTCATTTTTCGCCTGTCGCCCCTGGCAGGCGACGAAGACCAGCTCTTCCTCAACAAGCTCGGCGAGGTGGGACGCGCCATCCTGATCGGCAACGGCATTGGCAGCTCGTTGCAGGGTCTGGTGGCGGGCATCGCCTGGGCCGTGGTGGGACTCCCCTCGCCTGTGTTGTGGGGCTTGGTGATGGCGATTGCGGCCTTCCTTCCCCTGGTGGGTGTGGCCGCCGTGGTGGTGCCCGCGACTTTCTACCTGTGGTTCGCCGGCCGGCATTGGGTGGCGGTGGGCTTCTTCCTTTTCTGCATGGGACAGTCGTTCCTGTTTGAATACGGCCTCAAGCCGCGCCTGATGGGCTCCACCATGCGGATGAACAGCCTGCTGGTGTTCCTCAGCCTGCTGGGCGGGATTCTCGGCTTCGGCGCGTCGGGAATTCTCTATGGCCCGCTCATCATGACGCTGTTCCTGGCCCTGGCGCAGCTCTATGAGACGCGCTACCAGCAGCGCATTGCCACCCGCCTGGCAGTCCCTGTGCCGGCTGAGCGCGGGTCCAGCGACTCGTCCCGATTGTGAGAGTCGCTACTGCACGGTCACATCCGCCTCGGAGCGCTTGTCCACCGACGAGCCCCCGACCATCAGGTGCGCCGTGCCGGACTGGACCTTGAAACTACTCGAGGTCGCGTCCCAGTACCCGAGCTGGTCGTAGGTAAGGGTCAAGTTCACGGTCTGGATCGCGCCGGCTGCCAATGTGATTCGCTGGAACCCGCGTAGCTGCTTGATCGGTCGAGGTACGCCTGTCGTGGTCGGGTAGCTCACGTAGAGCTGGACCACCTCGTCCCCCGCGCGCGTTCCGCTGTTGGTCACGTCCACGCTCACGGTTACCGAACCACCTTGCGCCAGGGTAGCGGCACTCAAGCGCAGAGCGGAGTAGGTGAAAGTCGTGTAGCTCAAACCGAAGCCGAACGGATAGAGTGGCGTGCCCTGGAAGTACATATAGGTCCGCCCCTTGCGAATGTCGTAGTCCGTCTTGGCAGGTATGTCGGTCAGGGCCTGGTACCAGGTCACGGAGGTCCGGCCGCCCGGATTGTAGTCGCCGAACAGCACGTCGGCCAGAGCGTTGCCGAGCTCCTGACTGGAGTGGGTGATGTGGATGATGGCCGGAATGTTGGTTTGCACCCAGTTGATGGCCTGCGAGAAACTCGACATGTCCACCACGATCGTGTGTGGGTTCGCGGCGAACACCGCCTGGATCAGGGTCAACTGCTCAGGCTTGAGATCGATATAGGTGCGGTCCACGGATTCCTTGCTGTCATAGCCGCCCGTGCAACTACCAAAGGTCGTGTTGCCGCACGTCGGGTTGTTTCCGACCACCACGATGGCCGCGTCCGCGCCAGTCGCGATGTTCACCGCCGCGCCACCGGTGTTGTCCAGGGCATATTGCACGGTCACGCCGGTGCCCACTGCGGCCGTGATCCCAGCCCGCGCGGTGACTGTATAGGGCGGTTTGCCGCCGTACCAGTCGGAAATGTCCACGTCGGCATTGGGACCGATCACCGCCAATGATTTCACCGTGGACTTGTTGAGCGGCAGAAGGTTGCCGTCGTTCTTCAACAGCACAATTGACTTCTGGGTCACCAGGCGCGCCAGCGCCTTGGCGCTGTCGCTAGTCCAAGGTGTCGAGTTTCCGTCGACCGTCGAGTACGGCGATGTCGGATCAAATTCCCCTAGACGAAAACGCATGCGGAAGTTGCCGCGGAGGGCGGCATCCATATCGGCCGTGGTGAGCAGCCCGTCGGTGTAGGCCTGCTGCATGGCTGCCGCGTTCCCCGACAACATGACAGCGGTGCCGGCCTTGACCACCCCCGCGGCCGCAGCTTCCAGACTCGGGAAGTACTTGTAGCTTTGGTAGGTCGCCTGCATGGCATCCGCATCGGTGCAGACCATTCCGTCGAATCCCCACTCTCCGATCACGACACTCTTGATCACTGGCGAGCACGTGGCTGGCACCCCGTTGACGGCGTTGTACGACGTCATGAACGATTGTCCGTGGGCGTTCACGATCGTCTCGTAGAAAGGAACCAGGTAGTACTCGCGCAGGTTGCGGTCATCAACAATCACATTGTTGTTGCCGCGGTTTTGTTCCTGATTGTAGACAAAGAAGTGTTTCATGGTCGCGGCTTCTTGCAGGGCGAGCGGGTTGCTACCCTGCAGGCCACGGACAAGAGCCTTGGCCAGCTCCCCCACCAGGTACGGATCCTCGCCCAGACTTTCCTCGGCGCGGCCGGCCCGGGGATCGCGCGACAGGTCCACCACGGGCGCGCGGAGGGCCAGGCCGACTTGCTGCCCCTTGTTTTTCACGAAGTATACGCGGGCCTCGTTTCCCACCTCGGCAAATGCCTGGGTCAGCACATCGGGATCCCAGGTTTCGCCCAGGCCCGAGGCCTGCGGGAACTGGGTCGACAGGACGGCCGACACGCCGGCGGCCCAGCCCAGCCCGTGGATGCCTTCGGTAAAGGTGGTGAAGGCTGCGATTCCCAGCCGAGAAATGGCGGGTTGGTGCTCGGTGAGCAGCGACACCTTTTCTGCATCGGTCAGCAGGCCCAAGAGATTGGTCACGCGATCCTCGAGGGAAAGGCAAGGATTGCGAAATGGATAGGCGTAGGTGCCGCCGGTCGGACAGGTCGGCGTATACGGTCCGCCGACGCCGCCCGCTGCGCTGCCGCCAGTCGCGGTACCGCCGGCGCCGCCAGTCGCCGTCCCACCGGTGTTTCTCCCGCCCGTGCCCGTTCCGCCGGCTCCCGCCGAGGAGCCACCAGCGCGGGAAGCGGTTCCCCCCACGCCGCCGGTGGCAAGAACGCCGCCAGTGGCAGAGGTACTGCCACCCGACCTGGGCGGGGAACCCCCGGTCAGCGCGGAGTTGCCGCCTGTGGCCGGATTGACGCCACCGGTCGCTGGGATGCCGCCGGTGGCCGTACCGCCTGTTGCAGGCACGCCGCCGCCTGCAGGGATCCCGCCGCCAGCCGCAACGCCACCCGTGGTTGCCACGCCCCCGGTGGCGGGAGCTCCCCCGGCGCTTCGGCCGCCCGATGATACCGTGCCTCCTGAGCCGGGTTTCCCGCCACTGCCCGAACCACCGCCTGTCGCGCCTGTGCCCCCGTCCTTCCCATCTGAGTTTCCGCACCCAAGGGCCAGAAGAACCGCCAACAAACTCGCCGGTGCCATCGTCTTGCCTGCTCTTAGACCACTCGTGGTTGCCTGCGCTTGCGACATGTTCTCTCCTGTTCGATCCATACAGTGCACAGTGGAGCGGATTTCGGTTCTTGGGCGTCGGGGAAACCTTCCAATCCGCACTTACGCGTCAGAGAGCGCTCCCGCGCAGCGCCGCGTCGGTCACCTCCCTATGACGCCGCATCGACGCCGCGAGGCAGGCTGCCCGGAGGTCTTCAAGAGCCTGGCCTTCCTCTATCTCTTGTCTTCGCCGGAATTCCCCTCCGCGGGTGGCTCCGTCTCTTTCAGCTTCTCCAATTCCAGCGGGTGGTGGTGCTGCATCTCCTCCTCGGTCAATTCTCCGGTGAGCCATACTTTGCTCATGGGCCAGACGTCCGGGCTGAAGATGACGGAGTACAGGTGCCAGATGATGATGGCCAAGAAGGCGAGGGCGGCTTCGTAGCCATGAATGGCGGCGGCAACATCAATGCCGAGCTTGGGCATGTGGCGCATCGTCCATCCCGGGAACCAAAGCAGGAATCCCGTCACGCTCATGATGATGGAACCCCAGACCACGGCCAGATACTCGAACTTCTCGATGAAGTTGAATCTCGCGTAGGCCGGCCGCTCTTTCGAGCGACCTAAATTGAAAGCGATGAGCTTCCTGAGATCTTTGTAGTCCTTGATCCTCGGCATCATCTCGACCAGGTCCTTGCGCGCTCGCCTCGAGGAGAGCACGAAGACGGTGTGCACGAGTATCAAAGTGATGAGCACGATCGCGGCGCCACGGTGGATGAGGCCGCGCAACTGGAAGCTGCCGGGCGTGTTGAAGATGCCTTTGAAGAAACCCGACTCGGGGAACAGGATGGGAAGCCCGGTGAAGATGAGCGTGAGGAACGACAGCATCATGATGATGTGCTGGATCCGGTAGCTCACCGGGAAGCGAAGGTAGACCTTCCCCGCCCGTTTGCGCCTGATTTCTGGGCCTTTGCCCTGCAGCCGGGCGAACAGCCTGCGCGCATAGTGGCTGAACAGGTCAAGGATGATGTAGATGATGAATCCCCCCACCGTCCCGACGATCAGGATGATGTAGGAGAGCTTGATCAGAAACACCAATGGGTTGTCTTTGAGAGTCTGGCTCTGATGGATCTTTCCCAGAGCCAGGAAACGGCTGGGACCGGAATGGCAGTTGCCGCAGGTTTCGCCCAGGTTCTTGGGGTTGACCATCGATTTCGGATCGCTGGACGGCAAGATGTCGTGGGAGCCATGGCAGCTGGCACAGTTGGCGGCACGCTTGTCGCCGAACCCTTGGGCGATACCGTGGAAGCTAGTCTTGTAGGTTGCCTCGCGGTTGGGCGGCATCTGGTACCGGGAACTCAGCAGCGCGTTCTGGTGGCACGCGCTGCAGGTCTTAGTCACGTTTCCTGAATAGACGGGCGAGTTGGGGTCGTCGTGCTTCTGGATGGTGTGCTCGCCGTGGCAATCGGAGCAGGTCGGAACGTCCTCGTTGCCCCGGGCGAGCAGTTTCCCGTGAACGCTCGCCTGGTAAGCCTCCGCAATCTTCTGGTGACACTTCGAGCAGGTCTGCGGCAGCTTGTAGCGGTCGACGTACGATTCCTTCTTCGAGACCTTGGCGATGTCGTGTTCGCCGTGGCAGTCCGTACAGACCGCGGCCGGCAGATTGGTGAAAGCCTGGTTGAACTTGCCGTGGATGCTGGATGCGTAGGCCTTGACCCGGTCGCTGCTTTTCATTTGCCAGGACTTGTCTTCGCGGTCCACGTGGCATGAGGAGCAGGTGGCGGTGACGTTTTTCCGGGAGACTTGGGATTCCGTTGCGGTTGGCGACAAGATGCGATGGGAGCCGTGGCAGTTCTGGCACAGCGGGGCGCGGGGATCGTGCTTGCCCAGCTTGGCGATGCCGTGCACGCTGTTGCGATACAAGAGGGGGATGCCCTGGCTCTCCGGCCTCACCATGTTGCTCTGATGGCAGACAGAGCAATCGACCGGATCGAAGGGCTTGTGTCCTGTGCGGCCCTCGGGAACGTCGGCCGCCGGATCGATCTTGTGGCAGGCCGTGCATCCGACCGCCTGATGGGGCGTGCCCTTGAACATCTCGGGCGTTGCGGCCGTCAACTCTTTCCCATCGGGCTCGGTCTGATCGGTGGCGTGGCACTCCACGCATGCTGCGTCGTCGAGCTGCTGCGCGCGGGCTTGTGAACTCAGGCCGAAAACCAGCAGACCCAGCGTTGTCAGGAAGACAGCCGCGGCCTGTTTCGGAAAGCGTGAGGGAGCGGACAGACCGCTCGCGCCGTGGGCAGCGTGCCGCGCAGTCTGGAGCATCGACCGATTATTAGGCCCCGCTCGCGGCCTGCGCGCAAGAGGAAAAGCGGACTTCATTCGTCCAGTTTCGGCGCGCTTGATGCGCCAAGCTGGATTTGCGGCCACGACCTTCTGCGGCTATCGCGGGATTAAGGGTATACTTTCGCGATGGCCGAGGCAGCCAAGAAGACCGCGACCTACGAGGATGTTCTCGCCGCTCCGCCGACCAAGGTCGCGGAGATTGTGGACGGCGAACTCTTTTTGTCGCCCAGGCCCGCCTCACCGCACGCCCTGGCCGCCAGCGCCATAGCTGAGGAACTGGGGCCTCCCTTCAAGCGTGGACGCGGCGGTCCTGGTGGCTGGCTCATCGTCTACGAGCCCGAGCTGCACCTCGCAAGCGACGTGCTCGTACCCGATCTCGCGGGCTGGCGGCGCGAACGGATGCCCTTAGCCCCCAACGCGCCCTTTTTCGCGATGGCCCCGGATTGGGTCTGCGAGGTCCTTTCCCCCGGCTCTGCGCGCCTGGATCGCAAGGGCAAGATGCCCATCTACGGACGCGAGGGCGTCCGGAACGCCTGGTTGGTGGATCCCACAGAACGCACTCTGGAGGTCTACCGTCTCGTCGCCGAGCGATGGTCTCTCCTTGCCACCTTCGCGGACCAGGAGCGCGTGCGGGCCGAGCCCTTTGAAGCCATCGAGCTGGACTTGGCCATTCTCTGGGCCGACGTCGAGCGGCCACCGGGCCGCTGAGGTTACCAGGGGAGGTTGCCGATCCGCGGACTACCCAACGATTGAGGATGGCTATCGGCCAAAGGCCCGCAGCATCTTGATCAGAACAGGTAGTCCGTATTGATGAAGTTCGACGTACGCCCGAGCAGGATGTCGCGCAGAAGGTCGCGGTTGGTTCCGTCCTCGGGCGCGGCCACCATGCTGCGAATCGAGAAGCAGCGTAGGGCATCGGAGATTGACAGTGTCGCCTCGGCGCTGTCCTTGCGGCCGGTAAACGGGTAGGCATCCGGGCCGCGCTGGGATTGGGCATTCAGGTTCACGCGGCAAACCTGATTGGCCAGAACATCCACCAAGGGGCCGACTACTTTGGCGTCGTGACCGAACACGCTGGCCTGCTGCCCGTAGTTCGAGTTCTCGATAAAATCCATGACCTCAGCGAGGTCGTCGTAGACCACAACCGGAACCACGGGGCCGAATTGTTCGACGGAAAACAGGGACATCTGCGCGGTGACCGGATACACGACCGCAGGGAAGAAGAAGGTACGGTTGGCAAGGCCACCGTAGCGGTTGGCAACCTGGGCGCCTTTGCCGACGGCGTCGTCGACCAGAGCTTGCATGGTGGCCGCTTTGTCGATCTCAGGCAATGGTGTGAGCTTCACGCCCGGTTCCCAGGGCAGGCCAAAGGGCAGGGCATCGACCGCACTCGAAAGCCTCTCCACGAAGCGATCAGCGATCGATCGATGGACAAAGAGCAACTTCAGGCCGGTGCAGCGCTGGCCATTGAACGACAGGGCGCCCAGCACGCACTCGCGCACAGCCAGATCCAGGTCCGCGTCGGGCAGCACGATCGCTGGGTTCTTTGCATCCAGTCCCAGAACGCAGCGCAGGCGATTGGGTCGAGGGTGCTGTTTCTTCAGCGTGTTGGCCACCCGCGCGGACCCGATGAAGGCCAGCGCTGCCACATCGCCCGTTTCTACCAGCGGTCCGGCCACGGCGCGGCCCTCGCCGTTGATGACGTTGACCACGCCCTTGGGGAACGACTCGGCAAAGCCCTTGAGCAGGGGCGCCTGGCACAACATCCCGAAGCGCGGCAGCTTGGCCACCACGGGATTGCCCATGATGATGGCGGGAATGAGCGTGGTGAAGGTCTCGTTGAGCGGGTAGTTGAACGGCCCCATGCACAGGGCGACCCCCAGGGGCGCGCGGCGGATCTGGGCCAGAATTCCCCCGGTGCGCGAGAATCGCCCGGCTGTCCGGTCCAATTCCTTGAGCGCCTCGACGGTTTCCAGCATGTACTGGATAGTGCGATCGAATTCCTTCTCCGAATCGGACCGCGTCTTGCCAATCTCCCACATCAAGAGGCGCACGACTTCCTCGCGCGTCTTCTGCATGGCAGCCACGAAGGCCTGCACAGCCTCGATGCGGCCGCCGACTTTCATGGTTGGCCAGGTCCCGCGGCCGCAGTCAAAGGCGCGCGTCGCTGCGGCCAAAGCGCCCAGGGCTTCTTCGCGCGAAAGCGCTGCGTGGCGGCCGAGCAGCCGGCGAGCGACGGCGCCGTTGCGAGTGACGCACACCGGGGACGTCACCTCCTGGCTTTCGCCGGTCCAGCGCCGGACCTCGCCGTCCACCAAGTAGAGATCTCCGTCCGCATAGGTGCCGCCGTTGGGCGCGAAATCGGCGGTCGCAGGGATGTCCTCGATCCGGGGAAAAAGCCCATCGATGCGCGTCTTCACTTCTGCCACCGGCATGGATGTACCTCGCAAGAAGGTTGAGTTTCGGGAGATGGTATACGGCCTGTCGCCGGAAGTTCAAACCGGCCGTGGCTCGCGGCGGCTCGCTGGCCGCAAGTAGTGCGGGGAAGGCGACGCGACGCCGCCGGGGCATCTTGCCCGTGTGGTCAAGGTTGGTTCAGAACTGGCGCCAACCCCGCGACAGCCTGCGCGGCACTTAGGTGGCTGGCGGCAGCGACTTGGATCTTCAAAAATGGCACGCGGCTTCCCTCTGTAGTCGCCATCGTCGGCGTCAGGCACGAATCCAGCCAGAGGCATGCCGCCCAGAAATCTGCACCTGGGCGGGTTCCTGGCGGTTTTTTCCCCTATACTCCACGCTCATGGCTCCCGGCCGTTGCGCGTAGCGCATGAAGGGGCCAGCCAACGGCCCGTCGATTCCCCGTCATGAACCTCCTTCATTCACCGCCGCAACATCTCCGTAGCGTCCGTCGGATCGGCGAAGTCGTCGGCGTCCTGGCGAAGCATAGGCTGGCAGAGTGGCTGAGTCAGACCGAATTCGACAGCCAGAAGAGCCATCTCACCGGCGGGGAAGGCGAGTTGCCGGCCAAGCAATCACATGCCACGCGCATCCGTCTAGCGGTGACCGAGCTAGGCACGACCTACATCAAGTTCGGCCAGATGCTCAGCACCCGGCCCGATCTCGTCGGGCAGGAAGTCGCGGATGAGCTGGCCAAGCTGCAGGACGGCGTGCCGCCTGATGAGCCGGAAGTCGCTCTCGCCACGATAGCCACCGAACTGGGCCGGCCGGCGAATGAGATCTTCGCTGAGTTCAATTCTATACCCATCGGCTCCGCCTCGATTGGACAGGTCCATGGCGCGCGCCTGCCCGATGGCCGCGAGGTGGTGGTGAAGGTGCAGCATCCGGGCATCGAGTCTCGCATCCGGGGCGACCTCGAGATTCTGGAAAGGCTCGCGGGGCTGGCCGAGAAGTCGGCGGAACTGAAACGCTACCAACCCGTGGCCGTGGTGCAGGAGTTTCACCGCTCACTCTTGCGCGAACTGGATTTCAGCCGCGAGGAACGGAATCTTCAGCAGTTCGCCGCCAATTTCGCCACTGATCCGACGGTGCATTTCCCGCAAGTGATTTCCGAGTTGTGCACCAGCCGCGTGCTCACGATGGAATTGATCGCTGGAGCAAGCCCGCATGACGCCGAGCGCCTCGACCAGATCGGTATTGCTCGCGAAGAACTCGCCCGCCGCGCGGTTACGATCTGGATGGATATGGTCTTCCGCGACGGGTTCTTTCACGCCGATCCTCATCCCGGCAACCTCATCGTCCTTCCTGGTGGCGCCATCGGGATTGTCGATTGCGGGATGGTGGGCCGTATTGACGAATCGTCGCGCGAGACCATCGAGGACCTTCTGGTCGCCATCGCCAACCACGACGGCGCGCACCTCGCACATCTGATCATGGATCTTTGCTCCGCCCCGCCCGACTTCGACGAAGCGGCCTTCAGCTCCGATGTGGCCGACTACGTGGCCTTCTATTACGGCAGCCAGCCCATCGACCGTTTTCAACTCGGCGGCGCTCTCAACGAGATGGTCCGAATCATCTCGCGCTATCAATTGATCCTGCCGAGCAGCGTCTCAAGCCTGGTCAAAGTGTTCGCGATGCTCGAAGGCACGGCGCGGTTGCTCGGTCCCACTGTGAACATTCTCGATCTGATCAAGTCGTATCAGCCCAAGATTCTCCGGCGCCGCCTTTCGTTGCGCACGCAATGGCAGAAATGGCGGCGCGCACTGGGCGAATGGCGCCACCTTGGCGAAGTGCTCCCGCGCGGCCTCGACGAGGTTTTCAAGAGGATCCAGAGCGGCACGTTCGACATCCATCTGGAGCATCGGCGGCTCGAACCATCTGTCAATCGCTTGGTCATGGGCCTCGTCACCAGCGCCCTTTTCCTCGGCTCGGCGGTGCTTTGGGGTAACAGGGTGCCGCCGGTGGTGGGTGGGTATCCAGTGGTCGGCGTGCTCGGCTGCGCGCTCAGTGTGGCTCTCGGCTTGCGTCTGCTGACCAAGATCTGGCGCGAATAGGAGTGCACTACGATGAAATCCGATGAATCACTTGAAACCCTTGAACGATTCATGGAAGCGCGGCTTTATGAGTGGCGTCAGTCTGAAAGAAAGCGGCTGCCCCAACCCGGACCTGTCGTCACGATTAGTCGTGAACCGGGTTGCCGAGGAGAGTCCATCGCCCAGAAGGTGGCCGCCGCGCTTGATTTCCACCTGTACACCTGGGAGATCGTCGAGCAGATAGCCAAGGACGAGCACGTAAGCGTCCAGGTGGTCTCTACGCTCGATGAGAAGGCCCGCTCAGAACTTGAGGACTGGCTGGCCGAATTCGAGGGGACTCACAACCTGTCCACAGACGCTTACCTGGAGGATCTGAAGAAGATCATCTTCGCGATTGCCTCGCACGGCCGCGCGATCATCTTGGGCAGAGGCGCCAACTTCCTGCTTCCCCCCGAGAAACGCATCGGTCTCTACTTCGTGGCCCCACTTGAGGTGAGGATACGAAACGTCATGGAGGATCGTGGGTTGTCCGAGAAGGGTGCGCGGGAGCACATCGCCAAAGTGGAGAAGGAACATCGCCAACTGGTAAAGAAGAATTTCCAGGCGGATATTCGAGATTCTGCCCACTACCACCTGGTCATCAATACGGCCCTGGTCAAACCGGAAACCATTGCCGGGATCGTGAAAGAAGTCATCGGCCACAGATCGTAGGAAGTCCCCATCATGACCAAGGGGCACCAGGAGCCGGACGGCGCGCCGAGCGAGCGCCCGGTCACCCTGAGCGCTATCATGCCCGCATGCCACGCCGGTATGGCCCAGGGACAGGCGCAAGCAAGGGAACCGCCAAATTCAGGCCGGCCGAAAGCTGGTTCTGGGTGCGGTTTCCCCGTTGACGCTACTTGAGGGTGTGTGACACTCGAATGATGATGGTGTCGCAGAGCTCGATTCTTCGCGGCATGTCCATCTCTTCGGGCATCGCGCACGGTGCTGCTTACGTTCTCTCGTCGGTCGATCAGATGGTGGTTCCGCGACGTAGCGTGGAAGCGTCCGAGGTGGACGCCGAGCTTGAGCGCTTCAACGTGGCGATCGGGACGGCGGAGAAGGATCTGCTCGCGCTGAGGGAGGACGTCGCCCAGCGCATCGGCGCGAGCGAGGGCGAGATCTTTGCGGCTCAGGCGCTGGCCGTGCGGGATCGCCGCCTACACGAGCAGGTCGTGACCGCAGTCCGGCAGAGCCAAATCAACGTCGAGGCCGCCGTGGTCGAGGTGATCGAGAAGTTCGTCCGCACGGTCGAGCAGGTGTCCGACCCCTACTTGCGCGAGCGCGCGGCGGACATTCGCGACATCGGTCGGCGCATTCTCGCGGCGCTGGCCAAGGACGACGGACTCAGCGTGATCGAGATACCGGAGGGGTCCATCCTTGTGGCCGAGGAGCTGCTGCCGTCGGCGACCGCGCGCTTCGAGCTGAGTCGGGTGAGAGCACTCGTGACGGATCGTGGCGGCAGATTCTCGCACACGTCGATCCTCGCTCGTTCGGCGCGAATACCGGCGGTGTCCGGCATCCGAGAAGCTCCGTTCAAGATCGAAACCGGCGACCAGTTGATCGTCGACGGCGTATCCGGCGTGGTCTACGTCAACCCGGACGAGTCGGTGCGCCGCGAGTACGAGCGGCTCGAGGCCGAGCTCTCCGGCTACCGCGCGGGATTACAAAAAGGCCTCGATTTGCCTTCGGTCACGCTCGACGGCACCGCGGTGCTGCTGCTCGCGAACGCCAGCAAGGTTTCGGACACCGAGGCGGCCTGCCTGTATCGAGCCGATGGAATCGGCCTCTATCGCACTGAGTTCGCATTTTCGATCCGCAGCACGTTTCCCACCGAGGAGGAGCAGTATCAGCTCTGGAAGCGCGCCGCCGAGCGCATCCATCCGCGCAAGATCGTGCTGCGCCTGCTCGACGTGGGTGGCGACAAGCAGCTTCCGTATTTCTTTCTGCCACAGGCGCGCAACCCGTCCCTCGCTCAGCGCGGGATTCGCCTCTTGCTCAAGAATCCCGGCGTGCTGAAGAGCCAGCTTCGGGCGCTTCTGCGGGTTAGCGCGGAGCACCCGGTGTCAGCGTTAATACCCGTCGTGGGCGGGATTGAAGAGGTGCGCGCGACACGCGCCGTACTAAGCCAGGCGATGGCGGAGCTCAGCGCCGAAGGCAAGGCCTTCAATCCGAGAATTCCGCTGGGGGCCATGATTGAGGTCCCGTCGGCAGCGGTGTTGACCGCGGTGCTGGCCAAGGAGGTCGACTTCTTCAGTCTGGGCACAAACGATCTTGTGCAGTATGTGCTTGCTGCGGATCGCGAGGACGCCAGCGTTGGTGACTACTACCAGCCGCTTCACCCGGCCGTGCTGTGGGTCATCCGGTTCGTGNNTCGATTTGCGGCGAGATGGCCGGCGATCCGGCGTACACCGAGCTGCTCTTGGGGCTTGGGCTGCGCGAATTCAGCGTGGCGCCCGGAGAAATACTCGAGGTCAAGAACGCGATTCGCGCGGCGACGTTGGCCGACGCCGAAACGCTGGCGACGGCCGCGCTGGCGCTCGGCTCCACCGCCGAAGTCGCGGAATTGCTCGAACAGCGGCGGTTGGCACGGCGTTAGCGCAGGCTTGGAAGGATCATGGCTGTTCTCCTTTTCGCCGGGTCCCGTGGGGCCGCGCCGGCACGGGCGGCCGGGTCTGCGATGCGACGATCTCGCTGATGTCGGGCAACACCTGCTCCACTAGTCAACCAGTTTGGTGCCCGCGATCACGCCGCCGCCGAGCTTGATATCGAACAGCCCCACCACCGATCGCCACGTCAGGCTTCTCACCCAGGTCTCCAACCGTTCCAGCTCGCCAGCTGCATAGGCAGCGCCGACCAGCGCGCCTACGGAGGTGCCGCAAACAATGTCGGGCGAGATGCCCGCGCCTTCGAGCACATGAAGGATGCCGATGTGCGACCAGCCGCGCGCGGAGCCGCTGCCAAGCGCCAAGCCGATGCGCGGGGATGTGGGCCGAACGGGGCTCGACGAGCTCATGCGATTCCTCTCTTCCTGTATGGGGGTGAGATAGAGAACTATCTCAGGCGGATCATCGGCGGGCGCCTCGACCTCGAGACTATCAAGCGTGCGAAGGACCGTGCTGACACCGGGAGAACGGTTTCCGGCGTCGAGGATCTCACGTTCGGGGAGTACATCAGGCTGATGGAGGATAGCGAGAACTGGAAGGCCATCGCCATCAATCTCGACCGAGATGTCTCTCTCAAGGGGCTTCAGGAAGTGCGTCGGATCAGGAATGATGTCATGCATTTCGATCCTGACGGCCCATCTGTCGCCGATCTGTCCGAGCTGCGAAAATGGGTGACGCTTCTCCAGAAACTCTCGAATCTCGGGGTCATCTAGTTGCGCTGGCCTGGCCCGAGGCTTCGCGCACCTTTACTACGACGCCTGCGGCGAGCACCACGTTGTAGGGTTTCAGTTGCCACAGGTCTCCAGGCGGCTCAGTCGTCGGTTTGGACAGGGGGCCGTGCTAGAAGGCGCCATGGGCGACGAAATCCAACCTGCCGACGTAAAGCGCGGGGTCAGTCGACACGAGATCGCGGCCTGGATTGTGATGGCTGCTGGGCTGCTCATGGTGTCGAAGCTGCACCTGCTTTCGGCCCTCCTGGCGGGACTATTGGTTTACGAGCTGGTGCACATCGCCGTGCTGAGGCTGCGACGCCGACTGTCGAGTGAGCGAGCAGGTATGGTGGCGGTGACGGCTCTGGCGCTCCTTATCATCGGTGTGGTGGCTGCTGCGGTGACGGGCCTGGTGGTGTTGGCACGCAGTAAGGGACATCTCGCCACCTTGCTGGAAAAGCTAGCCGACAGTGTCTCTCTCGCGCGGGCCAACCTGCCATCGGCGTTGTCTGAAGGGTTGCCGGCCAACGCCGATGCCCTGAAGGACGCGACCGTGGATTGGTTGCGATTGCACGCGAGGGAAATTCGCACCGTCGGGGCCGACTTTGGCCGGACGCTCGTCCACATCGTCGTCGGACTGGTGATCGGCGTGATGGTGTCGCTGGCCGACCTGCGCCCGCACAAAGTCGAACGGCCCTTGGCGCGCGCCTTGGCCGAACGCATGTCCCGCCTGGGCAATGTCTTTCGCCGCATCATCTTCGCGCAGGTCCGCATCTCGGCCATCAACACTCTTCTGACCGCCGTGTTTCTTCTGGCGGGACTGCCGATCTTCGGCGTGCATCTGCCGCTGTCCAAGACGCTGGTGGTCCTCACGTTCGTGGTGGGCCTCTTGCCGGTGATTGGCAATCTGATCTCGAACACGGTGGTGGTCGTGGTCGGACTCAGTGTCTCACCCTACGTCGCGTCGGCCGCATTGATATTTCTGATCGTCATTCACAAGCTGGAGTACTTCCTCAACGCGCGCATCGTGGGCGGGCAAATCAACGCAAGAGCCTGGGAGCTACTGGCGGCCATGCTGCTGATGGAAGCCACTTTCGGTGTCGCGGGCGTCGTGGCGGCGCCCCTCTATTACGCGTACATGAAGGACGAGCTGACCGCGCAGGAGTTGGTATGAGTGCTTACTACGAACGGCTGCCCGCACCAGGCATTTTCCTATTGACCCGCATGGTCTGAGCAGGGAGTCTTCCCCGCAGCCCGGCATGTCACGGACGCACGTGGAAGGAGAACCATCGGCTTCAGAGCTGGCGCACAGCCTGAAGCGCGACGCACTCAACCGCGAGGACGTCAACTATCGCCTGGTGGTCGACTCGACACCGGCGCTGGTGTTCAGCGCGCGTCCTGACGGCTATGTCGACTATTTCAACCAGCGCTGGTTCGACTACTTGGGCGTTCCGCTGGCAGCGCTGGAAGGATGGGGCTGGACGAGCTTCATCCACCCTGACGATTGCGAGGAGCAGCTTCGGCGCTGGCGCACCTCGATAGTCGACGGCCAGCCGGCCGTGTCCCAGTCCCGCGTGGCCGGCGCGAAAGGCGAATACCGATGGATGCTGCACCGGACGGAGCCGTTGCGCGACGAGGCCGGCAACGTCATTCGCTGGTTTGGAACCAGCATCGACATCGAAGAACTGAAGCGTGCCCAGCGCGAGCTCGACGAGCTCAAGGAACGGCTCTACAAGGAGAACATCGCCCTTCGCGAGGAGCTAACCCAGACTTCGATGTTCGAGGAGATCGTTGGGACGTCGGTCCCGCTCCGCCGCGTCCTCGCGCTGGTGGAGAAGGTGGCGAGCACGGATTCGACGGTGCTGATCACCGGTGAGACCGGGACCGGAAAAGAGCTGATCGCCCGTGCCATCCACAAGCGATCGCCCCGTGCTTCCCGGCCATTCGTTTCCGTGAACTGCGGCGCCATCGCGCCATCCCTCGTCGCCTCCGAGCTGTTCGGCCACGAAAAGGGAGCATTCACGGGCGCGACGCAGCGCCGCCTCGGTCGCTTCGAGCTGGCGGACGGGGGAACCATCTTCCTCGACGAGGCGGGCGAGCTGCCTGGGGAGACGCAGGTCGCCTTGTTGCGGGTGTTGCAAGAGCGAACGTTCGAGCGGATCGGCGGCACGAAGCCCATCCCCGTCGATGTTCGCGTCATCGCCGCCACGAACCGCGACCTCGACAAGGCCATCGCGGACGGTTCGTTCAGGAGGGATCTCTATTACCGGCTCAGTGTCTTTCCGATTGAGATGCCGCCACTGCGCGACCGGGCCGAAGACATCCCCCTGCTGGTCGAGTATCTGACGCATCGGTATGCGACGAAAGCGGGGAAGCGAATCGCGAACGTGAGCCGCAAGACGATCGATCTGCTCACGGCCTACGACTGGCCCGGCAACATCCGCGAATTGCAGAACGTGATCCAGCGAGCTGTCATCCTCTGCGACGAGACCTTGGTGGTCGATGAGTCGTGGCTGGATCACGCACCGGCGCGGTCGACCGGCGCCCTGCACATCCTCGGTCGGCCCAGCATCAGCGAGGAGAAGAAGCTGATCGAAAGCGCGCTGGCGGAGTCGTGCGGTCGCGTCGCGGGGCCGGACGGCGCGGCCGTGAGGCTCGGCATCCCGCGCTCCACCCTCGAGTCGAAGATTCGGTCGCTCCACATCGAGAAGAATCGCTTTCGGACCAAATAGCCGCGGCGTTCGACACGGGCGCTGTCGAAGCTCGCCATTTGTCGAGAGTCGCCAGCCCGGTGCGGCCCGCAGGGCCTGCAAAATTGCCCACTTGCCGTTGGCATTGCCTTTGCGATGACAGCACCTCGTGATCCCGAAAAGCTCAACCAAGCAACAAGGAGGTCCGACGATGGAACGAATGCTAGTGGTCGTCTTCGACGACGAAGTGAAAGCCTATGAAGGAAAGTCTGCTCTGCGCCAGCTCGAGATCGAGGGCAGCATCACAATCTCCCGGGCCGCGGTGGTCGCCAAGCAGGCCGACGGCACGACCGGTGTCAAGCAATACGATGACGTGAACCCCAGCGGCAGTCTGGTTGGGACGTCCGTCGGTGCTCTGATCGGGTTGCTGGGCGGACCCGTTGGGGTGGCTGTCGGTGCCGCCTCCGGACTCACGCTGGGGGCGCTCTCGGACGTCGGCAACGCTTGCGTCGGTGAGGACTACGTCGAGGAAGTCTCAATGTCGCTGACCCCCGGCAAGGTCGCGGTGGTGGCCGAAATCGAGGAGGACTGGACGACCCCGGTCGACACCCGCATGGCGTCCCTCGGTGGAACTGTCATTCGTCGCGCGCTCTGGGAGATGCGGGACCAGTTGCGCAAAGATGAGATCGACGCGCTGAAAGCGGACCTCGCGCAGCTCAAGCAGGAGTTCGCGAGTGCCAATGCCGAACGCCGCACGAAGCTGCGGAGCCGCATCGATCAACTTCAGGAGCGGATCGATCAGCAGAAGAAGCGAGCGCAAGAGTCGTTGCAAGCGTTTCAGGCGCGCGGAGCGACGAAGCGAGAGCTCCTCAAGAAGAACGCGTCCGCCGTGGGGCAGGCCCTCAAGGAACTGGCGAAGACCCCGCTGACGTAAACAACCCGGCGCGCGGAACGCTCGCATGCCGAGGTCCGCGCGCCATCGACCGTCGAGAACCCAGGTTTTGTCTGGCGCAACTGATCGCGGCCGTGCGATGGGGTAGAGTGCGTCTCATGGTTAGGACAGGACGTTCGGGACACGTCGTCTGTGGCTGCCGCCGGGAAATCCGGGGCGGCAGGTCGGCGCGAGTGCTGGGATGCCTCTCGGGCGCGCAATACCCTCTGGGGACATCCTGCGCACACGCGGCAGGTGGGCCGAAGTCTGAAATTGGTTGGTGATGGACTGGGTGGACAAGATCTCTCAGTTCTGGCCGCACGTGGCGGTGGGTTTCCATTTGGCGGCCGCGCTGCTGGCCTCAGCCCACGCCCTGCTCAACAAACGTGACACCCGCGCCGCAACGCTTTGGATTGCCTTCGTCTGGTTGATGCCGGCGCTGGGGCCGCTGCTCTACCTCGTGCTGGGAGTCAACCGCATCCGCCGCCGCGCGCTGATACTCGGCGTGCACAAACCCGCCAACCGTCCAATTCTCGAAGACCTGGAACAGCCCGAGCATGAAGGCACAGAGCACCTGAAGCTGCTCGCTCGCGTGGTCAGTCGGTTGGTCGCCGAACCGTTGACGGCAGGCAACCGCGTGCAGCCGCTGGTCAACGGCGACGAAGCCTTTCCAGCCATGCTTGCCGCGATTGAATCCGCACAAATATCCATTTCGTTGGTCAGTTACATCTTTGACAACGACGCCAGCGGAAGAGAATTTGCCGATGCGCTCGGCCGCGCTGCCAAGCGCGGGGTGGCGGTGCGGGTCCTGATTGATGCCGCAGGAACGCGGTACACATGGCCGCCCATTACCTATCGCCTGAAGAGAGTGGGGGTTCGATGCGCAAAGTTTCTGCCGGCGTCTCTCCTCGCGCCCTGGCGTGTGGCAACCATCAATCTGCGCAATCACCGCAAGATCCTGGTGGTGGATGGACATACGGCCTTCACCGGCGGGATGAACATCCGGCACGGCAACGTGCTGGCGGAGCATCCGCCAAGCCCCGTCCAGGATCTGCACTTTCGCATCGAAGGGCCCGTCGTTTCGCAATTGCAAGACGCTTTTGCCAACGATTGGGCGTTCACCACCGGCGAGGTCCTCGACGGCCAATCCTGGTTTCCCAAATTGGAGGGCGACGGCGCCGTCATTGCACGAGTCATCACTGACGGGCCGGACGGCGATTTTGAAAAAGCGCGTTGGACGCTACTGGCGGCACTGGCGGAGGCGCAGACCTCGGTGCAAATCCTCACGCCCTACTTTCTGCCGGACCCGGCGCTCATCACCGGGTTGAACCTGGCGGCGCTGCGTGGCGTGCGGGTGGACATCATAATGCCCAGCAAGAACAATCTGCCCTTCGTCCATTGGGCGTCGCGGGCGATGTGGTGGCAGTTGCTTCAGCGCGGCTGCCACATCTGGCTCACGCCGCCGCCGTTCGACCACTCGAAGCTCATGGTGGTGGACGGCCACTGGGTGCTGCTCGGCTCGGCGAACTGGGACGCGCGCAGCCTGCGGCTGAATTTCGAGATCAACGTCGAGTGTTACGGCCAGGGGCTCGCGCGCGACTTGACGGCGGTGATAGAGAAGAAACTGATCGATGCGCGCGAGGTCACGCTCGCCGAAGTGGATGCGCGAACGATCCCGGGGAAACTGCGCGATGCAGCCGCGCGGCTGTTCTCGCCGTACTTGTGACGGATGCATAGGCCAGGAGCCGGAGCTCAGGACGATCGATGGGGGTTCTTGAGCATGTGGGGACGATCCGCACCTGCGCCACTCGGTCCGGCAACCTCCTGGGGCTCCAGCAACGCGCAGCGTCCTGCGCCCACGCCCACGCATCAACCTGGGCGGGTCCTTGCCCGGTTTGTCCCCTATACTCCGCGCGCCTGGGCCCCCAGCCGTTACACGTAGCGCATGAAGACACACCCAAAACACCAGCCCATTGCCGTGGTCGGGGTCGCCGCCCTTTTTCCGGGATCGATCGACAAGGACGGCTTCTGGCGCGACATTCTGGCCGGCCGGGATCTCATCACGGATGTCCCGGCCAGCCACTGGCTGATTGACGACTACTACGACCCGGACCCGCGCGCGCGCGACAAGACCTACTGCAAGCGGGGCGCGTTTCTGCCCCAGGTGGATTTCGACCCGGTCGAATGGGGCGTGCCGCCGTCCATTCTTCCTTCCACCGACACCAACCAGCTCCTCGCGCTCGTCGTGGCGCAACAGGTTCTGGAAGACGCGTGTGGCGGCTCGTTCAAGGATCTGCCGCGCGACCGCGTGAGCGTGATCCTGGGCGTGACCTCGGCGCAGGAGCTGCTCGGTTCCATGGTTAGTCGGCTCCAGCGACCGGTGTGGGTGAAGGCCCTGCGCGAGATGGGCTTGCCCGAAGACAAGGTCAGCGATGCCTGCGAGCGCATCGCCGCCCACTATGTCGAGTGGCAGGAGAGTTCCTTCCCTGGGATTTTGGGCAACGTGGTGGCTGGCCGCATCGCCAATCGCCTGGACCTGGGCGGCACCAACTGCGTGACCGACGCGGCCTGCGCCAGCAGCTTGTCTGCCCTGTCCATGGCCATGGCCGAGTTGTCCATGGGTCACTCGGACCTCGTCATCACCGGCGGGGCCGACACCATGAACGACATCTTCATGTACATCTGCTTCAGCAAGACGCCGGCGCTGTCGCCGACCGGCGACTGCCGGCCGTTCTCGGATTGCGCCGACGGCACCTTGCTGGGCGAGGGCATCGGCATGGTCGCGCTCAAGCGCCTGGCGGATGCGGAGCGCGACGGGGATCGGATCTACGCCGTGCTGGCGGGCTTGGGCAGCTCGTCCGACGGTCGAACCAAGAGCATCTACGCGCCTGCGCCCGCGGGTCAGGCCAAGGCCCTGCGGCGCGCCTACCAAGACGCGGGCTATGGCCCCGAAACCGTAGAACTGTTGGAGGCGCATGGCACGGGCACCAAGGCCGGCGACGTAGCCGAGTTCGAGGCCCTACGCACGGTGTTCGAGGAGAGTGGGCGCAAGGATCGCGGCTGGTGTGCGCTGGGATCGATCAAGTCCCAGATCGGCCACACCAAGGCCGCGGCTGGCGCGGCCGGCCTGTTCAAGGCCGTGATGGCGCTGCACCACCGGGTGCTGCCGCCGACCATCAAGGTGGATCGGCCAGATCCCAAGCTGGACGTTGAAGCGAGCCCCTTTTGCATCAACACCATGGCGCGCCCTTGGGTGCGCGACCGGCGCCACCCACGCCGCGCATCGGTCAGCTCGTTCGGCTTTGGCGGCTCGAACTTCCACGTAGCGCTGCAGGAGTACACCGGCCCGGGCCCTCGCGCCCCGCGTGTGCGGCCGGCCGGCGGCGAGGTTGTGTTGTTGAGTGGCGCCTCGGCCGAGGCCGTGGCCACGCGCTGTCGCGAGCTAGTTGCCGAGGCCGGGCAGCAGGAACCCTCTCAGGGTTCCCACATTGATGACATGCTGGCCTTTCTGGCCCGCTCGACCCAGGAGTCCTTCGACTCCCAGGCGGCTGCGCGCCTGGCCGTGTTTGCCGAATCCAGCGCGGACCTTATCGCGAAGTTGGGCAAGGCAGCGGAGCTGCTGGGCCCGGGCCACAGTTTCTCCGGGCCAGGCGGAATAGATTTTTGCGCCGGGCCCGCGGAGGGCAGCGTCGGGTTCCTCTTCCCCGGCCAGGGCAGCCAATCCTTGTACATGGGTGCGGATCTGGCCATGGCCAGCGCGACCGCGCTGGGGGTGTGGGACCGCGCAGCCGAGCTCGAGTTCGCGCCCGGCGTCCGCCTGCATGACGTGGTTTTTCCGAGGCCTGTCTTCGACGAGGCCGCGCGCAGCGAGCAACGCGCGCGCCTGACCGCGACCGAGTGGGCCCAGCCCGCGCTGGGTGCCGCCAGCCTGGCGTTGCTGGCGATCTTGCGCGAGGCCGGCGTACACCCGGCAGCCGCGGCTGGGCACAGCTTCGGCGAGCTGACCGCACTCTGCGCTGCTGGCG
>PMIX01000091.1 GCA_003158395.1 Myxococcales bacterium | reverse complement strand
CCACGGATGGTGACCGAGAGGCCACCCTTCACGCGCGCGCTGATGGTCCCATCAATGAGTTCGTCGCGCTCGCAGGCCGCAGAGATCTCATCCCAGACCTTGAGTCGGTCCGCCTTCTCTTTGGAGATGATGCAGAGACCATGGGCGTCTTCACGACTCTCCAGAAAAACGTCGATTTGGTCCCCGACCTTGACCGTGATGGTCCCATCTCCTGCCATGAACTCGGAGGCCGGGATGCTGCCTTCAGACTTGTAGCCGATATCGACAATAATGTTGTCCGCGCCAACGTGAATGACCTTCCCTTTGACAATATCGCCCTCTTTGACCTCATCGCGCCGGAGGGATTCCTCGTAGAGCGCCGCAAAGCTCTCCTCCGAGGTTGAGGGTTGATCGCCGGAAGAAGAGGAAGTCGAAACCATGAGGATCCTTTTTGCTGCTCGCCGCTGCCCGACCCTTGCAGGTCGTCTGGTCCGAGAAGTCCGGTTGCCCCAGCAGACTGGCTCGGCGCTTGTTGTCAATATCGAACACTCCGACCATCGGAGTGGCGAAGGGCGGCGAAAACTACCGCTCCGACAGGAGCCTGTCAACGTGAGCCGAGGCCGAATGGCTCGCTCTGGCTCAGCGTGCTCACGGAGGCCGATCGCGGCCCTCGTTCAGCCGCCGCGCTCGCGCACAACGGCAGCCATGCGCGCCACCACTTCTTCGGGCTTCAAGCCGGCCGTGTCAATCTCGATGGCATCCTCCGCGCGTCGCAGCGGCGCGACATCCCGTGTGATGTCGCGCCGGTCGCGGAGCCGCATCTCCGCGAGCACGACACTAAAGTCCTGCGGCCGCCCACTTCCTGCCAGTTCGAGGGTTCGCCGCCGCGCGCGCTCCTCGATGGGCGCCGTGAGGAAGAACTTGGCGCGGGCGTCGGGGAAGACGATTGTGCCCATATCCCTGCCCTCCGCCACGACCCTGCCGGTGGTGCCGATGCGGCGCTGCAGCGCGAGCAAAGCGGCGCGCACCTCAGCGAAAGCCGACACCTGCGAAGCACCCTCGGAGATCTCTGGCCGACGAATCTCATCGGTGACATCCTCGCCGTCGATCGTGATGTGATTCGCATCGCCGCGGGCGTCGAATCGAATGTCAAGACCGTGGATGAGCTGGCCGAGCGCGTGACCATCGGACCAAGCGATGCCTTGGCGGCGCGTCGCCCACGCGCCAGCACGATAGAGCGCACCTGAATCTAGGAAAGTGTACCCGAGTCGCTGTGCGAGGGCCCTTGCCGCGGTTGATTTCCCGGCGCCCGCGGGACCATCGATGGCGACTACAAATGAATCGGCCTGCGCGGACATATCAGGCCGGCCAAGGTAGCAGCCCGGCCTGGAAAACGCCACCTGGGGCGCTGTCCCCGATCTGTTAAGATGACAGCGTGAAGTTCTTGCTGCCGGCGATCCTGGTTCTGGGCAGCTTTGGCTGCGCGAGGCGGGGTCAACCACCCGAGACCCCGTGGGTTCCCGAGCCTGCCCCCGACCTGGGCTCGGTGGTCGCGCGCGTCGCCTCGGTCCCCATCTATGCACACGAAGTGGAGGCCCAGGCAGCTCGCTCCAAGGGCACGCCGCGCGAGGCTCTGGATGAGCTGGTTTCTCTGCACTTGCGGGCTGAGCAAGCCCATCGCGAGAACCCATTCCGACCCGACTGGTCTGATCCTGAGCTGAAGAGCGCGCTGGCGGAGCGTCTAGTCGAGCGCGACATCTTGCCGCAGATCCAGCCGGACAGCGTGCCAGACCAAGACCTGCGCGCCATCTACCAAAGCGCCATCACGGCCTTCGTTCACCCCCGTCTGGTTGATGCCGGCTTTCTCATCGTGTTCACGGGCCCCCGCATGAAGCCGGGGCTACGGGCCGAGCGTGCGGAAGTCGCCAAGGCTCTCGCAGCCACGGTGGCCTCGCGGAGCATTCGCGGCCCCGAGGACTTCGAGGCCATCGCCAGCGATCCCGCTTGGGGAATCCGCAATGTCTCCTACCGGCGGAGCCTTCAGGGCCCGGACCAGCCCTTCTCGCGCAAGGTCGGCGCCGAGGTTGTCAAGCTAAAGGCTCCTGGCGACACGACGCCCCTGATCGAAGACGAGGACGGGTTCTTCCTCGCGACCTACGCAGGGGAGAAGCCCGCCGCGAACACTTCATTCGCCGAGGTTCGGGAGGATCTGCGCGAGCGCTACCACGACCGCTGGCGCACGCAGCGGCTTGAGCAGATCGGCCGAAAGCTGGCTGAAGGCCACCGGGTGGAGAGTCACCCGCAGTTGCTCAGCCAAGCCACGCCCGGGCGCGGATTCTAACCCTTCCGGAAGCGAGAGAGTGAGGCTGGCAGGCTGGCGAGGTCCGGGAAGGTCTTGTCCGGGTGGAGCTGCTTGACGCGCGCCAGGAGCACTTCCTCAGTCTCGGGGTTTTTCGGATCGGGAAGGCAGCATTCCACAGGGCACACCGACTGGCAGGCCTCGTGGTCGAAGAACCCGACGCATTCACTGCATAGCTTGGGATCGATCACGTAGATGCTTTCACCCTCGCTAATCGCATCGTTCGGACATTCCGGCTCGCATGCGCCACAGTTGATGCATTCCTCGGTAATATACGTAGCCATTGTGCTCCTTTCGCTCAGGCCCTCTGCTCACGCGGTTCGTCGGCCTCAGAAACGACGGAAGTGTAGTGAGGTGAGGCCCACCCGTCAACCTGGTTTAGGGAGAGCTCGGCTGCGCCACGCCGTCGGTTTCGGGCGGGGCCATGTCTCCGGACAGAGGCGGCGGCGCCGACGTGCGCGAGGCCCGCAGGTTGACGGCGACCAGCTTTGATACGCCCGGCTCTTCCATGGTGATGCCGCACAGGCGATCCGCGATCTCCATCGTGCGTTGGTTGTGGGTAACGATGATGAACTGCGAACGGTCCGTCATTTCACGCACGGCTTGGTTGAAGCGGCCCACATTGGCCTCGTCCAGCGGGGCATCCACTTCGTCGAGAACGCAGAACGCCGATGGCTTCACCAGGAAGATTGCGAAAAGCAGAGCGACGGCAGTGAGCGCCTTCTCGCCGCCCGAGAGAAGCTCGATATTCTGCAGAATCTTCTTGCCCGGCGGGTTGGCGGCGATCTCCACCCCGGTCTCGAGCAGGTCACTCTCGTCGGTCAGAGCCAGGGTGGCCCGCCCACCGCGGAACAGATGCGGGAAGACCTCCTGGAATTTGGCGTTGACGGCATCGAAGACCTCGCGGAACCGCTTGCGTGAAGCTCGGTTGATCTTCTCGATGGCCGATTCCAGCCGCGCGATGGCCGACTCAAGGTCGGCCTTCTGGCTGGTGAGGAAGTCGTAGCGCTTCTGCAGTTCTTCCGATTCTTCGATCGCCGTCAGGTTGACGTCGCCCATGCGATCGAGCAAACCGCGCAATTCCTTGAGCCGGCTCTCTTCCTTTTCGCCGGCCAGGGGCCGGAGGTGGAAGTCGATCAGAATATCAGCCAGCTGCCTCACGTCCGGATGGCGTTCCCTGACCTGCTCTTCGAGCGCACTGAGGAGCAACGCGACCTTCTGGCAGCGCAGGTCGAGCGCCGCGAGTTCTTCGGCTAACTTGGTGACCCGCGCTCGGGTTTCCCGCAGGTCGGCCTCTCGGCGCGCTAGCGTGCCACTGCGTTCCTCCACGGCGCTCTGGCGCTCACCGTGAAAGTGGGCTCGTTCGCCGGCTTCGGCCTGCAACAATGAAGCTTCGCCTCGGAGCTGCTCGGCGTCGGAGCCCAGGGTCTGAGCCCGCAGCAAGTCGGCGGACACCTCGGCTTCAAGTTGTGTGCGGCGGCGTTCATGATCGGCCATCTCGCGCTCCAGGCGGTCGAGATTCTGGCGAGCCGTCTTGCGACGGTCGCGGGCCTGAGCCGCAGCCACGCTGTGCAATGACAGGTCAGCCGCCAGCCCGTCGACCCTGGTTTGCAGAGTCTCGGTCTCTGCGCGCAAGGTTGCGGCGCTGGCTTCGTGGACAACCGAGGATTCGCGCAACTCGGCCAGCGTGGTGGTGGCCTCGCAGAGACGCCTCTCGTTCTGTGCCAAGGCAGCGCGCAGGTCATCCACGCTCGACTGCAGCTGCCCGCGACGGGCCTCCAGTTGCTGCCGCTCGCGCAGCACCCTGTCGCCGTCCTTCCGCTGCGCCAGCATCTCCATCTCGTTGTGACGAGCCGCGGTGGTCAGCTCTTCGACGGTCTTGCTGACCTCAGCCAGAGCCTGTTTGTTGCGCACGTGGCGATCGAGCGCAGCCTGATAGTCCACCTCTAAGCGCGCGACCACTTCTTCCAGCTCGCGCATCTCCCGCTTCTGAGACAGCACACCGGCCAGGGCCGATTCACGGGAGCCCCCGGTGACCACGCCGTGCGGATCAATTACTTCTCCGTCGAGAGTAACCAACGTCTTGTCGGTGTGGGTTCGGCGCCACAGATCCAGACGCCGAGCGCAAGTCCTCGACAACCACCACGTCGCCCAAGAGGTAGGCCGCTACCCGGTCATAGCTGACGGTCGTAGCCGATCAGTTCGAGCATGGGGCCGCGCACACCTTCTCCCGACGGCAGTGTCACCGGCATACCCACCGGAACCTGCTGCTCGACCGACAAGCCATCCCCAGTGTCAAAGACGACCGTGCCAGCCGGAGCGGCCGCGAGGGCCGCGGGCGAACGGAGCGCGACCGGGATGAAACTGGAACGGCCCTCGCTCTTGGCCTTGAGGTACTCGATGGCTTCCACGCCAACGTCGTTGGAGTCGACGATGATATTACCCAGCCTTTCACCCAGCACGGCCTCCAGAGCCGTCTCTAGCTCGGGCGGGGGTTGCACGATGTCGGCCACCACGCCTCGCACCCCGCCCATGCTCCAGGTCCGATGGCTCGTCACGCTGCCCACACACTCTTGGCCCGGCGCGGGCGTCTGTTCTTCGTCGCGAACCCGTTGCATGATCGCGCGCACGCCCCGCTGAAAGCTCTCGTAGCGAGCCTGGATCTCGGCCAACGACTGAAGCCGCGAGCGTCGGCGATGGGCCTCTTCGCGCAGGGTCTCCAACTCCAGCTCGCCCCGGGTGACTTCTTCGCGCAGGCCAGCCGCCCTGCCTTCCGCAGCGGCGCGCTCTACAAGAAGCTCCTCAGCGAGTGCCTGGAGTTGGGCGAGCCGCTCCTCCACGGCAGCGCCCTCGGTCACCAAGTGTTCCGTCTGTTCGACGGCGAGGCCATCGTCGGCCATCGCCACTTGCAGGCGCTGGGCAAAATCCTGAGCACGTCCATAAGCCGATTCGATGTCCGCTTCCAGACGCGCAATCCGCGTGGCAGTAGAGGTAGCCGCCGCCGTCGTCTGATCCACCCCCTGGCGCGCCGTCGCGAGGGCGGCGCGGGCCGCAGCGTAGGCCTGCTCGGTCGCGTCCAGCTCTCGGCCGCGCGTCTCGGCCTCTTCTTCGAAGCGACCCACCTCACCCTGCAGCTCGGCGCGCGCCCGCGCGTTGTCTGCCTCCGTCTCGAAAAGCCCCTCAATCTCGCGTCGCGATCGCTCCGCCCTTTGCGCCAAGGTGGTAGCTTCGTCCGCGTAGTGTTCGGCCTTCTGGGCGGACAGTCTTGCCTGGTTGTCGATCGCGAAAAGCTCTTCTTTGGCAGCGGCCAATTCGGCCATCTCCTCGCCCAGCGCCAGGCGCTCGGCTTCGATCGCGGTTTCCTCGACGCGCAAGTCGGTGGTCAGCAGGGCGTGGCATTCCGCCGTTTGCTCGCGATTTCCCTGCAAGAGCTTCTGTTCGGCGACGAGACCAAAGTGTTTCTGCGTCGCGGCGCACAGCTCAAGGTCCTTCAATTCCGCTTTGTAGCGCTTGTAGCGCTCGGCTTTTTGCGCCTGCAGCCGCAAGGAGCGCAGGCGTGTCTCGATCTCCGCGACGATGTCTGAGACGCGCAGGAGGTGCTGGCGTGAGGTTTCGATGCGCCGCTCGGCCACCTTCTTCTTCGCCTTGTACTTCGTGATGCCCGCGGCCTCGTCGATCAGCGCGCGACGTTCCTCGGGCCGTGACGAGACAATGAATCCAATGCGTCCCTGTTCAATGATGGAGTAGGCCTTGGAGCCGACGCCCGTACCAAGGAAGAACTCCACGATGTCGCGCAGGCGACAGGGCACACCGCCCAGCAGGTACTCGCTTTCGCCGCCGCGGTACAGGCGCCTGGTCACCACGACTTCTGCGGGGCCGGCCGCGCCCCAGGAAACGCCCCCGGCTGTGGCGTCCCCGGGCAAGCTGGCGGCGTCAAAGGTCAGCGACACTTCCGCCACGCCCGCCGGACCACGCGTCTCAGAGCCAGCAAAGATCACATCGTCCATGGCTCGGCCGCGAAGATGCTTGGCCGACTGCTCGCCCATAACCCAACGGATCGCGTCGACAATGTTCGACTTGCCGCAGCCATTGGGACCAACCACCCCCGTAATAGGGTCTTCAAAGCTCAAGACGGTCCGGTCAACGAACGACTTGAAGCCGCAAATCTCGAGACGTCTTATCCTCATCCTGGCACCACCAGATGGCGTGACAATACATGACCATACGGGTCACTTCGTGACTGTCATTAGGTACCATTCGTCGCCAGCAATTGCAAAGGGCTTCGCGACCCCAGGCTCCACTTTTCCCACCGGCCCGGAGAAACGTCAAAAAATTTACCACGTTGCGACCGGTTGTTTGTTAAGTTTCGCGCCCAATGGAGGGAGGCTTCCACACCGATCTAGTCGCCGCCCTGGTTGCCCTGGGCGGCTTGGCGGGCCTTACCGGGCTTGCCCTTTACGCCATTCGCCGAGCCAAGGCCGCAAGACGCCGACAGATCGAAGAGGTGGGAGCTGCCGTAGCAGCGCCGCGGCCCAAACGGCGGGCCCTGCGGCCCGAAGACGTCGAGGGAGGCGCGGCCGAGGCTGAGCCACCTGCGTCAAAGACTCCGCTCTCAACAGCGCCCTGGCTTGCGCCGTCTCAACCCTCCCCCGCCTCTGTTTCGCCCGCCGCAGCCCCTGAACCCGTCTCTCCTGAGGCGCCCGGACCCGTGCCTCGCGAGGCCTTGCTGTCGAAGGCTTCGACCGCCGTGTTGTCCATCGAACCAGCCACCCCGGTTGGGCGGCCGCCCAGCAGGGTGCCGAGCCCTCTTCTGGTGGAGAAGCCGCGCGGACCTGAGCGCCTTATGCCCGTGAGAAAGCGGGATGTCGCTGCGCTCGTGCCCGGGCTCGAGCCCACTCGTTCGGGCTGGGTCAAGCGTCTCGGGCAGCTCTTCGCGGGGAAGAAGGAACTCGATCCGGTACTGCTCGACGAGATCGAGAAAGTCCTGCTCACCGCCGATATTGGCGTGCGTACCAGCCAGAAGCTCCTGAGCGAGTTGCGTGAATTCTTGGACAAGAAGGCGATCAAGGATCCCGCCGCCGTTTGGGGCTACCTTCGTCGTCGGAGCGTGGAGATCCTGACCATGGATGCTCCCGCTATCGACTTCGCCGCTGCCCAACCCTTCGTGCTCCTTATCATAGGTGTCAATGGGAGTGGCAAGACGACGACGATTGGGAAACTCGCCTCCAAGTTGCAGTCCGAGGGCAAGAAGGTCTTGCTGGCGGCGGGCGACACCTTCCGCGCGGCAGCTACCGAACAGCTTGAGGTCTGGGGCGCGAAAGTGGGGGCACTCGTCGTGCGCGGGAAGGATGGTGGAGACCCTTCGTCGGTGGTGTTCGACGGCGTCAAACGTGCACGATCGGAGGACATCGATGTGGTCATTGCAGACACAGCCGGCCGTCTCCACACCAAGAAGAATCTGATGGAGGAGTTGCAGAAGGTGCGTCGAGTGGCTGGCAAGGCCCTGGACGGCGCGCCCCACGAAACCTGGCTGGTCATAGACGCAACCAGTGGCCAGAACGCCATCGCTCAGGCTCAGGAATTCACCAAGGACATGTCTGTGACGGGAATCGTGCTCACCAAACTCGACGGTACCGCCAAGGGTGGGGTGATTCTCGGGATCGCTGACCAACTCCGCATCCCGGTTCGCTACATCGGCGTGGGTGAACGGGTCGAGGACCTGCGCGAATTTGAGGCGGAGGACTTTGTCGAGGCCCTTTTCGGTGAGGCTCCGACGGGTACAGAGGATGTGTCGTAGACCCCGATCGTCTGGGCGTCGAAACAATACCTAATTTTAGTTGATCTGCAGATTTTGCCTGTGTTACATTGCCCGCACCTCGCTCTTCATAGCCAAGCCTTTGAAATCAAAGCGATTTTCGACATGGGGTGAACGGCGGGCCCCAAGCAAGGAACCGCATGAAACGTCTTGCGTTCGGCCTCTTTCTAGTTCTTGCAAACCCACGGTCTCTGGCAGCAGCAGAGGCACCTGCGGCTGGCACGGAAGAACCTGCGGACGAGAAAGCCTCCGAGGCGGAGGCTCCCGCACCCGAATCGCCGGAGGCGAAGAAGGACGAGCTTCCCGACCTGTCCGACGAGGTGAAGGAGGCGGCCGCCGAGAAAGAGGAGGTTGCCGCCACAGCCACCACCGCGCGGCGGTCGTGGGAGGACATCGTGGTGGTTCCGCGCAAGGCATTTCTGAAGGGCGGTCGCGTCGAGTTGCAGCCGTTCTCGGCGATCTCGATAAACGACACTATGATTCGCCACTACGCTTTTGGGGGCGATCTCACCTACTATCTCACTGACGTCTTTTCGGTGGGGGTCGAGGGACAGTACTTTATCAAGGAGCGCTCCGAACGCGAATCGCTGGTCGGGTTCCAGTTCAACCGCGTGACGACGCTGAACCGGTTCAAGTACGCCGGCGCCCTGGTCTTCGGCTACGTGCCGGGCTACGGCAAGTTTGGTCTTTTCAACAAGTATGTCGTTCACTGGGATGTCACGCTGAACGCGGGCATCGGCCTTATCTGGACCGAGATCATCCCGGTGTTTCCGGACGACGCCACGTGGGGCAACCGGAACATCAGCCCCCATTTTGCAATCTCCACTCGGGCGTTCGTAACTGATTGGCTCGCGCTCAGCATCGGTCTGCGCGACTACATCTTCTTGGACAAGTTCGAACCTCTGAATCGTCACGACTACAATCCCCCGGATGGCTCGGCAACCAGGGCCATGACGTTGCAGGAAGCGAAGACCAACGCCACCAGCTCGCTCACTCAGAACATCATGGTTTTCGTGTCGGCCGGGTTCTACCTGCCACCCTCCTTCCAGTACAAGAAGCCCCGCTAGCGAGTCGATGCCATGACGAAGAAAGCGCATACCATGAAGAGAGGAATCGCGTTGCTCGTCGGATGTCTCGTTGGCATCCCTGCTGGCGCGCAGGCCGCACAGGAGCGCAGAAGTCCACTGGCCGACGCGCCAGCGATCCGCAAGCGTTTCGAACTGCGCGACAAGCGCTTCGAGCTTGGCGTTGGTTTGACCTCAACTGTGGGGCAGGATTTCTACAACGCCTTGATGCTGAATTTGCGGCTCGGGTTTCACATCACGGACTGGATCGGCATCAGCGTTTCGGCCGGGGTGGTCAACATGACCCAGAACTGGCGAAGCGCGTTCAACGACCAGCTAAACACCGCCCTGGGGTCGTCCTGTCGGGATCCCGCCAACCAGGGAAGTCCCAAATGTGTGGGCACGACTGCCCTGACTTCGGTCGCCGCCGACAAGACGCCCACGCAGGCCAATGCCGCGGCTGCCGAAAACCGCATAGGCCAGGTGATTCTTCCTCAGGTTGATGTCGTGCCGTTTACCGGCAAGTTCTCGCTCTTCGGCAAGCTGTTCATGAACTACGACGTCTACGTGATGGCCGGGCCTGGCTTCGTGAACCTGGTCAAGAAGGGATCGATCGACAACTCGTACTGCGACACCCCGGCAAACGGCCAGCCGACCTGTCGGCATGACAATGCAACGCCCTACACCGGGATGAAGCTGGCGGGCAATGTGGGCGTGGGCATGCACGCCTTTGCCAACAACTACTTCGCAATCAACCTTGAGCTACACGATCTGATTTTCAAGAACAATGCCGCGGGTCGGGATGTGACAGGCAGCTCTGAAGTGAACTCTGCGGACTTGCAGTGGACCAACAACTGGATGGTGGGGTTGAACTTCATGTTCTTCCTTCCCGCCCAGGTCAAAGTCAGCCACTAGCCAGAACGACCGGGAGGCTGTTGTGTCCCAGAAGAGGAAGGTCACACTTTATTTCAACGCCGCGATGCTGGCGGAGACTCAAAAGGAGGCCCTCCGGCAGGATCGCTCAATCTCCTGGATCATCCAGGCCTCTTGGCGGATTGCCCGGGACGTGGTGAAGCAGATGCCATCGGCCGTGCCGCCCTCCTCGCATGCCGAAAAGGGCGCTCATCCCGTCCAACCCGCTCTGCAACCCGCTATTCCCAGCCAGTCCTCGCCTGGCCGTGCGGTAGCGGCCCGCACCCAGGCCTAGCCCAATTTCAGCGGCAGGGTGTGTCGGCCAGACCCTCACGTAGGGGCCTGCACATGGTCTGACTGGCTTCGCCGTACGGAGCACCGAAGCCGAACTCGATCCAGTCGCCGGGCTGGCCTTCTGCTTGCGTTCTGTAGGAGCCGTCCTGGGCTGCCTGAACGCTCGCGCCGACGCCCATGTTGAAGTTTGCTAGATACACCCACAGATCACTCAACTCCGAGCTCGGGGGGCTGGTCACCTTCCAATACGTGTGAGCGATCCCATCGCTGTCGATCTGCGAGGTCGCCGGGCCGAAGGTTGGATTGGGAGGAGGAATGGGAATGAACGGCGAACCAATGGCGGGTGCGTTGCAAGAGGCTCCCACCGTCAGCAGAAGCGGAAACAGCACGGCCGCTACTAGGCGCACGATGGACCTGCCGCGGATCGAGTGTGTCATATCTGAATCTTCTGGCATGCAGGCAACGCGCCAACCTCTTTCGTCCGGAATCTTGCCATATCTTCTCCGGGTTACGCCAACTATCGTGCCACGCAGTGGCAACTGAGTTGTCACGTGACGATGCGATAGCGACGCAGTTTCTTTTGTAGGCCAAACCGCGAAAGGCCCAAGACCTTGGCCGCCTTGGTCTGGTTCCCGCCACATCTTGTCATGGCTTCTCGAACCAGCGTTCGTTCCAGCCGTTCCACGCGAGGACGCAAGCGAATTCCGTCCCGCTCATCGGCAAGGGTGGCGGCTGGATCGGATCCGGCGCGCACCTGGGGCGACAGATCAGAGACAGTCACGACGGGGCCGGAAAAGGCCGCGGCGCGCGTGACCTCATTCTCAAGCTCGCGTACGTTGCCGGGCCAGCGATAGGAACAGAGTGCGGCCATCGCGGACGGGTCGACCACTTTGGCGGCGGTACCGGACGCCGCAGCCGCCTTTTGCATGAAGTGCTGCACCAGCAGGGGAATGTCTTCACTTCTGTCCCGCAGCGGAGGCAACACAAGGCGCACCACGGAGATTCGGAAGAAGAGGTCCCGCCGGAACTTGCCCTGCTCCAGCAGACGATCCAGGTCCTTGTTGGTCGCCACCAGGACACGGACGTCTACTTTCTGCGGGCGCTCGCTTCCCACACGATGGAATTCCCCATCCTGGAGCACACGCAGCAGCTTGCCCTGCATGGCGGGCGACATCTCCGCCACCTCGTCGAGAAACAGGGTCCCACCGTCAGCCACGGCAAACAGCCCTCGCGCCTCTCGATCCGCACCGGTAAAGGCGCCTTTCACATGGCCGAAGAGCGTAGACTCCAGGAGCGTTTCCGGAATCGCCGCGCAGTTCTCGGAGACGAAGGGCCGGTTTCGTCGAGGTCCGTTGAAATGGATGGCACGTGCGACCAATTCCTTGCCCGTTCCGCTCTCACCCTCGATGACCACGGGCAGGGCCGTGTCGGTCACCCGGTCGAGCAGGTGAAACAAGTCCAGCATGCGCGGGGTTTGCCCCACGATCTGCCGATAGTCATAGCGCAGGGCTGCTGCGTGGCGACTCTCCTTCAGCTCCTCGCGCACGCCTTGCAGAGCCTGCTCCTGTACGCGCAGTTCATGCTCCAGGCGCCGGTTTAGAGCCTGGACCTGGTTTTCTCGGCGGCGCAGCTCGGAGACCAAGCGTGCATTCTCGATGGCGATGGCGCCTTGCTCGGCGAAATCCATGACCATGGCAAGCGCCTCATCATCGAAAACCCCTTTGCGTAGACGATGGTCCACGTAGATGGTCCCGACCACGTTCCCCTTGACTGACAAGGGCGCTGCCAGCACCGAGCGGAGATGCAGATCACTCACGGAGGCCGCTTCGCGAAAGCGTCGATCCCCCGCTGCATCCACGGTCACCACCGGCTGCCCGGTTTCGGCGGCTTGTTTGGCGATGGAGCGAGACAAGACGAAGTCCGGCGCGTCCAGGGTGGTCTGGTCGATATTGCGCGCCACCTTGACCACCAACTCACCCGAGCCGTCCTTGAGCAGAAGGAATCCCCGTTCTGCGTCCGTCATTTCGATCGCGGTGTCGATGACCGCTTCGAGCACTCGCGCCAAGCGCAGATCGCTGTTGAGGCGCTTGTTGATGCGTTGGAGGCGGCGCAGTCGGCCCTCGGCCCTCGCCGCCCGTTCGACCAGCAGCGCGGTCGCGGTTCGCGCATCACTCGAAGCCAGACCGAGCGAGGGAGCGTCGGGATCACGGTCGAGGCCAGAGCGATATTGCGTGGGCGTGTTCATCTTGACCTCCTCGAAGAGTTGCGCGGCGCGGGCCTGTTCGTGCGAAGCGGAGGCATCGCCGATGCGACTGAAAAGCCGCGATGCCAGATGCGCCGCTCGCCAGGCAGCTGGCTTGCGCCCCTGCGCCAGGGCCGCGTCGGCCAGAGCCGAAAGACGACGGCCGAGTTCCCGATCTCTTTCGGCGGTTTCCGGTGGCAGGGCCAACACGATGTGCCCCTGTGCCAGCGCAAGCATCTCATCGCCCAAGGACGCGGCGGCCGGCGAGACGACCGGGCTCGCGGCGGTCGAGCGGATACGGCCCCATGCGATGAGGGCTTCCGCGGCCTGTCCTGCCTCGGCCATTGTCTCGGCCCGGGCCAGCGCGCTGGCTTCGGCCATGGGTTGATTTCCTGCACACGCAAAAGCTTCTTCGGCAGCGAGGTAAAGGGGCAAGGCGGTGCGAGGCGCGCCCCGGCGGCGCGCGATATCAGCATCAAGCGATGAGGCGTAGGCCATGAAGGCTTCCGCCTTGCTCGCGCCCGCTTCGTCGCGCAGGCGGCGGGCCGTGCGGCCTGCGGCCTCCAGATCTCCGAGCTGAAGGAGAAGCAATCCTGTGTTGTAGAGCGCCAGGGCGAGATCGGTCACGATGCCCAGACGGCCGAGATCACGCAGCGCACGCCGGAAGGCAGCGAGCGCCTCGTCGAATTGACCCGTGTCAGCCAGAACACAGCCGAGGTTGAAGACAGCGGCTGCCTGGCCGTGAATGTCGTGAAGCTCCTCGCACCTGAGCGCAGCCTCTCGATAGGCTTGGGCAGCAGGCATAGGTTGGCCAGTCAGTTGCCAATACAGCCCGCGCAGGGCCGGCACGCGGGCACCGAGAGGCCTGTCAGGGGAAGCCTTGGCCGTCTTTTCCAACCCAGCGATGAGCGAATCTGCGTCGGGGAGTCGCCCCGCGTAGGTGAGCGCAAGGGCAGCCGCCTCCTGTGCGAAAAGCCCCGCATCAGACGTCTCCCTGAGCGCCGGCTGAGCAGCTTGCAGGGCCTCCGAGTACAGACCGCAGGACACCAGGAGACGCGCCAATCGCGCACGAAGCCGCAAGACCTGGGAAGCCGACGGCCCTCCCAATGGCCCAACTTCCGCTAGCACGGTTTCGAGTACCTGCCGGGCGGCGACTGGATCCCCTCTCCGTCCGAGCAGCCAGGCCCGACGTTCTGCCAACTCGATCGTGACCTCCGTCGTCCCGTCCCGCGGGGACGCGTCCAGAACGGTGAGGGCTTCGTCGTACTTGCCCACCAGCGCCAAAGCCGTGGCCCACGCGATGTGTTCGGCCGGTGTACCGATCTCCGGGTCGACCGCCCTAACTCGCATCGCAAACCGTGCCACGTCCCCGAAGCGACCGGCCTGGTCGGCGGCCTTCGCCGCGGCCCGAAAACATGCTGTGGCCAGCTCTGGTTCTCCCAGGGCCAGGTGCGCCTCGGCTCGCCGAGGCTCTGACTCGGACAAAGGCTGGATAGCCCGGCGCACGAGAGGATGCAAGGTCTTGTCGCGTGTGACGGCACGAAAAACCGCAACTGCATGGGATTCCGTGGGAACTGTCGACTCCGGACCGCCGATCCAACCCGCAGATACGGCTTCGAGCGTCGCGCTGGCGACGTCTAGGTGGGCCCAATCAACCAAGTCAGCGGCCCGACTCGGCGACGGCGCAAAAACCAGAGCCGTGAGCCAAGCGCGGGCGTTGCGGCTCAGGCCAGCGAACGTCGTATCCAGAAGACGACCGAAGTCGGCATCACCCTCGTCGACACGAAATGCCTCGGACCGGCCTTCGCGGACCTGTTGTACCCAGCGGCGCACGAGCAACGCCGCCGAAGCCGCTAGCCCGCCGGAAGCGCGCACGATTGCCTCGACCACTTGGGCAGTGGGCTCGGTCCCTGCCGCCTGACCGGCGAGCGCGCGAATATCCTCGGCCTGAAGCGGTCCGAGTTGAAGATCGACGGCCCCAGCGCTGCGTAGGGCGTGTTCAGTGGGCAGGATGACCAGTAGGCGGCCCCCCGGCGCTCCTCCTGCTACCGTCTCGGCGACCAGCTCCTCTTCACGGCCGAGTCCGAGAACCAGGCAGAGGGGTCTCTGCTGCGCTCGCGCTTCAAGTGCGTCGACCAGCGCGACCGTACGAGCCTGCAGCCAACGGGCAGGCTCGTCCCACGGTGCCGCTGGCTGGCTAGGGAGGGTTGGCAGGTCGGCTTGCAGCGCGGTCAGCCCGCGCTCGTCCACGGCAAAGGGCGGCAGCGTCTGGGAAAGAAGGGCCAGCCGCACATCGCGCAGAACCCGCCGAATCAGCGCACGACGACCCGACCCAGGTGGACCGGAAACACTTACCACGGCGGCGGGGGCATTTCCGTCCGCGAGCCGCTCCACGAGCGCCCAGAGCGTTCGTTCCTCGTTGGTGCGGCCGACTAGGAGACCTGCCAGGGGATCCCCGGCGGGATACGGTACGGAGAGCTCCAGTTCAATCGGCACGACACCGTCCGGAAGAATGCGACGGATCTCCCGCAGCAGGTCGCGCGCACTTGCAGGTCGCATTTCGGTCGCAAAGGCTATCAACCGGCCTAGGAGAGCGTCCCAATCTGCCGGCAGCCCCGGACAAAGCGAGGATGGCGCCAGCGGCGGGCCTTCCATCAGACGGCGAACAGCCTCCATTCCCACACCGAACGGCGGTACCCCTGTCCACGCAGCATACAGGGTTGCTCCCAGGCTAAAGAGGTCAGCCGCCGGGCCGCGCTCACCAACCAGCGCCTCAGGTGCGATGAAGCCCAACGTGCCCGAGGCGCCCGCCGCAACGGTCCCCAGGCCGCCCTGAATGCCCGGGACCAGTTCGGACAGCCCGAAATCGATGAGCACCGGACGCCCTTCATCGTCGCAGCGCACATTGGCGGGGCTGATGTCCCCATGGACTAGGCCACGGCCATGCAAGTAAGCCACGGCGTCAACCAGGTCTTCCGCCGCAGCGACAAAGCGACGGAAACGCTCTTCGCCATGGGCGGCGGCCAGATGCTCCGCCAGGTCGGGCCCTGACAGGTGGTCGGTCACCAGGAAAAGTCGCCCAGCCAACACGCCATCGGGAATACATCCCGCGTCCCGAACCCTGACGATGCCGCGGTGGCCAAGCCCACTGAGGCGACCAAACTCATCGAGCAGGCGTGCGACGACGGCTGGTTCCAATCCGGCAGGAAGAAGCTTCACCGCACAGGCTGCGTGGTCAGCTAGNNAAGGGGCCCTGGGTGATCACCCGTCCCATTCGAGGTGCCAACTTCATTGACCACTACCACCTAGGCTCATTATACGATTTTCAACGAGTCTCGGGAGCCAGCCTATTTTGTTGTCACATTCAACGCAATAAGCTAGGCGTTATGAGTCATTCACGGAGTCGCCGATTTGACAGGGTCCCTGCTTCTCAGACGCAGAAGAGCTGCCTTCGCCATGGTCCTGATCTCCTCATCNNTCGTCGGACAGGAGCGCGACCAAAGTGGGGACCTCGTCGAGAAGCCTGCGGGCTGCTGCTACCCGAATAGCTTCCAGTCGCATCTCCCCCGGAGCCGTGAGGGCTGCGTGCAGCGCCTGGCGGTCGGCTGACCACAGCTTCTGGCGCGCAACGTAGGCGGCCAGCAAGTCGTCGACCGCGTGCTCCGCCAGCTGCTGCAGGACCCCCTTCTTGTCCGGCTGTGCCTCCGGGTTGTAGAGCATCTCGGCACGGGCCTGGACGTCTTCGCCAAAGCGCGCAGGAGCCACACCTTGAGGGTGCGTGGACACGTTCAGCCGCACGTCCGCGCGCACGGCCGCTTTGCCGTCGGCCTGCACAAGTTCCATGACAAGGGTTATGCGGACCCTCGCCACGGCTGTGCCGGGCCTGGGACCTTCCAGGGCTTCGCCGACGAAAATCCCCGCCTGCAGGAGCTGCGAGCGTGCCTTCTGCGCCAGCGCCTCCCGATCGACGAATGAAGACTCGTCACCAGCGCCTGTAGTTGGCGCAATGGCAACGGGGCCGAGCCGCACGGTCGGTTGGCTTGCTGGGCTCGGCCGCCTACAGGCGACGGTTCCCAGCAGAAGCATCGCCCCGACGGCGCACAGCATAGGCATCAAGCGGCGGAATTGCGCCGGAAGAGCTGGGGTAGACCACCCTCTCCCTCTGGGAGAGGGCTGGGGTGAGGGTACTGCATTTGCACGTCGAATCGTGCCGCGGGCGCAATCACAACAATTTGGTGACTTCAGCGTCCGGCTCACAGGAAGTTTCGCCCTCACCCCCAAGCCCCTCTCCCGAAAGGGAGAGGGGGTGACCCATCGAACGCTTATGTCCTCGAATCACGAATGGCCGTATCATTCCGCCGTTGATCCGCTTAACGCCTATGGCCAGCGCCGGTG
>PMIX01000112.1 GCA_003158395.1 Myxococcales bacterium | reverse complement strand
AGGTCGGCGGGAGAGGGTCCGCGCACACGGAACGCCGGTTCCGTGCGAGGATGCCTGTGGCGGTAACGGGTGACCTGTGCTGGCCCGGAAGGCCGGTCGCCCGTGAAGCAGTTGGGTGGCCCCTGTCCGGCTCATCCGGCTGGGCGCTGGCGGATGCTGCCTCCTGCGTTAGCGCAAAGCACTGTAAACGACTGTGCTCATTGTGAGATCAGCGTTGCCCGTGCCGGGCAAGGCGCGACGAGACCGCGACGCCGGTGCCATGCTTCTGCGGGCTCGCGGCATACGAGGCCCGTTTCACCTTCGTAACCACCCGAATCTGCACAAGCCTGGCGGGCACACCGGATGCATTGATCCGGAGCCCGGAGGTAACGACTGTGAAAAAGACAACGACGAATAGAGCCCTGTTGATTGCTGTAGTGGGTGGCTTCGGTCTTCTCTGTCCGGCCTGCGCAGACGATGGGGGTGTGAGTGTGGCCAACCCGGTGGATGCGGCCACTCCCGAGCCCACTCCTGTTGGCGCAATCACCCTGACAGTCACAGCTACGGCTACTGCGACCGCTCCAGCGACCGGAAGCGTCGCGACGACGGCGACGCAGACTTCGACGAACACGGGCAGTGCGACGAGCACGGGCACCCCGACGAACACGGGCAGTGCGACGAGCACGGGGACGCCTACGACCACGACGACATCGACTGGTACCTCCACGCTTACGGTTGCGAAGACTATCACCATCACCTCCACCTCCACCTCAACGGCTGGCGTCGTGGTGAGCGTATCCCCGCAATACGGCTACAACCTAGTCACCATCACTTACCCGTCCGCCTGGTCGTGCCCCTCTGACACTTCTCTTCCATCCAGCACGCCTCCCACAAACGCGCTGCCCACTGACCCCTCGCTCAGCGCCACGGACTGCGCCTCGCTGGCAAACCTCCGCAGGCCGCTCCTCAAGTCGCAGAGTCTTGCATCGCTAACCAACACTCGCGCCAGTCTCATCAGCACGAACTGCGCGAAGAAGACCGAAACGCGTTGCCTCGACAGCAATGGGGTGGAGGTAAGCACCTACAATTGCTACTACCGATACGGGAGCGCAGACGCGGGCGTATACTACAGTGCGGCAGGCGGGGCCGTGGCGGTTCCGGCCACTGCGGGAGCGGCGGGTGCCTCCGGGGCTTCCCAGTACTCGACCACCAACACCCAGGTGGCGAGTGTGGATGAAGCCGACTACGTCAAGAACGACAGCAACACGATATTCGTGCTGAGCGCGGACGGGCTGCACGTCATCGATGCCTGGCCCGCAGCCCAGACCCACGAGATCGCGCACCTCACGCTGACAGGTGAGCCGCGCCGGATGTACTTGCTCGACAACCGGCTGGTGGTCTACACGCGGGTACAGGCCACAGGCAGCAGCGGCGGTGCTGGCACGTCCAATCCCTCGGACCAGGGCTGCACCTATGGCTACAATTGCCGCTTCTCCAGTGAGGGCGGGCATACCCTGATCATCGTCTTCGACGTCACCAATCCGGCAACCCCGGTCGAACTGGTCCGCTATGAGATGTCGGGCGGCTATGTCGACTCGCGCCGGATCGGCTCCGTGGTGTACAGCGTGGTCCACGACACCGGTGCCACGCAGATTCCGGGTCTTGACTACACCCTGCAGGCCACTAGCTACGACGATCTGCAGACGAAGTTCAATCAGCGGGTGGCCGAGAACAACGCCCAGATCGACAACACCAGCGACGACTACTTCCTGCCGTGGTCGAACATGACCAAGCCCGGCGGAACCGCCACGCCCAGCTCGGACTGTCAGCACGCTCTGGTGGCGCAGAATGCACAAGGCGGAAGTTTCGTTTCGCTCAACGCCTTCGACCTCACCCAGCTCGAAAGCCAGACCCGCACAGTCTTGGGCTCTAGCCCCGGCTACGTGTATTCCTCGCCGACCGCTCTGTATATGGCAGTCGACCGAACCTACGAACAGGACTATTCGAGCGGCAGTTACTACTACTCCTACTACCAGCCCACGGATTCCTTCGTCCACAAGTTCGCCCTCAACGGCACCGACACGAGCTATGTCGGTAGCGTCACCTTGCCGGGCCACATCCTCAACCAATTTGCCATGGACGAGGACAATGGCGTTCTGCGGGTAGCCTCGACCAAGGGCTGGGTGCCTGATCCCTCAGTCATAAGCTATCTCACGACGTTCGGCGAACAGAGTGGCAAGCTCGCACAGCTGGGACAAATCGGGGGTATCGCCCCACAAGAAGACATCCGCTCGGTGCGTTTCGACGGTGACCGCGGATTCGTAGTCACCTTCAAGAAGACGGACCCGCTCTTCGTCTTTGACCTGACCGACGCCACGCAGCCCAAGACGCTGGGTGAGCTGCAGATTCCGGGCTTCTCGACCTATATGCAGCGCTTGGACGCCAACCATCTGCTAGCCATCGGATTCACTGCCGATGACCAGGGTTCCTTCGCTTTCTTCAACGGCATTCAGATTCAAATCTTCGACGTGACCGACCTGGCGAATCCCAAGCTGGCGTGGAAGACGGTGATCGGCACCCGAGGGTCGAATTCGGAGGCTCTTACCAACCACCTGGCGTTCAACTACTTTGCGCCCAAGAAGATGCTGGCCCTGCCCATCACGGTATGCGAAGGCGGCGGCAACGGCGTCTATGCCCAGGATCTGACTTTTGCAGGTTTGATGGTCTTCGATATTTCACTCGACACCGGTATCAGTGAGCATGGCCGGCTGCCCTTCCTGGACCCCTCGACGGTGAGCGCTACGGCCAACTGCGACGAGTGGTGGACTGATTCCAAGTCGTTGGTGAAACGCAGCATCTTCATGGACGACTGGGTCTACGGTTTCAGCGATGCCCAACTGCGTGTTGCTGCGCTTTCCAGCATGAGCAGCGTTCTGCAAAGCGTGCCGCTCGTGAGCCAGTAGTCCACCGGACGGGTTGGCCAATTCCTGCGTCCGACGCGGGTTGGTCGTGAGCCTGGTGGCGAAGTGGTATCTTTCATCAGACGGGTGCTGGCGAGCGCGCCAATAGAGCGCGGAAGACGCCACGGGCTGCGCCTCGACTACGGCACGACGAGGGGCCTTGACCGCCAGGTGATCTGTCTGACATACTGTATGACATCGCCATGCGGAACGAATGCCGGATCAATGCAAGGCTGGACAAGGCGCTGGCCCGCAAGGTCAGTCTGGTGCGGAAACGCACCCGCCGAAGCCTATCGCAGGTCGTGCAGGAGTCTCTTGCTCGCTATTGCGATGAAGCGCTGAGCGAGGGCGGTGAGCCGCTGTCCATCCTCAAGTCGGCCGGTTTTGTCGGCTGTGCGGACGGCCCGGAAGACCTGTCTTCCGGCTACAAAAAGGACCTGACGCGCTCGCTGGGCCGCAAGGCATGATCATCGCCGACACGGGTTTCTGGCTGGCACTGGCGAACCGTGCCGATCGGCACCATCAGGCGGCGCTACAGGCCATGGCCGGCGTGCACGAGGGGTTGATCACCACCTGGCCCGTCCTGACCGAAACATGTCATCTGCTGCTCAGCCGACTCGGTGTGCCTGCGCAGTTGGCGTTCTTGCGCGGGGTTCGCAACGGCGCCTGCGGTGTGTTCCAGATAGGCGATGGGAATCTGCCGCGAATCGAGGAGCTGATGGAGCACTACGCGGACCTGCCCATGGACCTGGCTGACGCGTCGCTCGTGGTGCTGGCAGAGGAGATCGGAAGCGGCCGGATTCTTTCGACAGACCAGCGCGACTTTCATACCTACCGCTGGAAGAACCGACGGCCGTTCCGGAACTTGCTACTCACCTGAATGCGGCGCTCGCAAGCGATCGAAAATTTGGCGGTGTCGCCTGACGGGGTGATCTTTCTAGGGTGCACAACGACGCGGCCATCAGCCTGGCGGGCAGGACAGCTCTGTCCGGCGGGCTGAGCCCTGTCGTGCGGCTGGGCGGGGGGCGGGCGATGACGGTCGGGGCAGCCGTTCCCGAACACCATGTCTCCCGGCGCGGCTGGTTCAGGCGGCGACGCAATCGGCGCACGGTCGTGCAGAGGCGCAGCCTGCTGCTCGCGTTCACGGCCGGGCTGGTCCATCTTGCCCGCGGGGCGTGGCTGGTCGGACGGGTGCTGGGGAAGGTCATCGTCGCACTGGCCGTGCTGGGAGGTGCGGGGTGGGGCGGCCAATGGGCGGTCCGCACCGTCGTCGATTCGCCCCGCTTTCAGGTCAAGCAGATCGACATCGCGCCCGTGCAGCATGCCCGACCCGAGGAGCTTGCGGCGCTGGCCGGGGTGGCGCTTGGCGATAAATTGCTCAGCATCGACACCGATGAGGTTGCGGCACGGTTGGCCGCGCACCCGTGGGTCGCGGCCGCGCAGGTGAAACGCCATCTGCCGTCGGTCCTGCACATTGGTCTGGTCGAGCGGCGCGCAGTGGCGGTTGCATCCCTGGGCGGGCTCTACCTCCTCGACGAGAATGGGCGGCCGTTCAAACGGGCACGCATGGACGAGGCCGAAGGCCTGCCAGTCTTGACTGGCATCGGCCGGGAACAATACGCGAAACTTCCCGAGGCCAGTGCAGCGGTGTTTCGCGAGGCCCTGGCCCTGCTCGACGACTACCGCCTTCGGCCCGGCCGGCCGGCGCTGTCCGAGGTCAGCATCGACCCACGCTTTGGCTTTGCCTTGGTCCTCCTGGAGGGCGGTGCCGAGATCCGGCTGGGTCGGGGCGAATACAGCAAGAAATTGGCGCGATTCGATCAGATCCTGGAAGCTGTGGAAAAAGAACATTGGGGCGGGTCGTCTGCCGTGCGGGTCGTAAACCTCGACCTTGGCGGCCGACAAGTCCCGGTGCTAATCCGTGGCCTCGACGGCGACGCCGAGGCCGCAAAGCCGGCATCCAAGCCGGCCAATAACTGACAGACCGAAGGAACGGAGACGAGCAAAAACATGGCGAGACGAAGCTCCGACATCATCGTTGGGCTCGACATCGGCACGACCAAGATCGCGGCCATCGTGGCGGAAATGGTCGAGAGCGGGCTTGATGTCATCGGCATCGGCACGCATGTTTCGCGCGGGTTGAAGAAGGGGGTCATCGTCAACATCGACTCCACTGTCGCGGCGATCAAGCAGGCTGTGCTGGAAGCCGAGGGTATGTCGGGGTGCGAGATCTCGCAGGTCTATGTGGGGATCGCGGGCGGCCACATCAAGGGGGTGAATTCCACCGGCACGGTTGCCATCAAGGACAAGGAAGTGCGACCCAGCGACGTGGCCAAGGTGCTCGAACTGGCGCGCGCCATCAACCTGCCGGCCGACCGGCACGTGCTACACGTGCTGCCCCAGGAATACCGGGTCGACGGCCAGGACGGCGTGCGCGAGCCGCTCGGCATGTGCGGGGTGCGCCTGGAAGCGCGGGTGCACATCGTCACGGCTGCGGCCGCGGCTCTGCAGAACATCATCAAGTGCTGCAGCCGGTGCGACCTGGAAGTGGTGGACACCGTGCTTGAGCCGCTCGCCTCGGGCGAGGCGGTGCTGGAACGCGACGAGAAGGATCTGGGCGTGGCCTTGGTCGACATCGGTGGCGGCACCACGGACATCGCCATCTTCACCGAGGGCGCTGTGGCCCACACCAGCGTGATTCCGCTCGGCGGGCACCAGCTTACCAGCGACATCGCGTTTGGCCTGCGCACGCCACCGCACGAAGCAGAGAAGATCAAGCACCGCTGGGGCTGCGCACTGGCCAGCATGGTGTCCGAAACTGAGCCCATCGAGGTGGCCTCGGTGGGCGGCCGCGCGCCGCGCGTGCTGTCGCGTCAGATGTTGTGTCGGGACATCATCCAGCCGCGGATCGAAGAAATCTTCTCCTTTGTCAAGGCGGAGATCATGCGCCTGGGCTGCGAGGACATGCTGGCCTCGGGCGCGGTGATCACTGGCGGCGCCACGCAACTCCCTGGCATGGCCGAGCTGGCCGAAGAGGTGCTAGGCATCCCGGTGCGGCTGGGCATGCCCAAAGGCGTCGGAGGCCTGGCTGACGTGGTCAAGTCGCCAGCGTTTTCCACCGGCGTCGGCCTGGTGCAATACGGGGCCAGCCAACACAGCCTGACTGGACGCACGCCCAGTGCCCCAGCCCGCAGCGGCATCTTCAGCCGTTTGCGTCGGGCCTTGTCGAGCGCGTTCTAGCCCAACCCGTTCGGAGGTTCACTTCTCGGGGCTGATTGCGGCGTCGTCGAGAAAGATCTCGGCCGGCTGTTCGGCGATGTTCGATGCCGACCCACCCACGTTCCACGACAGCCACATGGTGGGCACGGTTGACACCCCGGTCACGTCAACCAACAGAGTGCCGTCGATCCAGAACGTGACCTGTCCCGAATTGTCCGTCGCTTGATGCATGAACGCTTCGACAAGGAACCAGCGCCCGATGGGGGCCACGGTCGTTACCTGGGGAGGGTACCTTTTCTGGCGCAAGTCATCAAAAAGGTACCAGGACATATCGCCGTTCGAGGCTTGCTCCAGGTCGAGGCTCCACAGGTACACATAGCTGGAGGGTTTCGCAGGATCGGTGCGCCCCTGGAACTCAAACACGTTCCAGTACAGCCCGATGGTGTAGCGTTGCGGAATGTACATCCACACCCGGAAGTAGGCATCGTTCGGCAAAACCCCCGACCTAAACAGCCGAGCGTATGAGGTCCTGGTGGCGGCGTTGATGGCTGACATGACCGCGAATCGTCCACTGTGCGTGGGAGAATTAACGACCGTGAGCTGTGCGTCCGCTGACACGATCTGGTCGCTGACCGCACCTTCGGCCCACTGGGACAGATCCCCGGTCTCGTGATCGGCGAACCAGTAGAGTGGGGCAGGTGTAGCATCTGTGGCGTCTGGGACAGGTGAGGCATCTGGGGCAGGCGGGGCACCTCCGAGATGGATCTGGTCGCCGCACGCGCCGACGGCCATCAGCACCGCGACCGCCACAGCACCGGAGGCCGGGCGGGGAGCCCGCACTTTGAGGGTTCCCATGTAGACCAAACTCCTCAAGGCTTGGTCGCGCTCGCTGTCTTGCGCGCCAGACCGACGAACCGGCCCGCCGGGTAGCGCGCAAGATATTGGTTGGCCAGCGCCTTGGCGGAAGGAGCATCATGGCGAGCCGCAGCCGCCTCCATGCCGATGGCTAGCGCTTCTTCGGTGAGCACGCCTTTGGGAAAGCGCGTAAGGTAGGTTTGCAGCAGGACGCTGGCTCGCGCCGGGTTGTGCTCGCGGCGGAGGGATCGCAAGGCCGCCATCACCAGCGCCGCCTCTTCGGGCGGTGGCGGGGCCGGGGCCGCTTCTATTGAAGGCGACTCTTCGACCGAACCCTGCCGATCGCCGGATGCGACTGCCTGCTGTTTTCCGTCCAGCAAATTGCTCCTGCGGCCGCGATGGGTGCTGACCTGGCCGGCAGATGGGGACAGCGCAGCGCCCTCGTCCATTGCCGAGGGCGAAGTCGGGATGCCATCGGCCGGGGCTGGTCTCTCCTCCGGTCGTTGCTCTGGCCGCGCGGTCGTGTGCCTTGGCTGGGCGGCTGGCAAGGTCAGCGCCGAGCCCGACGCTTTCTCATCCGGGCGAGCAAACCAACGACGAGCCAGCGTAGCACTGAGAATGGTGGTACTGACCAGCAGGGCTGTCACCAGGACCGCAGCCCGGGCCAAGCGCAGGCCTCGGGAGCGCCCGGCTGAGATCCGAGCGTAGACTCGCCTCTCCGCCGCTTCGCTGGCAGCAGTGGGAGGCAGCGATCGCAGCAGCCGCGCAGTCTCTGCCTCGTCGGGATCGCGAAAGTCTCGCATTTCGAGCAATCGTTCTTTCATGGCCTTCCCGCTTCTCTCTGCCTACGCCGAGCGGCGACCATGCCCACCAGATCCTTGCGTGCGTGGTGAAGCCTGGTCCAGACGGTTTTCACGGGCACACCGTGCAATGTAGCGATCTCCTGACCGCTGTAGCCTTCAATCTCGAACAGCACCAGGGTCGCGCGCCGCTTTTCGCTCATGCGGGCGAGCATCTGGGCGAGCACGCGCCGATCCTGCTTCTTCTCAAGCGCCATCGCCGGTGAGGCGCTCATGTCCGCTGTTTCTGCGGCATCCACACCCTGGCCGCGCCAGAGCCAATGCTTGAACCAGGCCAGGCGGCGGAAATTCCGCACTGTGAGTTGGGCGATCCGATACAGCCAGCCCGCCAGGTTGTCACCGCGGAAGTGCGGCAACTTGCGACGCACGACCAGGAATACCTCCTGCGCGACGTCCTCAATCTCGGCCTCGGGCACACCGAAAACGCGTATCCAGGCCACCGTCTGCCGAAAGTAGGCGTGGTAGACGTCCTCGAAGACCAGGGGACCGGAAATCTCGGGAAGGCGAGGAGCGGCGGCTGCGCAGGGCGCGTTGCTTTCCTCGGGTTGGGCGCTGGTCCACCTCTGCACAGCCTAAGTATGTCACTAGACCGTGGAAAGCTTCTAGTCGCGTGGGGAGCCCGCCGGCTTTGCCGGCGGCGGACCATCGCGGGAGGGTATGGGAACCCTTCCAGGGTTCCCATGTAGGTAGTCGCGTGGGGAGCCCGCTGGCTTTGCCGGCGGCGGACCATCGCGGGAGGGTATGGGAACCCTTCCAGGGTTCCTATGTAGGTAGTCGCGTGGGGAGCCCGCCGGCTTTGCCGGCGGCGGACCATCGCGGGAGGGTATGGGAACCCTTTGAGGGTTCCCATTTCAGTTGTCACCCCGACCGAGCGATATGCTGCCGCCTGCTAGCAGGCCCAACCAGATCCGTGGAGCGGTGCCCACATCCCCGATCCGATCGACCATTAGGGAGAAATGGCGCGCGCCAAGTTCCGCCTGAAAGGCCAGGAAAGGTGACACCCGTCGACCGACACTTTGAACGCGAAACCCGAGGCGCCCCCCCGCGTCAATATGCGCCGAACTCGCGTTCGGGAACAAACCGTGCCCGTGCGCAAGCAGCAAAGTCCCATACGGCCCGATCTCGATGCCGAATTCGGCTGCACCCCAGCGCCAGGAAAGGCTCGCTGAAGTATCAAGGGATACCCGCGCCAGTGACAGCTCGTACTCTCGGACCTTGGCGACGGTCGGATAGCTGGCCTCCAGTCCGGCGGTCAGGCCGAAGCGTTCCCCAGACGCCAGCCAGCGCAGGGATCCGCCCCAGGTCCGGGCAGAGCCGCGCCCCCCCGCTCCTGGTGCGAACAGGAACTCGGGCGCAAGAGCGAGCCGGTGCATCCGGAGCAGGCGAGGTTGCGGCGAAGCCGTGGATTCGCCCCTGGATGGAGCCGGAGACAGATCTCCCATGTCCGGAGGTTCAAGCACGAGAGCCGCAAAGACAGCCGCAATCTTCGTTCGCTCAGGGCAGTTTCGCGCAGGATCAGGGTAGGTGGCGGTGCGGCCGGCCACCTGCACCGACCAGCGCGCGCCCAGGTCGCGCACCGTGACAACCGCAGATGACGTACGGTCCGACCTGCCGCTCAGCAACTGAGCCAGCGCCGGCTCGACGTCGGCGCTCCGCGGGCAGTCTCCTGTCGAATTGACTATCGCCGCGTGACCGAGCCGTGGATTGAGCAGGAAGGCAAGCATGAGCCAGCCGACATGCCGGCGCGCGCGAACCATTGGAGAATAGCCGTCCCGAGACAAGGCGCGCAGAATAGCACTGTCACCGGCCGCTCCGGCTAGTGGGCAGGCCCACTGGTGCATGAAGCGTCGAGTCCGAGCCTTCTGCCGGGGCTCGATGGACCATTTCCGGGCAGCGACTCGAGCCAGAAGAACAAGTATACTCGCGCCCCTTGCTCCGCCGCGCCCTCATCATCGGGAACTCCGACGGCATCGGGCTGCACAGCACGCGGCGGCTGCTTGATCGGGGGTGGCAGGTCACCGGGGTCTCGCGCCGGGCGAGCCCGGTCACGCATGCCGGCTATCAGCACCATGTACACGCTCGACCAGGCGGTCGATGTGGTGGAACGGGTGCTGCAGAAGCGTCCCCTGCGCTTCACCCGGCCGCTCTCCATGGCCCTGCTGGTGCGCCTGCTTGCCTGGCTTGGTCGCTGGCGCGTGCTCTTGGCGCGCGGCCCGAATTCGCCCCGGACGTGACCGGGGCAAATGCGTGCAGGCTTCCGAACCGCAGGTCCGGCTACGGGCCGGGCAATGGCTGCGGCGGCAGACTCGCCTGCTGTTGGGCCGCACCGTAGGTCAAAGCCGACGCTGTCCCGGTGTCCGGGATCTCGATCGCCGCGAGGGACAGCCCAGGGAGCACAAAGGTCGGGGGCGTGGGAGTGGTTGCGAGGCCGTCGACGCCGAGTGTAAGAGTGGCCGTTGCGTCGTTCCAGTTGACCACAACGACCTGGGTCGCATCGTCCGCCTGGTTGCGGCTGGCGTATGCGCGAACTCCGGTGGGCGTCGACGATACTGAGAGCAGCGTGGGACCGAAGTGCGTGGCGTAGAGCCAGAACGCCCAATAGGCCGGCTGCGGCTTGCCATCCGCGGCCGCGAAAAGGCCCAGGGTCCAGCCCTCGCGTGTGCTCCAAAACACGGTCGCCCACAGCCCCGTCTCAAGGCTAACCCCGAACGTGTCGGCTGCCCAGAGCCCGGCGGGAACCGTGCCGGGAGACGCGGGCAGAGTAGACTTGGATGGCGTACCGTCCCAGGTGATGTTGGCCTCAGTGATGGCCAGCGGTTTGTTACCCATGCCGGTTGTCTGCATGATGGATTGAACGTGCGCGATCACGCCTCGCAGGGCGGGCGCATCGGCGGCAGCGTTCTCGATGGTCGCCTTGGTTGGGTCGAAGGGGTAGCGGTGGATGGTCACGATGTCGAACAGCGAGCCGCAATTCTGCAGGATCTTGGTGAGCCAGTCGTTGGAGGGCTGGTATTTCCACGACAGATCCGGTCCCACGATCTTGATCGTCGGATCGACCCACTTCATCATCGCGACGAAGGCCTGGGCAGTCGCGCAGTAGGACAGTGGCGTGTACAAAGGAATGCCCTTGGTTGACCCGGTCGCGTCCCCATAGATGTCGGGCTCGTTGCCGATAGAGAAATACTTGACCCCGTAGCCCTTGGTCACGTTCGCATAGGTCACCATGGCCGCCGCCGTGTCTGAGTTCGGGGCCGCGCCGGTCGTGTCGGCGAGCAACGGAATCTGCAAGATCATGTCGGCGCCGATGGCCTGCGCGTAGGTCATCGCCCGGTCCATCTGAGCGTTGTCGAACGGATCAGGGGTGTTCGCATCGTTGTTGTAACCTCCGACGCGCATGACGAAGGGCGCGAGGGTGTGGACCTGATCCTCAGTTCCTGCAATCGGGTCGCCCCAGGTCGGGGCCCATTCCCAGTAGCTGGCGCCGAATCCCGTCGTGGGCCGCGCGGTTCGCGTCGCCGCCGAGATAGAGACTGTTCCAATAACTGGGAGCACCGCGTCATTTGGGCCGTCCGCGGCTGCGTCCGGCAAAGGACTCGTGCTCGGGTCGGGTGGCGCTTTGGCGCATCCCCAAAGGCCGGACAGCGCGCAGGCGAAAAGCGGAATCGATCGGAAAAACATGGTGCGGAACAACAAAACCATGCGGCGATTATGGCCGATCTTCTCTTCGCTGGGGTGGATGTCGGACAAGGGCCGCGTCCGCCCTGCACAAGTGATCAGGTACCGGCCCTTGTCCGCCGCTCGCGGTTGATTTCGTCGTGTGAAAAATTTGGAGCATGGCGCAGGCCGTGCGATCCAAGTAGTCCAGGAGAGATCACATGCTCGAATTCGACGACCAGGCTCAAGGTCCGAAGATCAAGGTGATAGGCGTGGGCGGGGGCGGCGGGAACGCGGTCAACACCATGATTGAGGCCGGCATCCAGGGAGTGGACTTTGTGGCCGTCAACACCGACTGCCAGGTGCTGGAGACCAACCAGGCGCCCACCAAGNNGGCACCGGCACCGGCGCGGCGCCCGTGATCGCGCGTATCGCACGCGAGGCGGGTGCGCTGACCGTCGCGGTGGTGACCAAGCCGTTCGCATTCGAGGGCCTGCAGCGCAAGAAGAAGGCGAATGCGGGCGTGGCCGAGCTGGGCAAGTCGGTGGACGCGCTCATCGTCATCCCTAACGACCGGCTCGTTGCTCTGGCCGGCAAGCACATGACCCTGCGCGAGTCGTTCAACATGGTCGACAGCGTGTGCGCCACGGCCGTGCGTGGCATCAGCGATCTGGTCATGATGCCCGGCCTCATCAACGTCGACTTTGCGGACGTGCGTACCATCATGACCGGCATGGGTCGGGCACTGATGGGATCGGGCCACGGCAAGGGCGAAAAGCGCGCCCTCGATGCAGCGCAGATGGCCATCAATTCCCCGCTGCTCGAGGACGTCTCGATCAACGGTGCCACCGGAATCCTGGTCAACATCACCGGCGGCCCCGACCTCATGCTGGCCGAGGTCACCGAGGCCTGCACCCTGATTCAGGAAGCCGCCGATCCCGACGCCAACATCATCTTCGGCTCGGTCATCGACGCCAACATGGCCGACGAGGTGTGTCTGACTGTGATTGCGACGGGCTTCCAGGGCCGCACAGCGGTCGAGGCTTCAACCGCCGGCTCCTTGAATGCCCGCCCGAGCAGGAGGCCGGCCGACCACCAGATGGTGCTGCCCATTTCGCACGCGGCGCTTGCGCCGAATCCAGCGCTGCCTCGCGCGCCACTGGCCGGGCCAGCGGCTCCCCCGCCCGTTCCCAGCCTGGCGAGGGCTCCCGCAGCGGTCGTCGGCTCGCCGCCCGTCGTGATCTCAGCGCCCGTGCGCAGCACGGTGCCGGAAGTCGTCGAGTTCGCCGACACCGCACTCGACGAGTTTTCCGCGCCCACTTCGTATCCGGCCGGCGCCATGATCTACACACCGCCTCCGGTGTTCGGGGCCGGGTCGGCGCCCTCCTTTCCTTTGGCGGTCGGCGAGCGGGCTGCCCCGGTTCCAGAGTCGCGGCCGGTCATTCGTCCCGCCGTCACCTCGCCTATGAGCACGGTCCCGGGCAGCGGTCCGCGCCGTGCCCCGGGCACGGTGCCGGCGGCACTGGCCGACCACCTGTGCATCGAGGAAAGCGAGTTCGACAAGCCCACCTATCTGCGCCGGGCCATGGCCGGCGAGACACCGCTGGCCGTGCGCCTCCCAGGCGAGGGCAGCAAGCTGTAGGCGGGGGACCAGAGTGGCGGGCGGGGCCGGGCGCAAGAGCCGGTCAGATGACACCAAGGTGCTGGCGCGCAACCGAAAGGCGCGCCACGAGTACGAGATCGACGAGACCATCGAGGCGGGCCTGGCGCTGGTCGGTTCCGAGGTCAAGTCCATCCGCGACGGGACGGTTACCCTCATCGACGCCTACGCCAGCGTGGAGGGCGGCGAGGCGTGGCTGCATCAGCTGGAGATCGGCGTCTATGCCTTTGCCCACGCGCGCAACCATGAACCGCGCCGGCGGCGCAAGCTGTTGTTGCACCGGCGGGAGATCGATCGCCTGGTGGCGAAGGTGCGCGAGAAGGGCTACACGTTGATCCCGCTCTCGCTCTACGAGAAGCGCGGTCGTGTGAAAGTGGAGCTGGCGCTGGTGCACGGCAAGCAGGAGTACGACCGGCGCGAGGACGTCAAGAAACGCGAGGCCCAGCGCGAAATGGATCGCGCCATGTCGCGGAGACGACGCTAAGTCGCCATGTGAGCGTTCCGATGAGCAACCTGCTGCGCTTGCTGGCCCACGATCCATCGCGCTTGCGCGAGATTGCCCCCGGACGTCCAAGGCCCCCGGCAAGGCATGCTGGGCGCCGAGCGGCATGAGTGGAGTCAAGCTCGCTGCGGATCAGCCAGACCCCGCTGACTGGATGACGGCTCACCCCTCATCCACCCGCCAGTACTTGCCGCCCCCGCCTTCCCGGGCCATGTAGCCGAAGTCCACCAGCCAGCGGCGCAGTCGAGCGGTATCGTCGTTGTACTTGGACAGGATCTCGTTGACCCTCTTCTCCGTGTAGCGCACGCCGTGACTGAAGGATGGCAGCACGTGGCGGAGCAGCACGCGGAACTTTCTTTCCTGCATGGGGAAGGCCTTGATCCGGCCATCGCTGGTGGTGAAGGTGGCCAGCACCTTGCGATCGAAATCGCTCAGCCCTTGCTCGTGAGCGGGGCGGGCTGGCTGCGCCTGTGCCAGCAGCTCCTTTGCCATGCCCGAGAGAGCATTGGTCTGGAGCGAATAGAGGTTGTAGTAGCTCTCGCTGCGCGCGGCGACCAGGCCCGCCCGCGCCAGGCGCGCCAAGTGGTGCGACACCGTCGAGGCACCCACGCCCAGAGTCACGGCTAGTTGCTCCACCGTGTAGGCCCGCTGGCCCAAGAGCCCCACGATACGCAGGCGGTTAGGCTCGCCCAGCACCTTGAAAAACTCGACCAGGTCACCAACGTGTTGGTTGTTGTCCATCTTGACTATGCCGAATTAATTCGACTAATATAGAAATAGTTCCAGACCCGGTCAAGAGAAATGCCAGGCCCGTCCGCCCCAAACAAGACCCGCGCCGAGCTGAGACGCGCCTACAAGGAAACCGCGCGCCAGGCCGGGATCTTCCAGATCAAGAACACCAAGACCGGGAGGATCCTCTTGGGAAGCAGCACGAATCTGCACGGCCCCCTGAACAAGCACCGCTTTATGCTGACCATCGGCCGCCACGACAATGCGGCGCTACAGAACGACTGGAACCAGTTCGGCCCCGATGTTTTCAGCTTCGAGATCCTGGAAATCGTGAAGCCCAGCGACCATCCAAATTTCTCCCTAGAGGACGAACTCACCCTGCTGGAAGAGATCTGGCTGGAGAAACTGCAACCCTTTGGCGAGCGAGGCTACAACCAGGGTCCCATCCGGCGGGACTAACCAGGATCTCGCAGGTCCAGGATGCGATAGAAACGCCAGTCTTTGTAGTCGAAGTGCCACCATTCGTCGGGGTTGACACTGAACCCTTCTTTCTCCAAGGCCTGGCGCAGAAGCGCGCGCGTGCCTCGTTCTGAAGACGTGCCGCCCTTGTAGTCTGCCGCGGCTCGCTCCGACATTTCATCGAAAGCGCTGGGCATGGCGACTTCTTTCCCGGTGCGAAGATCATACAGGCCCACGTCGACCGCGCAGCCGCGGTTGTGCCGCGATCCTTTTTGCGGGTCGGCCACAAACTTGCGCTTGTCAGGCGCAGTCACGTCCCAGAACACCTTGGTCACCGACCAGGGACGGTAGCCATCGAAGATGAGTAGGCCGTAGCCGCGCGCTTTGAGCACCTGGTGGGCACGCACGAGCGCCTCAGCGGCCGGTCGCTGCAGAAATGCCCGCGCCGCGGTGTACAGCTTGCGGCCAGTGAAGTTGTTGGTGGTGGCGTAGCGAATGTCGAGATGGATGCTGGCATCCAGGCGCGAAGGTTCGACCAAATCCGGCGCACGAAAGTCTCCTGTTTCCGTCGGCTGGGCAGTGGCTGGCAAGCTCTGCAGACACCACAGCGTGGCGAGCAAAGAGCCTAGTGCCTGCCGGGGCACGGCTGCCATTCGGGTTTGGCTAGTTTTTCTCACCAGCGCTCAAGCATAAGCCAATTCACCCCAACCGCTGGAAAAACTCCGCGCGCACACGCGCCATCCGCGTGCCGAGCTGGTGGGAGAGTTGCCCCTCACTCATGCCCAAGCTGCGCGCCAGGGATGAGCGGTCCTCGCTCTGCAACCGGTCGTCGTGTTGATCGCGCAGCAGGCGCAGGCGCAGGCCAGCCCGCTGCAGGAAGCGATAGTCGTCAAGCACGCCCGCGACCAGCTCACCCCGCTCGACCATGCGTTGCAGGGCGGCTGGCGGATGGGTGGTGCGCAAAGCCGGGTCGATCTCGCCATGGCGAAGCTGGCCCCAGGCCGCCAGGAACTCGAGATCAGTGAGCCCGCCGGGCGCAAAGCGCAGATGCAGAGACTCGCTCAGGTCGCCGGCGCGTTCGCTCTCGATGCGCTGGCGCAGGTGCAGCAGGTCCGTGCGCAAAGAATCTTCATTCGGCGGTGTCTGGTAGGCGATCCTCTCTAGTCGCTCGTCGAATCCACTTGGCGCGCCCGCGCCCGGCAGCACGAACGCCGGCCGCGCGCGCAGAAGCGCCATGCGTTCCCAAGGGGCGGCAGACTCATGGTGGTAGTCCTCGAAAGCCTGATAGGTGGTGACCAGCAGCCCTTGCGATCCCGAGGGCCGCAGTCGCGTGTCGACGTTGTACAAGCGTCCCTCGTCCAGCAAAGCGCCCAGCGCGCTGATCAGCCGCTTGGCCAGGCGGCCAAACCAGTCCTGGTACTCGATTCCTGATGGGGTCACGCCCTCGTGTTGGTAGAGAAATACCAGCTCCAGGTCCGAGCCGTAGCGCATCTCGCGCGCACCGCAACTGCCCAGAACCAGAATGGTCAATTCCGCGTCGGGCTTTCCCGTGCGCGTCTCCAACTCGGCCGCCACGCGGATCACGGCCTGAGCCAGGCAGGTCTCGGCCAGCAGGCCCAGCTGGGCCGACACCTCTTCGTGGGCCAGATTGCCGGCGACGTCGTGCAGTCCGATACGCAGGATCTCCTCGCCCTGAAAACGGCGCATCTCGCGCAGGGCCTCTTCGTAGTCGCAACCGGCCAGGCGTGCCGGCAGCCGGCCCTGCCACTCCATCGGATCCGGCCGCGGGTCGCCGGGACCGGATAATAGACCAGGCCAAGTCGCAGGATGGGTGAGCAGGTGTCGAGACAGCCGCTCGCTGGTGCCGAACAGGGCAGCCAGGATGGTGAGGAGCTGGCGATCTTCGCGCAGCATAGCCTCCAACCCGGTCGATGCGCGCACGGACAGATCGCGAAAGCGGTCCAAGGCCCGGTCGGGGTTGGGCGAGGCGATGGCTTCTTCCAGCCAGATGGGCGCCAGGCGGCCACGCACCAGTTCCAGGGTTTCCGCGGCCCCCTCTGCATTGGAAAAGCCACAGGACTGCAGATCGGCCAGAAGCTGCGGCCGGGGCAGGGCCGGATCGAGCAGGCGCAGCACGACGGCCGACGGTCCTTGTTCCGGCTCGCCCAAGGTAGCGGCCACCGCACTGACCGCCCGGCGCTGCTGTTCCACCAGCGCATCCAGCTCGGCGAAGCCCGCCAGGCCCAGTCGCCGTGCCAGCCGGTCCCGGCCACTTGGTTCAACCGGCAGCTCGTGCGTCTGGGCGCCCTGCTCAAGCTGGATGCGGTGCTCGACAGCGCGCCAGAGGTGATAGGCGTCGGAAAGGGTGCGCACCTCTTGCGCCGTCAACAAACCCGCCAGTCCCAGCTTGTGCAGCGCGGGCAGGGTCGCGCGCTCGCGCAGATCGGGCCGCTTGCCACCGTAAAGAAGCTGCAGCGCCTGGGCCACCAACTCGACGTCGCGAATGCCCCCTTGACCCAACTTCACGTTCCAGCCCGGATGCTGGGTGCTGTCCACGAACTGCTGGCGCAGGGAGCGGACTTCGTCCAGCGTGCGCGGCCCCGAAGAGCGTGGAAACACAAAGGGCTCGACGGTCTTGAGGAAACGCGCACCCAAGGACCGATCGCCGGCGGCCGGCCGCGCACGCAGCAGGGCCTGCCTCTCCCAGGTGCGGCCGAAGGTCTCGTAGTAGCTCTCGGCAGCAGCCAGCGAGTTGCAGATGGCGCCGCTTCCACCTTCGGGCCGCAAGCGCAGGTCCACGCGAAACACGAAACCGTCCCCCGTGATCTCGGCGACCGCGCGCGTGATCATTTGTGATAGCCGGCAATAGTACTCGTGCAGACTGAGCGAGCCCGCCTGTCCCTCGTCGGAGGAGTAGATGTAGATGAGGTCGACGTCCGAGGAGAAATTCAGCTCCTCACCACCCAGCTTGCCCATGGCCACCACCACGAAGCCAGGGCACTCGTCAGCACAGACCGGCTCGCTGTAGCCCGCGCGCAGCTGGGATTCGCAAAAGACCACCGCCGCGTCCAGACACGCGTCGGCGAGTGCCGAAAGATCGCGCGCCACCTCCAGGCTTGTTCCGGGCCTCAGCTCACGCACACCGAGACGCAACATTTCGACTTGCCGATACCGGCGCAGCCGGCGCTGAACATCGGCCAAATCGGTACAGCCGGCCACCGCCGCCTTGACCTCGGCAATGGTCCGCTCGCGCGGCTTGGCCCGGTCGAAGAAGGGATCGGCCAGCAGCGCACTCAACCGATCGGCGTCGGCCAGCAACAGATCCGTGAGAAAGCTGCCGCTTGACACGAGCGCGGCCAGCAGGCGCAGTCCCGCCTCGTCCTCGGGAAGCACAGCGCCGGCCTCAACCAGTCGTTCCAGGCGCGGACGCGCGCCCTCCGGGTCGGGACCCGCGGCCAGCAGGCGATCGAGAATAGGCGAAGCGCGCGCGAGGACGGTGATTAGAGTGGCTCCAAGCGCGCGCACACGACGGTGATGTTGTCGAGGCCGCCGTGGGCGTTGGCGGCGGCCACCAGCCGTTCGCACAGCTTGTCGAGGTCGGTCTCGCTTGCCGCAAGCTCGGCCAGTTCCCGGTCGGGAACCATGCCCGACAGGCCGTCGGTGCACAAGAGATAGAGGTCGCCCAGGCGTGGCTGATCCACGATGATGTCCACGTCGACCGAGGGCTTCATGCCCAGGGCGCGCACGATGACATTCTTGTGTGGAAAGGACGCGATCTCGCCCGCCGACAGGCGCTTCATCTTGACGTAGTCGTTGAGCAGGGAGTGGTCCTGGGTCATCTGCTCAAGCCTGCCGTCGCGCAGGCGGTAGAGGCGGCTGTCGCCCACATGGCCGACCACGAGTGCACCCCCGGCAAACAGGGTCGAGACCACGGTGGTTCCCATGCCCCGGCGGTCGCTGTTGCGTTGAGCCTCCTCGTGAATTTTGAGATTGGCGAGCTTGATGGCACCCACCAGCCGGTTGACTTGAAACCGGTGGCCTCGGTCCACTTTGAAGGGCCAGGTCAGCTCCTGCTCGTTCTCGGTGGCCTGCAGGTGGCTGACAATGGTTTCCACAGCCAGCCGGCTCGCCACCTCGCCCGAAGCATGGCCCCCCATGCCGTCGGCCACGATGGCCAAGCGCTCGCGGGTGGGAAGAAACAATGAGTCCTCGTTGTGGTCCCGCGTGCTCCCTACGTTGGTCTCGCCCGAAAAACGAATGCGCATGCCGTCGAGCGGGAAGGAGGTGCTCATGGGGACATCAATGGTATCGCCGGGGCGGGCCGCATTTCAACCGCTTCGCGGCCTGACGAACGAAAGAGCGGGACCCAACTCCACGGACAGGTTGCCATGCGCCCGATAGAGATCGCCGTCGACCGTGTACACGGTTTCGGGCTCATCCGGCTCGATGACCAGGCGCGTGGCCAGAGCGCTCCAGGCGCGGCGGGGCGAGATGCCGCGGCCCTGGCGCACCGCTGGCAGGTCCCAGGTCAAGCCGAGCGGTGACGAATGGATCGCCAGAACACTGAAGCGGCCGGGATGGTCATCGGCGCGGTGGTTGAGCTTGAAGCCGAGGCCGATCTCGCTGACCGTGGCGGCGCCCAGACCGAGGAGCGCAGTCCACGGCAGGATCTGCCCGTCAACGAAGACCCGGCCGTGGAAGCGACGAAAGATGCGCTTCGCGTAGCGCCGGGTGGTGGCTTCGGACAGGACGGAGCGCAGCAGGATCCAGATGGCGCGCCTGGTTCCGTAGTCGCCCACGGCGTAGTACTCCTCCAGGAAATTGGTGATGAGCCCGGTTCCGAAAACGAAGCCGTATTCGTCCTGAACCTTCATGCACCGGCGCACCAGGACGGAAGGCGGACGGACTGCCCTTTCAGAGGCGGCCAACTGCGCCAGCAGCGCTTCGGGCTGCACCAGGATGCCCAGCGAGGATGCCACCACGTTCATGGTTCCGCCCGGCAGCAGCGCCAGCGGGGGTAGGGGACGCTCCCCGTACGCACGCACGAGCGCCGTCACCGTCCAATGCAGGGTGCCGTCGCCACCGTGCACGCCGATGATCGAAGGCTGGTCTTGTGCCACCTGCCGCGCTTCCGCAGCCAGCGCGTCGGAACTGGCCGGGGCCAGGACGTGACCCGTCTCACCCAGGATACTGGCGAAACGTCGCGCACGGTCCGGATCTCGGCGATTGGCTCGCGCTTCCCGGTTGACGAAGACCACGATGGGCACGCACACAAAACTCTACACCCGGAGCAGCCAGCCGCCATAACCGCTGGTGCCTTGCGACCGCAATCCGGCGACAAGCGCAGCGAAGGCGAGAGCCGCTCCGGAAGAACAGGCCTTTCCATGATCAAGCCGCGCACCCAATCGGAGCGATGAGTGGTGGTCGTGGACGTGGTCCTGG